>VGZD01000038.1 GCA_016872715.1 Planctomycetota bacterium
ACTTCGCCCCCCCCCTAGTGGCAGATCAGGGGGCAGATCAGGGGTCCGATCAGGCGACGGGTCAGGAGCTGGGGGCGCGGCGGTCGAGGACGAGCAGGGCGGCGAGCACGAGCGCGTGAGTGAGGCCGAACAAGCTCCACGTCACGACCTCATCGAGGCCGTCGAACTGCGAGTGCTGCGTCGGCGGGGAGGCATCCCCTTGCGCGAGCACGCCGACGCTGAGGAGTGAGCAGCTCACCACGGCGCCGAGCACTCCCGCGAGCGCGCGCCACCCGCGCCTCCAACTGCGCCGACGCGCCACGAAGAACACCAGCGCGGGGACCGGCAGGCTCGCGATCAACGCAAGGACGAGGCCAAGGAGCGGACCCGCGAGGCTCATGTCCGCCGAGCCTAGCGTGGCCCGCGCCGACCCGCCGCACCACTCCCACGGGCGCTCCGAGTCTCCCCGCGCCGCAGGCCGGAGCGGCCCTCGGCTCGGTCTCTCTTGCGTGGCTCGGTCCCGCAGGAAATCGACCGGCGTCCAGCGAGGCTCGCGAGAACTCCTGCCGGACGGACCTTCAGCCGATCCTCCTCGCCCAGCTTGTCCTCGGACCTTCCTCCCTCCACACTTCGGCTCCGAAAGAGGACCCCACTTGCAACAGCCCCCGCACTCGCCGCGTCGCATCGGTCTGGAACTGACCCTGATCTCCTTCGCGGTGTTGGTGCAAGAGCTCGCCCTCATTCGCTGGCTGCCCGGTCAGGTGCGAGTGCTGGCCTACTTTCCGAACCTGATCCTGATCAGCGCCTTCCTCGGACTCGGGCTCGGCTGCCTGCGCGCGGGAAAGGGCTCGCTGCTGTGGCTGTGGCCCGTTTCGATGGTGACGCTCGCCCTGACGGCGTGGGCCCTGAGTGGCGTCGTGTTCACCTCGGAGACGGTGACCGATTTCTTGTGGCTGCTCTATGACGACCTCGAGGGCACGGGTGCGCCGATCGTCGAGGGCGTCAAGTTCCCGATCGTCTGGGCCTTCATGGCCTCGGCGCTGACCTTCGTTCCGCTCGGGCAGATGGTGGCGGAGCGTTTGGCGCGCTTCCGCGAACGATCCAACTCCCTGTGGGGGTACGCCTTCGACATCACCGGTTCGTTGCTCGGCGTGATCCTGTTCTCGCTGGCGAGCTTCCTGCGCACGTTCCCAGTGGTCTGGTTCACGGCGATTGTGCTCGCGCTCGCGCCGTTCCTGCTCGCGCGCCGCAGGTTCTGGGCCTACCACGCCATCGGCGCGCTGGCGCTGGTCGCCGTGGTCAAGCTCGCCGAGAAGGCTGAGCTCTACAGTCCCTACTACGCGGTCTCGACCGAGATTCCCGCCGATCGCCCCGGCCTGCTGATCAAGACCAACGGCGCCTGGCATCAGGGCGCGCTGCCTCTATCGAAGGACGACACGCATCCCGATCCGCGCATCGATGCGTGGATGAAGTTGATTCGCGAGGACTACCACCTCCCGTACCGACTGCTCCCCGAAGTGCCGAAGAAGGGGCTGGTGATCGGGGCCGGGTCAGGCAACGACGTCGCCACCATGCTCGACGAGGGCGTGGCCGACGTCACGGCGGTCGAGATCGACCCGTTGATTCAGGAACTCGGCCGCCGCGGCCATCCGAACCGGCCGTACTCCGATCCGCGCGTGCGCGCCGTCAACGACGACGGTCGCGCGTTCCTCAACCGCACGACGGAGCGCTACGACATCATCTTGTTCGGAACGCTCGATTCCCTGACGCGCCTGTCGGCGCTATCGAACGTGCGCCTCGACAATTTCGTCTACACGCGCGAGTGCTTCGAGCTCGCCCGCGATCGCCTTGCGCCCGGCGGCGCGTTCGTGGTGCTGTTCGACTGCCACGTTGCGGACTACATCCGCGACCGCCAGATCGCGCTGCTCACCGAGATCTTCGGCAAGCCGCCGCTGGTCAAGGCCAAGACCTACGACGGCCACGCGATGTTCTTCTGCGGAGACGCCTTCGACGCGGCCCAGCTCAAGGGCGTGCGACGCCCTGATCCGGAGCAGGTCGCAGCGATCCACGCGACCACCGAGTTGCCCGACGACGATTGGCCCTTCCTGTATCTCGTCGAGCGCGGAGTGAGCGATTTCTACGCGCTCCTGATCGGGGCGTTCGCCGGCATCTCGCTCGTCGGCGTGCTGATCGCCTCGCCCGACATGCGCCGAGGATTCCGCGTTCGCGGCGGCATCGACCTCGAGATGTTCCTGTTCGGCGTGGCGTTCCTGCTGCTCGAAACACGCTCGGTGACGGCCATGAATCTGGCCTGGGGCGCGACTTGGTTCACCTCGGCGGTGGTGTTTGCCGCGATCCTCACGATGGTGCTGATCGCCACCGTCGCCATGGCGTGGCGGCCGATCCCATGGCTCGCGAGCCTGTTAGGCCTCGTTCTCTCGCTCGTGGCAGTGATTTTGGTGCCCACCGGCGTTCTGCTCGACCTCGAGCCGCCCGCGCGCATGCTCGCTTCGATCGCTCTCGTCGGCACTCCGGTGTTCTTCGCCTCCACCTGCTTCGCGTTGCGCTTCGCCGAGCGCGTCCGGCCGGAACTCGCCTTTGGCTGGAACCTGCTCGGCGCCGTCGCCGGTGGCCTCGCCGAGTTCTTGTCCATGGCGATCGGCCTGAAGGCGCTGCTCTACGTCGTGCTCGCCGCCTACCTCGTCGTCGCCCTCTTGTCCCTGCGCGCGCGTCGCACGGCCTCGCCGTCCGCACCCGCCGCAGTCGAGACCTAGTCGTCCCGTTTCGTCCACGACACGTCGATCGCACCCGCCGCTTCTCCGAGGAATGCGGCTCGGCTGTTCGACGCGCGAGGTGGGTGAAGGCTCCACGTTGTTCGAGCGCTTGCTCGCGCTGGTGGCGACGAGCGTTCGCGACGATGCGCTCGCGCTGTGGCGCGGCGGCGGGACGCGCCGAACTTGGAGCGCGCGAGGCACCCCTGCTAGATTGAGGGAATGTTCTCCGACAAGACCGTGTTGGTCACCGGCGGCACCGGCTCCTTCGGGCATGCCTTCGTGCCCATGACGTTGGCCGCGCACAGGCCCAAGAAGCTCATCATCTACTCCCGGGATGAGATGAAGCAGTGGGAGATGGCCAAGCGGTTTCCCAACGAGAGCCGCCTGCGCTTTTTCATCGGCGACGTGCGCGACCGCGACCGTCTGTACCGGGCCATGGACGGCGTCGACTACGTGGTCCACGCGGCGGCGACCAAGATCGTTCCCACGGCGGAGTACAACCCCTTCGAGTGCGTCAAGACGAACATCATGGGCGCCATGAACTTGATCGATGCCTGCATCGACAAGGGCGTCAAGCGAGTCGTCGCGCTCTCCACGGACAAGGCCAGCAGCCCGGTCAACCTGTATGGGGCGACCAAGCTGGCTTCGGACAAGCTGTTCATCGCCGGGAACGCGTATTCCGGGGCGCACGATACGCGCTTCGCTGTCGTGCGCTACGGCAACGTGATGGGGTCCCGCGGCTCGGTGATCCCCTTCTTCCTGTCGATCCGCGACAAGGGCGTCTTGCCGCTCACGGATGCGCGCATGACGCGCTTCATGATCTCGCTCGAGCAGGGCGTCGAGCTGGTGTGGAAGGCGCTCGAGGACATGGAGGGCGGGGAGATCTATGTGAAGAAGATCCCCTCGATGCGCATGACCGATCTGGCGCGCGTCGTGGCGCCCGCGGCGAAGCAGGAAATCGTCGGCATCCGGCCGGGCGAGAAGCTCCACGAGCAGATGATCGGCGCCGAGGACTCGTTCACGACCTACGAGTACCCCGGCCACTACAAGATCCTGCCGGCGATCAACGGCTGGAGTGCGGACCCCAAGCGCATCAAGGATGGGCGCAGGGTCCCCGAGGGCTTCGTCTACTCGAGCGACACCAACAGCGAGTGGATGTCCGACGAAGAATTGCAGGCGTGGATCGAGGCCAACCGCAAGAAAATCGGGGTCATCTGAGATGATCCCCTACGGGCGCCAAGACATCCGACAGGCGGACATCGACGCCGTCGTGGCGGTGCTGCGCTCGGATTTCTTGACGCAGGGTCCGACGGTGCCCGCCTTCGAGGCCGCGCTGGCCGCCAAGTCGGGCGCGCAGCACGCAGTCGCGATGAACAGCGCGACGTCGGCGCTGCACGCCGCGTGTCTGGCGCTGGGCGTGGGGGCCGGCGACCGCGTGTGGACTTCGCCCGTGACCTTCGTTGCCTCCGCCAACTGCGCGCTCTATTGCGGCGCGCAGGTCGACTTCGTCGACATCGATCCGCGCACCTACAACATGTCGGTGGCGGCGTTGGCGACGAAGCTCGCGCGGGCCGAGGTCGCGGGAGCGCTGCCCAAGCTCGTGATCCCCGTGCACCTGTGCGGACAGCCGTGCGAGATGGAGTCGATCGCGGCGCTCGGGAAGCGCTACGGCTTCAAGATCGTCGAGGACGCGTCGCACGCCGTCGGCGCTCGCTACCGCGGCGGACCCGTGGGCGACTGCCGCTACAGCGACATCACGGTGTTCAGCTTCCATCCGGTCAAGATCATCACCACGGCCGAGGGCGGGCTGGCGACGACCAACGATCCAGCGCTGGCGCACCGCCTTCAGTTGCTGCGTTCGCATGGCATCGTGCGCGATCCCTCGCGCATGGTCGGCGAATCGCACGGCGCGTGGTACTACCAACAGGTTGCGCTGGGCTTCAACTACCGCATGACCGACGTGCAGGCCGCGCTCGGCCTGAGCCAGCTGCAACGCCTCGACGAGTACGTCGCGCGCCGACACGAGCTGGCGAGAGCCTACGACGAGTCCTTCGCGGGGCTGCCGCTCACGACGCCCTGGCAGCACCCCGACTCGTACTCCGGCCTGCATCTGTACGTCGTGCGCCTGCGACTCGACGTCCTGCGCCGCACGCACCGCGAGGTGTTCGACGCGCTGCGCGCCCGCGGCATCGGCGTGAACCTGCACTACATCCCGGTCCACACGCAGCCCTACTACCGCGCGCTCGGGTTTCGCGACGGCCAGTTCCCCGAAGCGGAGCGCTACTACGCCGAGGCGATCAGCCTTCCGATGTACGCGACGCTCTCCGACGAGCAGCAGGCTCAGGTCGTGCAGGTGGTGCGCGAGGTGCTGGCCGGATGAAGCTGGCAGTCGTGCCAGCGCGCGGCGGCAGCAAGCGCATCCCGCGTAAGAATCTGCGCGAGTTCGCCGGCCAGCCGATCATCGCTTGGTCGATCGAGGCGGCCCGCGCCTCGGCCTGCTTCGACCGCGTGGTGGTCTCCACGGACGACGCAGAGATCGCCGAAGTGGCGCGCTCGTTCGGGGCGGAGACTCCGTTCGTGCGGCCCGCCGAGTTGTCGGACGACCGGACGGGCACGCTTCCGGTCGTGCGACACGCGGCGCAGATGTGCGGCGCCGCGGCCGGTGACCTCGTGTGCTGCATCTACGCGACGGCGCCGTTCGTGCGCGCCGTGGACTTGCGCGCGGGACTCGAGGCGCTCCTCTCCAGCGGCGCCGACTACGCGTTCAGCGTGGCGAGCTACGCCTTCCCGATTCAGCGCGCCATCCGCCGCACCTTGGATGGTCGCGTGGAGATGTTCGATCCCGCGCAGTTCCAAACGCGCTCGCAGGACCTCGAGGAGGCTTGGCACGACGCCGGACAGTTCTACTGGGGCAAGGCCGAGGCTTGGCGCGCGGAACGGCCGATCTTCGCTCGGTGCTCGGTGCCGGTGGTCCTGCCGCGCCATCGCGTGCAGGACATCGACACGCCGGAGGATTGGACGCGCGCCGAGTGGCTGTTCCGCGCACTGCAGGCCGAGGACGGCGCGCGGCCATGATCCACGCCTTTCGAACGGATGCTTCGCTGTCGATCGGCGCCGGGCACGTCATGCGTTGCCTGACGCTGGCCGATCTGCTCAAGGCGCGCGGACGTGCGTGCGTGTTCTTGTCGCGCGACCTCGACGGCAACCTGTGCAAGCTCGTGCTCGAACGCGGCCACGGCGTCGAAGTGCTGCGCGGACGCGGCGTTGCCTACGCGGAGCACGAACACGCTCCGTTCCACGCGGCGTGGCTCGAGTGCCCTTGGCGCGAGGACGCGCGCCAAGTCAGGGAAGCGCTCGGGCGCATCGGTGCCGCGCGCCTCGTCGTGGACCACTACGCGCTCGACGCGCGTTGGGAACAAGCCGTGGCGTCGCCCGGCCTGCGCGTGCTGGCGCTCGACGATCTGGCCGACCGGCCGCATGCGGTCGACATGCTGCTGGATCAGAACCTCGGACGCGAGGCGCGCGACTACGAGAGGCTCGTGCCCTCGCGCTGCGCGTTGCTCGTCGGCCCGCGCCACGCGTTGACGGGCCCGCGCTTCGCCGAGCTGCGCAGCGAGAGCCTCGCGCGGCGCGCCCAGCCCTCGCTCCGCCGCATTTTGGTTTCGATGGGCGGTGTCGATCCCTCGGACGCGACGAGCGCGGCGCTGGGGTGCATCGAAGCGGCGCGTCTGGGGTCCGATGCGTCCGTGCTCGTCGTCATGGGACGCCACGCGCCTTGGCTGGACAAGGTGCGCGCCGCCGCCGCGGCGATGTCGACGAAGGTCGAGGTCGTCGTCGACGTGCGCGACATGGCCGAACGCATGGCGGGCGCGGACCTCGCCATCGGCGGAGCCGGCGGCACGGCTTGGGAACGCTGCAGTCTCGGCCTGCCTTCCATCGCCGTCGTGTTGGCCGAGAACCAGCGTGCCGGAGCGCGCGCCCTCGGCGCCGCGGGAGCGGCGTGGACCATCGGCGCGCTCGGAGAGTTGTCGACGGCGCTGCCTGCGCTGCTCCTCCGAGCGCAAGATGGAGCGGAACTCGCCCGCCTGTCGCGCTGCGCCGCGGACGTGGCCGACGGACTCGGCGCGCAACGCGTGTGCGACGCGTGGGAGGCGGCGGCATGAACGGTGAACGGAGCCTCGGCAGCGTGCGGCCCATGGCGGCCACGGACCTCGACATGGTGCTCCTGTGGCGCAACCATCCCGATGTGCGGCGTTGGATGTACACGACGCACGAAATCGGACTCGACGAACATCGACGTTGGTTCGAGGACGCCTCCAAGGATCGCAATCGCGTGCTGCTCGTGTATGAGCTCGAGGGCCGAGCGACGGGCTTCGTCAACCTCGGCCGCATCCGGGGAACGGATGTGGCCGAGTGGGGCTTCTACCTCGCGCCAGACGCGCCCGCGGGCGCCGGAGCTGGGCTCGGAGCCGCCGCTCTCGAGCACGCATTCCTCGTGCTCGGGCTGCACAAGATCAGCGGCCACGCGCTGGCCGGCAACGAGCGTTCGTTGCGCTTCCACCAGCGCCTTGGCTTCGGCAGCGAAGGCGTGCGCCGCGACCACCACCTAGCGGCCGACGGCGTGCGCCACTCGGTCGTCTGCTTCGGACTCTTGCGCGAGGAATGGCTGGCGGCGCGCGGCGCCGCGCGGAAGTGATCCAAGGCCCATGTCGATCCCGTCCATCACCATCGCAGGTCGCCGCATCGCGAACGACGCGCCGCCGTACGTCATCGCCGAGATGTCGGCCAATCACAACGGCAGCCTCGAGACGGCCAAGCGCATCGTCGAGGAGGCCAAGCTGCGCGGCGCCGACGCGATCAAGCTGCAGACCTACCGGCCCGACACGATCACGCTGGACTCGGACGCCGACGAGTTCCGCATCAAGGGCGGCCTGTGGGACGGACGCACGCTGCACGAGCTCTACGCGCAGGCGCACATGCCGTGGGAGTGGCACCGGCCCCTGTTCGAGCACGCGCGCGAGGTCGGCATCGCCATCTTCTCGAGCCCGTTCGATGACACGGCGATCGAGCTGCTCGAGGAGCTCGACGCGCCCGCGTACAAGATCGCCTCGTTCGAGGCCATCGATCTGCCGCTCATTCGGCGCGCGGCGAGCACCGGCAAACCGCTGGTGATCTCCACCGGCATGGCCGACGCGCAGGAGATCGCGGACGCGGTCGATGCCGCGCGCTCCGAGGGATGTCGGCAGTTGGCGTTGCTGCACTGCGTCAGCGGCTATCCCGCGCCGGCCGCGGATTACAACCTGCGCACAATTCCCGACATGCAGGCGCGCCACGGCTGCGTCGTGGGCCTGTCGGACCACACGCTCGACAACACCACGGCGGTGGCCTCGATCGCACTGGGCGCAGCGCTGGTCGAGAAGCACTTCACGCTCGACCGCTCGGGCGGCGGACCGGACGATTCGTTTTCGCTGGAGCCTGCGGGGCTCGCCGAGTTGTGCCGGGACGTGCGCACGGCGTGGGAAGCGCTGGGCCGCGTCGACTACGGACGCAAGTCGAGCGAACAAGGCAACGCGCAGTTCCGCCGCTCCTTGTATTGGGTCAAGGACTTGCCTGCTGGCGCCGTGGTCGACGCCACGGCGCTGCGCAGCGTGCGTCCGGGGTTCGGCCTGCCGCCGAAGCTCCTCGGCGACTTGGTCGGGCGCGTGCTCGCGCGCGCCGTCCGCGCGAAGTCCGCGACGCGCTCCGAGGACTTTGCTTCCTGAACGCATGGGCGTCGTACACGATGTCCGCGACTTGCGCGTCGCACCGCCCTCGGCGTGGCACGGGCTGCAAGGCTGGCTGTTGCGTCAAGCGGTGAACGGGTTTCTGCCCTTGCGCCGCTGTTGGCCGGCGCTCGACGTGCGCCCCGCGCCGAGGACGGGCCGGTTGTCGCTCGAGATCGTCAGCCACTGCTGGCACTACTCGCACCTGCTCGAGTACCAGTTGGGCTCGCTCGTGGCGCATCCGCCGCGCGACGTGGACACGACGCTGACCGTCTACTTCAGCCGCGAGGACGATCGCACGCTGCGGTTGTTGGAGCTCGCCGCGCGCAACACCGTGCCCGGCGTGCGCTGGAACTGGCGCGCGCTGCCCAAGGAGCAGCTCTTCCGCCGCTCGATCGGCCGCAACCATGCCGCCTTGGCGACCACGGCCGACTGGATCTGGTTTACCGATTGCGACACTCTGTTCGGCGCAGGCTGCCTCGACGCGCTGGCTCGCTCGCTGCAAGGCCGCGTCGATCCGCTCGTGTTCCCCAGCCACGAGAATCTGACCACGTTGTTGAGCGACGAGGCTGTCGCGGGCGGCGCGGAACCGGCGCTGCGCACGCCCACCCTCGCCATCTCCTTCGTGACCACTCCGGTGGTGAAGGCCAAGGGGCCGCTGCAGATCACGCACGGCGACGTGGCGCGCGCCATGGGCTACTGCCGCGACATCGCCGCCTACCAGCGTGAGGAACCGTCGTTCCGCAAGTGCTACGAGGACACGGCCTTCCGCTGGCTGTTGGGCACGCACGGCGTGCCGGTCGACGCGCCCGGCGTGTCGCGCATTCGCCACGTCTCGAAGGGTCGCTACGCCGGTCCCTCGGCGCAGACCGCGGTGCGCACCCTGCTGCGCCGCATCCAAGATCGCCTGCGCCGCCGCTAGCGCGGCTCGGTCGCGTGGGGCACGCCAAGCCGCTCGCCCAGCGATTCGAGCTCCGCAGCCCCGCGGGCGAGCTGCGCGCCATCGTCGCACACGACCATCGAGAGGGGCTCGACCCTGTTTTCCTCCACCGCCGCGCCGGTGTTGAGCAGTAGCCAAGACATCCGCGCGGCGCGAGGCGCGGGCATGGCTACCCGACGGGGTCGTTGGAGATCTGCGCTTCCATCAACTCAATCAGCACATCGCGGAGGCGCGCGACGCATTCATCGAACGACAGGTCCGAATCGCGCAGGTACTGCGTATCGACCACGCCCTCTCTCGTGCAGGACTGGATGGCCGCCAACCATTGGTCGAGCTCGTCGACCGAGCAGGCGCGGAATGTGCCGGCATCGATCTTGCGCATCGCCGATGCAAGCTCGTCAGGCTCGCCCGCGTCGACCGTGCCAGGCGCTCCGCGGTAGAACGCGTTGCCGAATACCAGCACGGGCTTGCCCTTGAAGAGCGCTTCCCAACCGGCGGTGCCGGTGATCGTCGCCACCGCCGCGCACTTCTCGATCAGATTGAAGGTTTCGGCCGAACGGCTGACGAGCCTGATGTTCGGTAACCGCCCGAGATGCTCGTAGAAGCCATAGTCGCGCTTGGCGAAGCGCTGTGCCGGGTTCTCCTTGACCACCACCTTCCATCCGCTCGGCACGGCCCGCGCAAGCACCTCGACAGCGAGGTACTGGTCGACGAACACTCCGCCCATGGGCGAGGTCGTGGCCTCAGGCTGCAGATGCAGCGGGAAGTACACGAACGGCTCCTCCATCGACTCAAGGTCCTTGCGCGCCCTCCAATAGGCCCAACCGTTGCGGAACGCTCGCCGCACTCGCAGCCAGTCGTCGACGCGCAGGTTGCGTTTGGCCCATTGGTAGGCCTTGCCCCGCCACGGCAAGTCCGTCACGCCCATGTAGAAGGGCTGGTGGCGCCCGTGCCTGCGCTCGCGTTCTTTGGAAATGCGCGGTTCGAGGACGACCGGATCGGCGGAACGAACGATGCGCGCATGGGCCGCGCGGATGGGATCGAACATGCCCTCGACGCTGCCGGCGACGAGAAAGCTGTCCTTGACCTGCAGTTGCTGCAAGAAGCGCGCGTCGATTCCCAGCTCGCGCGCGGAAGCGTGGAGAATGTACGCAAACGGATGATGCGGAATTTCGGAAAGGACGAGCTTGGTCCATCCGCCGTCAACCAGCAGACCGTGCGCCCAGACGAGCTGCGCCATGTAGAGGCGCTTGCGCACTTCGTAGCTCTGCCCGTCGTCCACGCCGCGGAATGCGCGCTCGTACATCCGCAGGGCCACGACCTCATGCCGCTGCATGGCCTTGAGGAAAGAGGCGGACGGGAACGCGCGGTGTGGGTTGGATTCGAAGCCGAGCCCACGGAACCCGTCCTTGGCTAGCAGGAACTGGTCGGCGACTCCGTCGAGGAAGTTGGAGCGCGAGACCAGCCCCACGCGCTCTGGCCTGCTCGCCTGCAAGGCCTGCTGTAGAGCCTGCTGGTTCAGCGGCCGGCGGAAGCCGAAGTACAGGATTCTCTCGGGGACGTTTCGGGCCATGTCGCGTGCCGAGCGTGTACCTCGCGGATCGGCGGCAGAAGTGTAGCCGCCGGAGAGAACTCCTCAACCTCGGACGATCCAAGGTCGCGCCGGTCGATGCGGGGCACGCGCTCAGGGCTGCTGGATCAGGTGCAGCAAGGACTCAGCGCAGCGCTCCACCGCTTCGTCGCGATCCATCGCCAAGTCGCGGAAGTACGCGACATCACAGATGCCTCGGTGCGTGGAGTGCTGGAGCGCGGCCAACAGCTGCTCCAGATCGCCGAGGGACGCCGTCTCGTAGGCACCATCCTGCACGCGCGCCAGCGCCGCGGCGAGCCCAGCGAGGTCGTCGACCGCGAGGGCTCCTTTCGCGTGACGATAGAAGGCCTCGCCGAAGACGAACACCGGCTTTCCAGAGCACAGCGCTTCCCATCCTGCCGTGCCGGTGACCGCCGCCACTGCGCTCGCGCCCTGCATGAGGCCGAACGAATCCTCCGCTCTACTGGCGATGCGCACCGACTGCATGCTGGCGAGTCGGCGATAGAAAGCCGACGAGCGCTTGGCGAGCCGCTGCTTCGGATTCTCCTTGACCACGAGCAACCAACCCGCAGGAAGCGCCTTGACCAGCATCTCGACGACGAGCTGCAATTCGACATACACGCCCCCGAGAGGACTGGTCGTGGCCTCGGGCTGCAAGTGCAGCGGAAAGTAGACATAGGGCTTCCGCTCGCTGGACGACCAGCCGCGGGCCCTCCTTGCGTTCCAGTATTCGAGGTTTGCGGCGAGGCCGATCTGCGTGAAGCGCAGCAGCTGTCGTTGCCAAGCGTGAAATCGCACCATCGCTGGCACGCCTCGGCCATGCATGTAGAAGGGTTGGTGCATCCTCCGCCGCCGCTCCAATTCAGAACGCATGCGCTCGACCAAGGCTGGCCGGGGCGAGGCCGAAGCGAGACGCATCGGAGCCCACAAGTCCTCGATGCGGTCAGCCGCGATGAATGTCTGCTGCACTTGAAGCTGCATCAGGAATCCTGTCCGCAAGCCAAGCAGTCGCGCGACCTCGTGAAGCGCGTACTCGAAGGGATAGTGCGGGACATTGCAAAAGTAGACCGCCTCGAAGCCGTGTCGACGCAGGAAGCCGTACGCGTAGCAGGTCCATTCAAGCCATCGACGCTTGCGTGTCTCCAGGTTCCATCCGCAGCCTCCGGAGCGATGCGTGCGATCCATCATCCTCAAAGCGATCGCCTCCGATGGCTTCAACGCTTCCAGCAACCGGCGAGAGGGCATCTCCCATCCGCGCGAAGCGTCGAATCCGCAGTCCTTGAAACCCCTGCGCGAAGACACAAAGACGCGCGCGGAGCCACCCAGAAAATTGGATCGGGACACCAACCCGGCCTCCAAGCCCTGCGCCGCGCAAAGGGCCTTGGTGAGAGCCGTCTGGTTGAGCCATGTGTGGAAGCCGACGAATAGCGCGCGGGATGGTTGTGAGGATCCCATCGATGGGGGGCTGGCGATTCTCGCCGCCGAAATTGCAGCAACATCCGAGCAGGCGGCAGGACGGGAGGAAATGTGGGGCGTCCCTTCAGCTTGATGCGCGAGTGTGCGCTGAGGCGTTGGCTATCTTGCGTCGGGGTCGTAGGGTTGCAGGCAGGACTTGCCAGCTTCAAAGCCGGCGTCGCTGAGCTCCAGCTTGGTCTTGCCCGCCGTGACGACCTTGACGACGCCGTCGCCGGGCAGTCGCGTGCAGTACCAGGTCTCCGTGGTGCCACTGGTCACGACCACGCAGGGCAGCTTGAGCTTGCCCAGCGCGAAGTCCTTGGTTTCTTTCTTGGCGGCGGTCTTGGGCTGTTGGAAGTCAGCGAGCTGGATCTCGACACCGTCACGCTTGAGCTTGCCCTCGCCCGCGGGCTCGAAGACGACCAGCTTGTCGCCGTACTTCAGCCACTCGCCGCCGCGCGTGTCGCGCAGCGGCAACTGGTGGTCATCGGCCACGCTGTAGGGCGCGAGGTTCCCCTCGTTCTTCAATATGGCGTACACGTTGTCGGTGCCTTCGTCGCCGTTGCGCTTGCCGACGTCACTGGTGGCGCTCGTGGTCCAGGCCCACTTGCTCTCGATGCGACCGAGCGGGTCGATCAAGAAGGCCATGTTGGGCAGGCTGCCCCAGGCCTTGCGGTTGGTGTCCTTCATGTCGTCGACCAGCACGGTCCACTTCTGCTTGCCGGCGTTCTGCAGGTCGTTCGCGGCTTCGAGGCGTTCCTTGAAGTTGGTGTGCGTGTCGATCTTGACCGAGTTGCCCTTGAGCCTCCATCCTCCCGTCGCGTCGGACTGACCGCGGCCTTCGGGGCCGTCGTCGGGGTGGGCCTCGCGCGTGTAGACGAACACGAAGGCGACGTCCTTGCCGTGTTGCTTGAAGAGCTTTCCCATTTCACCGAAATGGGCCACACACGGCGGTCATGTGTAGCTGCCGAATTCGATGAAGACCCACTGGCCTAGATAGTCACGCAGATCGACCGTGCGGCCCTGCGTGTCCTCGGCCAACAGGCGCGGCGCAGGTTGGCCTGCGGCAAGCTCGGCCTGCTTGTGGAAGTCGGAAAACGGACTGGCGCGTCCGGGCCCGCGCTGTGCAACGGCGGGCACGAGCAGCAACAGCAGAGCGGCGGCCGAGGGCAGGATTCGCATTGGGATCTCCCGAGCCCGAGTGTAGCGCAGCCGCCGATCGAGCGTGGGACACGGTCGATCGATCAGGCCGACGTCCGCTGACGCCTCGGCGCTCCTGCGCGGAGGCGACCGTCCCGAACAACCAGCGCGGGGCGTCGGTTTGCCTGTGCCATTGCGCTCGTGAGCGCCACACCTGCGCCCTAGTACGCTCTTGTGTGGGGCTGGTCCTCGCCGGACACTCGCGTTCATGCAACTCCTGCTCAGCGTGCTGCTTGCGGCGACCACGGCTACTGCTCAGGACTGGGTCTGGTGGGAGGGGGAAGCCGCGGCGACTCAGAATTTCAATGGCCGCGACTTCGCCGCGCGCAACTACGGGGACAAGGCCGAGGCACTCTCCGGAGGGGATTGGTTGTGCAACGGCGGGCCGGTCGGGGCCGCACCCGTGGCGGCGACGTGGAAGATCCGGGTGCCAGCCGACGGAGTGTGGCAGCTGTGGGCGAGGAAGTTCTGGAAGCACGGGCCGTTCGAGTGGCGATTCGACGACGACGACTGGTCCACGTGCGGCCGCGACATCGGTCTGGCCGACAGTGTCGTGCTCGCGCCCAACATCTGCGCCAACTGGGTCACGCTCGGGCCGACGACGCTGAAGTCGGGCGAACGGACGCTCGAGGTCCGGCTCACGGCGCAGCGGGGGGAGGCGGGGACGGCGTGCTTCGATTGCTTCCTGCTGACGCGCGTGCCCTTCTCGCCGCGCGGCAAGTGGAAGCCCGGGGAAACGACCGGCCTCGCCGAGGATGGCTGGTGGGCGTGGGAACCCGACGCCGACGCCTTTTCGAAGGACGCGCTGCTCGACCTCACGTTCCTCAACGAGAAGGAAGCCGGAGCGAGAGGGTTCGTGAAAGCGAAGGGCAATGAGTTCCTGCTCGGCGACGGCAAGCCCGTGCGATTCTGGGGCGTGAACTGCGGGCCCGACGTCTGGGGACTGGGCCGTGCGGGGCATGAGTATCTCGCCCGGAGGCTCGCGAAGTGCGGAGTGAACCTCGTACGGCTGCACGGGCCGACGTTCGACCCGCGAGATCCTTCGCAGATCGACGCGCAGGCGCTCGACAACCTGCACTCGCTCGTTGCGGCGCTCAAGCAGCGCGGGATCTACACGACGCTGTCCTTCTATTTTCCCCTGTGGGTCCAGGCCTCTTCGGCCTTCGGGCTCGACGGCTACGACGTGATCGAGAACAAGCATCCGTTCGCCGCGATCTACTTCTCGCCTCGGTTTCAGGAACGCTATCGAGGGTGGGCGAGAGGGCTCTTGGCGGCGAAGAACCGGCACACGGGGAAGTCGCTCGCGGAGGATCCCGCGGTCGCGATGGTCGAGCTCGTGAACGAGGACTCCGTGTTCTTCTGGACGTTCGGCGACCGCAATATCCCGGAAGCGCAGCTCGCGATCATGGAGCGGGCCTTCGACGGCTGGCTCGACCAACGCGGCGGCGTGGGCGCGAGCTGGCCGAGGAATCCGCGCGATGCCGCGGGCCGCACGGGTCTCTTTGCCGCCTGGGACATGACCTCGCAGGGCATCCAACAGAGCGCAGCCAAGAGAGAGCGCATGGCCGCGCAGGTGCGCTTCCTCGCCGAGACCCAGCGCGCGTTCTACGCGGACACCGCCGCATGGCTGCGCAAGGACCTCGGTGTGAAGGCGCTGATCTGCGCGAGCAACTGGCGCACCGCCGATGAGGCTGCGCTTGGCGCCGTCGAACGCTGGACGTACGAGGCGCTCGACGTCTTCGATCGCCACGGGTATTTCAGCGCTCGGCATGACGGCCCGCGCGCGTCGTACTCGGTCGGTGTCGGTGACACGTTCGAGGACCGCAGCGCCCTCCTCACGCCGTGGGCCACCCCCGTGCCCTTCATCCAGTACGAAGGCCACCCGCACTTCGTTTCCGAGCTCGGCTGGTCCGGCCCCAATCGCCTGCGCGCCGACGCCCCGCTCTTCGCCGCCGCCTACGGCTCTCTCGACGGCATGCGCGCCTTCGGGTGGTTTGCCGTCTCAGGCATTTCGTGGCAGGACGCCCCGGCCAAGTTCCCTCTCAGTGTGCCCTCCATCCTCGGTCAATTCCCTGCCGCCGCGCTCATCTTCCGCCGTGGCGACGTCAAAGAAGGACCGCCCGTCCTCGCTCAGTCCCTCGACATCGAAAAGCAGCTCGACCTCGAAGGCTGCGGCTTCGCTGAGGAAGCGGCACTCGACGAGCTCCGCGCGAGGGACGTCCCTCGCGCCGCCAGATCCGCCGCCAATGCGCAGCCCGACCCCCGCATGTTCCTCGTCGGCAAGGTCGTTCGAGCCTTCGGCAAGCCGTCGTTCGAACAGGTCGACCTGCGGCCGTTCATCGATGCAGAAAAGCGGATCGTGAGGAGCGCCACTGGTGAGATCGCCTGTGACTGGGGCCGCGGCATCCTCACGCTCGACACGCCGAACGCGCAGGCCGCGGCTGGTTTCCTCGGCGGCGCGGGCGAGATCGCGCTCGGCGACGTCACGATCGCCATGAAGAACGACTACGGCTGCGTGATTGTCGTGAGCCTCGATGGGAAGTCACTGGCGAGCAGCGCGAAGATGCTCGTGCAGGCGTTCACACAGGAACGGACCTACGGGTTCAAGGTGACGGACGCCGGGCGCATCGAAGACCTCGGCGCGGGTCCGATGAACGTCGAGGAAGTCGATGCGACCGTGGCGTTCAGGGGAGCTCTGCCGAGCAAGGTGACGGCGCTGGATGAGCACGGCGTGGCGCGGGGAACGCTCCGAGTGCAGGCACGGAACGGCGTCGGCAGCCTGCGACTCCCCGCCGCTGGCGTGTACGTCGTGATCGAACGCTGACGGAGAGTCCGGGCGAAGCGACTTCGGCGCCGCGCGGCGATGCGAAATGGCGCCTTGGAAATTCGACCGCCCGCGTGTGAGCGCTGGACGATCCTATCGAGGCGCGCTCACGCGATGTCCGCCGGTCTTGTGCGGGGGGGGACGTCAGCCGTTCGCGGGCGGTGGGGGCGTTCCGGCGATTTTCCGGAGCGCTTCGAGGGCGGGATCCGTCAGCGGCTTCTTTCCGCGGACTTCGATCGTTTCGCTTCCGACGAACGGTTCGAGCATCGCCGCGGCCCACGTGGCCTTTGCGGTCTTGCCGTTCACGCTGTCCGCCCAGCCGCGCGCCATGGCGGTGAACTCCTCGCGGTCACGCTTCGACTTCGCGCGCTCGCTCGAGGCGACGTAGCGACGGGCGGCTTCGAGCGTGCGCGCGTTGAACTCTTGCTCGCCCCCGATCCCTCGCCAGCAGTGGGCGAGCAGCCGCGGGTTCGTGCACGACTGGCGCTCGAGCGCGGCGAGCAGCGTGTGCGCCGTCTTCGCGTCGGCCGACGACGTCAGTGCGAGCACGCGTGCGTGCGCGAGGTCCCGCACCGTGGTGCGGTAGAGCTCGCGCTCCCGCGCAGCATCGTTGGCCGAGACGCGTGCGTCGAAGGCGTCGAGCACGGCGAGCGCCACCCCTGAATCAGTTGCCGCCGCGAGCGCCGCCTCGACGAGCGCGATCGCGAACGGATTGCGCGCGAGTCCCTCGTCGACCATCGTGGCCGCGCGCCGCGCGCGTTCGAGAGGAGGCAGCGCTTCGTAGACGCGCAGCAGTACCAGCGTGTCCACGAACGACTCGAAGCCCGCGTTCACGCCCCAAGCGACGGACTGGTGGAACACCATCGGGCGTCGCCCGCCGCGGTCGTCGTAGTTCCAGCCCGCGTGCACGGTCGTGACTTCGTCGCCGCCGGTGGCGTACTGACCGCCCCTGCAGAGGAACTCGCCGGTCTTCGCGTCGCGCTCCATGAAGACGAGCGCGCAGTGTCCCGGTTGGCCCGCCGTCGACGCCGGTTGTCCGACGATGCGATGCGTGCGCGCGCCGATGTTCCCCATCGTGCCGCACACGCCGCCGTCCTTCCACATCATCTGGATCGAGCCGTAGCTGAAAGCGATCGGCGCCACGCGCCGTGCGCTCTGCATGTCGAACTGCTGCGCGATGCCGCCGATGTACTCGCCGTAGGTGCGCAACTCGCCAGTGTCGCGAAAGCGCGCCCAGATGTCCTCGCGCTCGCGGAGTGGCTGGTCGTCGCCGACGAGCATCATGAGCAGCGGCCATGGGGCGTCGAGCGGGAAGCGCGGCCACTGCCGCGCAGCGCGCGTCGCGTCGTCGAAGGCATGGCGGTCGTTGCGCACGAACCACGCCATCGATTCCGCCATCGTCGGTGCGCGGTCGCGCTCGGCGGGCATGCGGCCCTTCGCGCGATACGCATCGTGGAAGAGCTCGTGTGCGGCCTTGATGCGTGCGCGCAGGTCTTTGTCGGAGACTCCATCCTTGGAATACCAGTGGACGGTGCGGTCGCCGCAGTCGAGGCGCGTCTGGGCATGGCCATGGGCGGCCAAGTAGGCGTTGAACTCGGCCTGAAGCGCCGCCGAGGCGATCACGTCGGCTCCGAACGGCTTGCGAAGGACCGTCTTCATCACGGTCACGGCCTTGCGCTGCGGCTTCGCGACGCCCTTCTCGTCGTATTCCAGAGGCGGGAGTTCCTGCACCGCGATCTCGACCTCGATCTGGGCGTGATCCTCGAGGAAGTTGACCACGTGATCGTGCACATCGAGTGCGCGCGAGGGGTCCTTCGTGTCGACCGGAACGCGCGGATCGGGCGGAATCGCGAGCGCGAGCGGCGCGCGCGGCGAGACGTCGCTCAGCGCGGTCTGGCCGTCCGCGCCGTCGTCGCCATCGTTCCAACCTCCCGCCTTCGTCCGCGCGGGCGTGTAGGAGTTTTGCAGCGCAAACGCGAGCGCGAGCTGGGTGTGGCTGCGGCGCACGGTGTCCGCGCCGAGGTCGATCTCGAGCGAGCGCAGCGCGAGCAGCACGCTCAGCGGGTCCTTGCGGCAGCCGTAGACCGACTTCGCCCTGAGCGGATCGGCCTCGATCCACGCGATGAAGTCGGGGGGCAGCGTGGCGCCCTGCGCGAGCGCGGCCGCGATCGTTCGATCTCGCGCGAGGGAGATGTAGGCGTCGACGGCGGGCAGGAGCGCGTCGCCCGGCCCTGTCCGCGAGGCGAGTCCGGGGAGCGAGACGAGGACAGCGAGAATCGAAGTGGCGAAGGACATGGCGCGAGTCTACCGGAGTCCGCGCGCGCGTAGGGACGCGTCTGGCGCGCTCTTCCCGCGGTGCGCGACGTGGGGCGCGCCCATTTCGATGGGGGGGGCCGACAGAGCGTCGGCCAACGTTCCCGCGCATCGACTCCGCGGGCGCACTCGTCGCAGGTTTCGGTATCGTGCGCGGCGATCTCCTCTACTCCAACGACCAAGGACCTCTGCCATGCAGCTTTGGAATTCGCTCGCGCTCGCCTGCCTCGCCTTCGCCGCTTGCGCCACTGCGCCCGAGCAACCGACTCCCGACGAGATGATGGCCGCGTGGCAACGCGCCGGCACTCCCGGTGCCGAGCATCGCCAGCTCGACGTCTTCGTCGGCGACTGGGACGTCGCGATCGAGTTCTGGATGGACCCCTCGGCGCCGCCGTCGCAGATGAAGGGCGTGATGCACACCGAGTGGATGCTCGATGGCCGCTACCTCGACCAGCGCTACGAGGGCGAGATGGAAGGCATGCCGTTCCACGGCCGCGGCACGTGGGGTTACGACGTCGCGGGAGGGCACTACGTGGGCACTTGGCTCGACAACTGGTCGACGACGCTGATGGTCTCGCGCGGGCGCGGCTTGGAAGGCGGCAAGAGCTTCGTGCTGCAGACGCACGCCACCGATCCGATCTCCTGCAAGCCCGCCGAGGGCCTCGAGGAGATTCACGTCGAAGGCCCCGACCGCCACACGATGACGATGTACGAGAACCGCGGCGGCGAGCGCGTGAAGACGATGCACATGGTCTACACACGCAGGAAGTGACGCGGTACGCGGCGCTCGCTCGATGCGAGCCGCTGGCCCTCGTTCGCCAAATCGTCGCCGACCGCGCGCTCGAAATCGGCTGCGACGGAGATCGCGTCGTGCGATTCGCCGACACACTCTCGTCACGCGGCTTCGCTCGGGCATGTCGCGAGCGCGTGGATGCGCGATCCGAGCCCAGCGTCGCTACATGTGTCGGCATCTCGGTCGGCTCGCAGGCCGTTCGGTGGCGCGCGCGCGGTGGGTTGACAAGTGCAGGGCTCGCGCTTGCTAGGCTCGAATCCAATGTGCGTGGCCACTCTGTTGTCGATTGCGCTCCTTCAGTCGATCGAGGGCCTTGGGCCCTCCGAGGCTTTCGTTCCCGCGCCCACGTTCGAGCGGCCCGAACTCGAGGACGCGCGCACGGGGCGCGTGCTCGACGCCACCACGGGTCGGCCGCTCGAAGGCGTGCTCGTCGAGAGCTGGACGGAAGACTGGGAGTTGCCGGGCCTGCTCGTCGATGCGCAGACTTCGCGCCGCGACGGTACGTATCACATCCTCGCGCGGCGCGAGGGACGCCACGCGGACAAGCTGCGGCTCACGCGCGACGGCTATCGCAGCACCGTTCGCGCATGGGGCGAGGTGTACGTCGACATCCTGCTCGTACCGGGGCGCGCGAACGCGGAACTCGTGCTCCAGAACCTGCGCGGCGAACCGATCGCCGGAGCGAAGGTCACGACGCGGCAGACCTGTGCGCACGGGCCTAGCGCGATCGAGGCGTTCAGCGACGCACACGGCCGGGTCGATCTCTCGCTCCTGCCGCCGCTGGATGACTCCCCCGAGCTCGAGGTCACGGCCGACGGGTTCGGGGCGTTGCGCAACCGTGACGCGGGGGACGTACTCGCCGTCGCGGGCGAGACCCCGACTTGGCTGCTCGGTCGCAAGCGGCCGCTGCGCTTTCGGTTGCTCGATCCCGAGGGTCGACCCGCGGCGAACACGCGCGTGCTCGCGGGCTACGCGCCGGAGTGGAGCTTCACGCACACCGACGCCGAAGGGCGCGCGGAATTCGGGTTCGCCTTCCAAGACCAGAACTTGCTGCTGCACGCGCCGTTGTCGCCCGGTCGCGACGACTCGCTGCTCGACTTCGCGGGCTGGGACTGCGGGGAGCTGCTGCTGCGACAGGACGGCGATGTCCGCAACCGGACGTGGGCCGAAACGGACCCCATCGTGCGGATCGAGGTCGCTCGGCCGGGCTTGCCCTTCGTGTTGCTGCATGAGCAAGGCTGGCGCTCCGACAGCAACGGCGTGCATCGGTTTCCGCCGGGAAATGCGCGACTTCTCGTCGGCGCGCCCTTCACGGGCTTCGTCGAGCGCTCACAGACGCTCGAGCTGAAGTCCGGCACGACGACGACGCTCGTCGTCGATGCACAGCCGGAGCCGGAGCTCTCCATCGGCGCCATCGCAGGCCCCGATGGCGAGCCGATGTGGGTCGAGCTCGTGCTCGAGGCCGCCGGGCAGTCGTTGAGCATCGATCACAACCAGAGCACCAGCTACAGCGTGCCTCCCGGAGTGCCGGTGACGGTCGCGCTGCCGTTCGTGCGGCGACCGTTTTCCGTCGTGCTGATGCCGGAAGAGCTGTCCAAGCCACTGGTGATCGAGGAACTCGCAGGCTGGAAGAGCCAGCCCCTCGAGCGCGAGCTGGAGACGCTCGAAATCGACGTGCCGATCGAGCTCGCGGGGCTGCTGCGCGTTGATCCTCACGCACGCGGCACACGCGGGGGGAGTATTTCGCCGGGCGAAGTGGGCTGGCCCATCCAAGTCGAGCGCGGAGTGGCAGTCGAGCTCGCGCTGCGGGCGGAAGGCTATGTCGAGCGCACGGTCGTGCTTCCCTCCCTCACGCCGCGGCCGCCGATCATCGCGCAACTCGTGCCCTGCGCGAGCTTGGAAATCGAGGGTGAGCGCGTGCGCGAGGTGATCGGCCTCCACGACGCACCCGAGCGCGACGAACACGGGGTCTTCGTGCTCCGCGACGTCGCGCCCGGCCCGCTCGTGCTTCACGTCGACGTCGACGGCACGTGGCATTCGCTCTCGCTCGAGCTCGAGCCCGGCGCGCGGCGCAAGCTCACGCTGCGCTGACGAAGTTCACGTGCGGATTCCGGGCTGTTCGTGCTCGCGCAAGCGAGTGCGCGCTGGGCGGCAGGCCTCGTTCGCGCGCTACCGGCAGATCGCTCCGCGCACGGCGTCCGTGAGACTCGATCCGACCAGATCTGCCGGATCTCGGCTCCAGTGCTGGCACGCGAAGGTCTGTCCGATGACTTGTAGAAGCGGGTCCGCGCCCGTGGCGATGTAGGAGTTGAAGTCGAAGGAGAAGCGGCCCGCACACGGTGTGGGCGAACCTGCGCTGCCCGAGTTTTCTTGCAGGGCGGTCCTGCGGATCGGGCCCTGCACGCAGAGCGTGCCGCCTCGGAAGGGCGTCGCAGCCGTCTGTTAGCCGTAGACCAGGGCGCCAGTGCGCGCCGCGAGCACGTTGGTCGCGTTCACGGTGCAGTGGTCCGTGTTGCTCGCGCTCGGCGCCGCGCTGATGTCGATCGCTGGCAAACACAGCTGCGAGTTGAGCTTTGCCGAGCAGTAGACCGTCGGAATGGCGCCGCCGGGGCAGTCGCACTCGTCGAGTCGGCCGTTCTGATTCACGTCGAACGACGTTCCGGCTGCGAGGTCACAAGTATCGAGCACGCCGTTCGCATTGCAGTCGAGTCCCTGCGACGCGCGCAGCTCGCAGAGATCGAGCACGGCGTCTGCGTCGCAGTCTGTGCCGTCCACGAACGCACGCCACGCTGCGCTGGCGTTCTGTGACGAGCCCACGATCGGGCTTGTGTCCGGCGAGAGCCCCAGGGCTCTGGCCCGCGCACCGCCGAGGGTTCCCCAATCCTGCATTCCACTCGCCGCCGTCCAGCGGAACGCGCGTTCGCGCCCAGCGGCGTCGAGCGACTCGCCGACGACGATCGGGCCATCCGCCGACACCGCCCTGGCCGCCGAGCTACTCCCGCCCGAGCGAACCGAGCGCGGTCTTGCCGCTCTGGCCCGCTGCGGAGCCCAGCCAGCCGAGCGCCACCACGCTCACATGCGCCGCGAATCTGAAAAACCGCACTTCGCAAACAGTCATGACCGTTCGATGGAGACCGAGATCCGTCGAGGTCGTGAGATCGGCTAGCGGCAGCTCGCGCTCGCACGCACCGAATCCGCAGCCATTGCGGCCATGCGCAAGCGAGCCTTGCGAAGCACGCGCAGGCCCGCGCGTCGCTCTTCGGGGCTCGCTCGAGGGCTGCGTCCCTTGCTCGTGCGATCGACCCGTCTGGCTCGCGATCGTCGGCCGCAAGCCGATTGGATGACCGGCCGCGGCTGGACTTGGCGCGCAGCGCTCCGCGAGCCAGTCTCCGTCCGACTCGCGCCACGCCGGCGCAAGGCTCGGGACCGTTGTTGCTCGACTTCGCGCAGCCTGCGGCGGTGCTCACGCTCGCTGCAGTGGCGGTACTTGCACGCTCGTACGCCGAGCGCTGGGATCCGCGCGCGCTCGGCGTCGGAGCCGCGAGCTTCACGGCGCTGGCGCTCGCGCTGCTCGCGGTGGTCAGCGCCTTGCCCGGCTCGTCCACGCTGTCACACACGGCGGATCTCGGTGTCGGCGCGCTGTTGCGCGCTCGAACGGGAGATGTCGCGAAGGGGCTGGGAGGATTCGCCGCGCTCGCGGAACGGCGTGAAGAGCTGGAGGAGGGAGAGGCCCTCGCGCGAGCGCGCTACGCGATGCCGCGCACGCTGGAGCTCGCCCGCGGCCGACCGGTCGATCTCATCGGCGTAGAGCAAGCACTGGCGAGCTTCAACGGTCTGGTCGTGCGTGGCCGCCCCATCGCGCAGTCGTATTCGGTCCACACGCCTTGGCTCGCGCGAGAGAATCTCGCAGCGCTCACCGCCGTGAGCGCCCCCGATGTCGTGCTGCTCCGATTGGACAACATCGAGCGGCTCGCGGGCTGTGGATGGAGCTGGATCTGAAGCCGACTGGACTCGGACGCGTGCATTCGGCTCTCGTGCGCGGCCCGCTCCCGAGTCTGGAGCTCGAGTTCGAAGATGGCAGCGCTGGCGTGCACGAGCTCGCCCCGCAGGTCGCGCGAAATGGCTGGCGACTGGAGCCGTGGTTCGCGACGCAATACGACCTCGAGCGTTGGCTCGCCGGCGAGGACATCTCGCGCGTGCGAAGACTGCGTTGGACGCGTCCTCGCGATGGCGAGCTACTCGTCGAGCCCATCGCGAGCGTGCGCTGCACTCACCTCGCGCCGCCCCGCATCGGCGCGTCGCTCGCTCGTTCCCAGCTGCATCCATGGGCCAGCCGTCCGCCCAGTCGCGTGCAATTCGATGGCGCCGCGTGGACCCGTCTCACCGACGAGGGCGCGGTCCTGTGCGCACAGCCGACGCTGCGTGTGGAGTGGGAGCTACCTTCGGGCCAGCACGCGTGGCACATCCGCGGAGCCCTGACTCGGGGGGAGGGGGAATCCTCGGCGGTGGGAGCGACGCTGCGCGTCGTCTTGCGCGAGCGAGTGGGCCAGCGAGAGCTCGAGCAGCGCTTGCTCGAGTCGCCGCGCGGCAGGGGAGAGCTCCGGCGCTTCCGAGCGAGCGGCATCTTCGAGCTCGCGGCTCCAGCCGTGCTCGAGCTGCAGGTTCAGCGGGGTGGCTCAAGCGAGGGCGTCGGGGAGCATGAACAGATCTCGTCGCTCGGGCCGCGCGAGACGGTCGAACCGCTCGAAGAGAGGCCGCGCGGGCACAAGCGCGCCCGCGAGCAGCAGCGCTGAGCGGCCACTCGGGGGAGTCCGCGTCGTCCTCCCGATCCACACCGAACTCGACATCCTCGCAGCTTGCGTGCGTCGGCTCGCCGCGGCGCTCGCGACGCCGACCATGCGCGCCTCAGCGCGCCACCAAGCGCGAGATCGAGGCCGACGGGCTCTCGAGGCGCAGCGCGTTTCCCAGAATCCGCCACTCGGTCTGCGGGTTGGAGAGAAAGCTGCGCTCGAGGTACACGGCGCGGCCCGCGCGCACTTCGCGCGCGATCTCGGCGGGCATCTCATCCGCCGTTCGTGCGTGAGCCTCGACGGAACCGCTCGCGAGCAGTCCACGCGCACGGTGGTCGTAGGGACCCATCGGTTGCGCGATCTCGCGCGGCACGCGCACGCGCGAGAGCACCTTCGACGCGAACTCGACGTCGCGCGAGGCGGCCATGAACTCGCGCCTCGAGCCCGCGTCCTCGAGCGCCTTCAGATACACCGGCTCCAGACCGCTGATCACGAGCGCGTCGTTGGGAGTCACCAGCTTGAGCTGGTCGGAAGTGCGCCGTCGCAGCGGTGGGAACTCGGTCGGGTCGGGCACGGCGAAGCACGCGATCGCCAGCGCCACGGCGGCGAGCTCCCGCCGCGTGCGCCAACGCTGTGGAACGAGCGCCGCGAGGCCCATGCCGCCGAGCGCCGTCGCCGCGCCGAGCAGCCACAGGTGGAAGCGCAGGTCGGCATAGAAGTAGACCGCGTGCAGCGCGCTGATCGGCAGCGCGGTCAGAGCGGCGAAGGTGATGAACGGCGTCGAGCTCGCGCGCACTCGCCACAGGCACGTCGACAGTCCGATGGCACCGAGCCACAGCGCGGGCGGGCCCCAACGCGTGGTCAAATCGCCGAGGTTCAGCGCGAGGTTGTCCGTGGACAACAGCAACTCGGGATAGTCGTAGGGGACAGCGCACCAGAACTGGTAGCCCGTGCGCTGCCAGTCGCCGAAGGTCGTGTGGTTGTAGTAGGCGTTGGCGGCGATCACGATCGAGAGCGGCGCCAGCAGACACGTCGCGCACAGGATGCGACGGCCGGGGCGAGCGACGATCCGCCAGACAAACGGTGTGAGGAGTGAGACGTAGACGCTGCGCAGCGCGAAGCTCAGCGCGATCAGCGCGCCCGCTCCCAAGGCTCCCAGCGCGGTGGGCTCGCGCTCGCGCTGGCGCAGGTACAGCAGCGTCGTGGCGAGCGCGAACATCAGCGCCGGCGCATCGGTCATGATCAATCGCGAAAGGTATGGGAACAGCGGCGTCGACAGCAGCGCGATCACCGCCCCCGCGGCGCCGAGCGGCCCGCTCACGCGCTCGCCGATGCGCACGATCAACAGCAATCCGCACAGCGAGCTCGCGAGCACGACCCAAATTCCCGCCCCGACTTCCTCCGAGTCGATCCAATACGCCGGCGCGAGCAGCGCGGAGAACCACGGCGTGGAGTGCGGCGCAGTGGCGACGCCGTCGAGCTCGAGGTCGTAGCGACCGATCGTCGCGATGCGCTGCGCGCACAGCGCGTATTCGACCTCGTCGGGCGTCACGCGCAGGTCGCCGGCCGCGCGCGCTTGGAGGTGCAGCACGCGCACTCCCAGCACCAACGTCAGAGCGAGGATCAGCGCGCCGAGCCAGCGCTGGCTCGAAGGGGAGGCGAGACGGTCCGTGGTCATGGGCAGCGTGTGAGGAACGAAACTCCGAGCGGGTGGTTTCCGCCGCAGGCGACCGTCAGCGACCGCGAGGTGGAGGTTCGTCGCGCCATGCGCCAGCGTCAAGTGGCTCGCCGAGGCCGTCGCTCGCCGCGGACGCGACGACGGCGCTCCTCGCAGCGAGCATCTCGGCGCGTGTGGTCATGCCCAGGCATCCCGCCAGCGATTCGCCGCACGCGCAAGGCGCGCGGCGAAGTGCACCAACCCGTGAAGTCGCGTCGGCTCGGTTTGCGAGACGGGCAGCGGCAGCACCTCCTCGGTAGCGCCGACGAGGAAGGCGGCCATGTCGCGACCGAGCGCACAGGCGAAGGCGAGGCCACGGCCGGAGTAGCCGTTGATCGCATGCACGCCTTCGGCGAGGCGGACGATGCGCGGCAGGCGATCCAGTCTCAAGTCGACGAGGCCGTCCCAGTAGTGCTCGAAGGCGACCTCCTCCAGCCGCGGAAAGCACGCGCGCAGGAGCGCGCCTCGACTGCGCTCGGCGCGAGCTCGCGCCTGAATCCAGAGCACGTGCGATCCTCCGGTGACGAGCCGACCGTCGCGATCGAAGTGGAAGTACCGCAGATCGGTGCGCGTGTCGGACATCGCCACGTTGGTGGGCAAGATGGTCCTGCGCAGAGCGGCGCGGTCGCCAGTTGGTAGAGCCGGATCGGGACCACCGTGCGCGCGAGGCCGGGCCAGGGGCCGTCGGGCGCGGTGCCGATGGCGATGAAGACGCGCTCGGCCGTCACAGATCCACACGGCGTGCTCGCACGCCAGCGGTCGCCTTGGCGTGCGAGCGTCATCACCGGGCTGTGCGTGAAGATCGCGGCGCCGGCCCCGGCCGCCGCATCCGCCAGACCGCGCGCCAGCGCCAGCGGATTGACGTGGCCGCCGCTCGCCGCGTACCAGCCTCCGTGATACTGCGCCGTGCCGAGCAGTTCGTCGAGCGCGGGCTTGTCGAGAAAACGCACGTCGGCGCCCCGCTCCGCCCATCACTCAGCGAGCAGCCGCGAGCGCGCCAGCTTGCTTCCAACGTGGGCTGGTTGCACCCAGCCATTCTGCACCGCGTCGCATTCGATGCCGTGACGACGGATCAGATCGAAGGTGTAGGCCGCGGCATCCCGCACGAAGCGGTTGAGGCGCCGCCCGCGCTCGACGCCGAAGCGTTGCTCGATTTCCGTCGGCGCATGGCTGGCGTGGTGTGGAATGATCTGGCCGTTGTTGCGCCCCGAGCCGCCGTGCCCCACGTCCTCTGCTTCGAGCAGCGCCACGCGCACGCCGAGCTCGGCTAGATGCAGAGCCGTGGACAAGCCGCCATAGTCGCCGCCGACCACCAGCACCGCGGCCTCGTGCTCGCCCTCCAACCGCGCGAAGACCCGGCTGGGAGAGGCCGTGCGCTCCCACAGCAACTCAGGCGAGCGCGGCGTACAGTCCATGGCGGCGGATCGATGACACGGGCGCGGTGCGGAAGGATGGGACGAGGACGCCGACCGCGGAGCATCCTACGACCTCGCTCGCCGCACCGTCCACCGGCGCGAGCGCGACATCCACGACACCGACGAGGGACGTCTCGACGCCTGTGGTCGGCGGCGCGTGCCGCTCGCGCGGGCAGGTTCGCCTTGCCGCGCGGAACGTCGAACGCGGTCCGCTCCCTCAGTAGGAATCGACCAGAACGCGGTGCAACTCGAGGCGTCGCGGGCTCGTGGTGAAGAGCAGCTTGGGCGTCGTGATGAGGCCGTCGGGGCCGACGACGAGAGTTCCCGAGCGCAAAAACGCGCCATTCGTCGCATCTTCGAGACGCCAATAGAACTTGTCGCCGATCGCGACTTGCAGCAGCTGAGGACGACGCACCGTCACACGCGCGCTCGCCAGCGCGGTGGGCGAGTTGTCGTTCGCGAACGGCTCGCCTGAGCGCAGCCGGATCGTCACGCCCCACGCCTGTGCGGTATCGACCATGGTCGCATCGTCCCACGCGAACCAACCGCCGCGCGCACCCCAGTCGTCGCCGTCATGGGGAAGCACATCGCTCCCCGGATCGGGTTGCTCGCCTGGGAGCGCGATGGCGTGGTCGATGTCGTGGAGCGCGGGGAACGAGCGCAGCCGTGAGAAGCTCGTCAGGCCGGGCAAGCTGAGTTTCTGCGAACCATGAAAGTGCGCGCTCGCCCATCCTCCTCCGGTAGCCGTGTGCTGGCGCTCGTCCCAGTAGAGGTTCCAGCCCCAGCGCTCGTCTTCGACCTCGCCGTACGCGCCGGGAATTCCGATCCACCCCACGGAGACGTCGTTGGTGCCCGAAATCACGCGCGTGAACGGCGGATGCAGCGGCGACAGTGGCGTGCTGAAGCGCATCAGCTCCAAGTAGTTGACACCCAGAGTCGTCGGCAGGTTTTGTGTCGGGCCCCCGAACATCGCCTCCCAGCCCGGTTGGAAGTCCTGCACGATCGTCGGCACATAGCACATGCCCGCACAGATGCGTCCGGGGCGTGAGCGCAAATAGATGGACGCTCCGCGACCGCCCATCGAGAGCCCCGCCATCGCGATGCGATCGGGGTCCGCTCCGCGCTGCGCGACGAGCCAATCGAGCGCGAAATCGATGAAACGCGGCGTCGTATCGGGCACGAGCGCGGAGTTCGTCGACGCAACGTTGGGCGGTTCGAAGCGGTCGTACTCTTGCGACATTCCGAACCAGCGCGTGCGGAACTCGTAGGGCTGGTCGGGAAACGGGAAGCCACCGCGGATCCAGACGCGATCGTCGAACGTGACGTACAGGCCGTTCTCGATGTTCAGGTTGATCTGGTGGTCGGTGCTCTTCGAAGGTCGGTAGTTCCAGAAGCTCCCGTCGCCACCGTGCAGGAACGCGACGGTGGGACGCGGCGCCGGCGGCAAGGCGCCGCTCGGATCGAACACGGCGAAGAGGCGCGGCACTCCGCGCATCGACGCGTTGGCCATCACCGGAAAGTCGCTGCGGCCCTCGCTCGGATCGAAGTCGCCGTCGACCCACAGCGCGTAGACCTTGTACGGATGTCCTCCGTCCGTGCCCGCGAGCTGCACGTGCGGCACGATCGGACCGAGCGTCTGCGCGACGGGGCCAAAGGTGTTTGTGCTCGAGAGCGCCGTGTTGCCCGTCTTGACCACGGCGAAGTGCTCGCTCGCGGCCGCGCGCGGCGTGTACACGAACAGCGCTTGGTTCGCGGCCATGGTCACGCTGCCGGCGGAGTCGGGATCGGGTGCGACCCAGCGCGCTCCCGCGCTCGCGACTTGCAACAGGCCACCCTGCGCGTCGCGCGGAAACGTCTTGGCGATCAACGTGGCGCTCGAGAGGTCCGTGATCGGCGTGGGGGAGCGATAGATCGACCAACTCTGGGACCCCGTCAGCGCCAGATCGGCCGTCCAGCGCACCCAGGTCTGGCCGTGCTCGTGCCAGACGCGCAGGTTCGACTGCGCGAACGCTCCGGGAACCAAGGCAGAAAGGCACGCTAGGGCGAGGATCGGCTTCATGGTCTCAGGGGCTGTCAACCCGCCTCCGACGTGCCGGTTTCGTGTGATTCTGGATGTCGACTCTCCCGCTGCCACGCCGCCCCTGCCGCGGAGAGGTTGGGCGAGCTTGCCACTCGCCAGCCTCGTCAGGTGTCTTGCCGCCGCGGCTCAACACCCTTCCCCGCGTGCGCGGACCGCGGACGCTCCCGCTCCCGTGGCGACGACTGCTCGTCCAACAGCAAGTCGCAGAACCAGAATCCTCGCGTCGGATTTCGCGTCGGCTCGATCGGCTGCGGACAGGCGCGCGAGGAGCCATGCGTGAGCTCCAGAGGGTGGTAGACTTTTTCGCCGATCTTGATCGGAATGGGTGCTCGGAAAAACGGGGCGTCGAAGACGAAGGAATGATATTCCCCATTTTCACCGCAGGGATCCACATCGGGGGGCAGGCTGCTCAGGAAGTCCTCGTCGATGGGCTTGCCGACATCCTGCTCGCCCAGCCACGCGTCGTTCGTGCAGCAGAGGATGGACTGGAACTTCTGATCGATGAACCGTTGGATGAGCTGGCGCGTGTCCTGCTTCCAGAGTGGAAAGATGGCCTGCATGCCAATCCTCGCCAGATTGTCTTCACGCCAGGCGCGGAGGTCCGCGAGGAAAATATCGCCGAAGGCGACGGTCCGAATGCCGCGTTCGCGGTGGCGAAGCAGCACCTCGCTCATCTTGGCTTCGTAGTCCTCGTTGGACGACTGCTGGCTGACGACGACCTTCTCAAGCGGGATTCCGGCGTGCTCCGCCTGTTTCTCCACCAATTCGATGCGCACGCCGTGCATGGAGACTCGTTGGAAGTGCTCGTTGAAGGTCGTGAGCAGGCAGGCGGGCTCGTAGTCTCCAGACTCCAAAATGGCGTGCAGGGCGAGCGCGGAGTCCTTGCCGCCACTCCAGCAGAAGAGGATGGGCTCACCTGTCATGAGATCGCTCGAGAGTCGGTGTTCGTGCGTGGAATCCGGAGATCATGGAGTCGAAAGCGGGACGTCGAGCGGAGGACGCAACGCCGTGCGAGGTGCTCGTCGACCGCCGAGGGAGGCTCGCCACGGCGCTCCGACCTGTCAAGCGCTCGTCACGCTCCGCCCTTGGCGTCGTTGGGAGCTCCGCCGAGGCTTTGGAGCCGCGCCTTAGCCACGGCGCGCTCGTCCCTCTCCGCCCCGTCGCAGCCTCGAGATCCCTCGTTCTCGGCCGAGCCCTACCCGCTCGTGAGGTGCGGTGAGCTCGCGGCGGTCCAAGCCAAGAGGGCCGCGCTGGACCGCGAAGGACGTCGCGGTGCCACCGCAGGCGCGGCGCTAGACTCCGCGACCCATGTCCGCCACCGTGACCCTTGCGTCGGCCGTTGAACGCGCCTTGGAGGTGCTCGAGCGCCCGCTTCTGGAACTGGTCTTCGAGGCCGCGCGCGTGCACCGTGCCCACCACGATCCAGCGCGCGTGCAGTGCAGCCAGTTGCTCTCGATCAAGACCGGCGGCTGCCCGGAGGATTGCGGCTACTGCTCGCAGAGCGCGCACCACAAGTCGCCCGTGGCGCGCGCTCCCCTGATGCAGGTCGGGGACGTGCTCGCAGCGGCGCGCGCGGCCAAGGCCAACGGCTCCGACCGTTTCTGCATGGGCGCCGCCTGGCGTCAGGTCAGCGACGGGCCCGAGTTCGAGCGCGTGCTCGAGATGGTGCGCGGCGTGAAGGCTCTGGGTCTGGAGTCGTGCGTCACGCTGGGCATGCTCGAGCCGCATCAGGCCGAGCGTCTGCGCGAGGCGGGGCTGGACTACTACAACCACAACCTCGACACGGGACGCAGCCACTACGGCGAGATCGTCTCGACGCGCGGCTACGACGAGCGCCTTGACACGTTGGCGGTCGTGCGCGCAGCTGGCATCCACGTCTGCTGCGGCGGCATTCTGGGCCTAGGCGAGACGCGGCGAGCGCGCGCGGAACTGCTGGCCGAACTCGCCGCGCAATGCCCACCGCCCGAGAGCGTGCCGATCAACGCGCTGGTGGCCGTGGAGGGCACACCGCTCGAACGCGCCGAGCCGCTCGACTGGAGTGAGCTCGTGCGTGCCGTTGCCACGGCTCGCATCCTGATGCCGACGAGCGTCGTGCGCCTCTCCGCTGGCCGCACGCAGTTGCACGAGGCCGCGCAGGCATTGTGTTTTCTGGCCGGCGCCAACTCGATTTTCGTCGGCGACGAGCTCTTGACCACGCCCAATCCAACGCCCGCTAGCGACGCGGCTCTGTTCGAGAAGCTCGGCCTGCGCGCGGCGACCGGCGAGCGCTAGGGCACGCCATGGAGCCGCGGGGCGGACTGCCGCAACGGCTCGCGCTCGCGCGCGAGCAACGCGCCGCGCGCGGCCTCACGCGCGAGGTCGTCGAGCCGCACACCGGCGGCGCGGACTTCACCAGCAATGACTACCTGAGCTTGGCGCGCGATCCGGCGCTGATCGAAGCCGCGCGCGCGGCGCTGGAGCACGGAGCGGGCGGCCGTGCGTCGCGCCTGCTCGGCGGCGGCTCGCCGCTGGATCGCGAGGTCGAGCGCGCGGCGGCGGAGTGGTTGGATGCCGACGACGCGCTGCTCTTTCCCAGTGGCTACCACGCCAACCTCGGACTGTTCGGTGCGCTGATTCGCCCCGGCGACGTCGTGCTTTCCGACGAGCTCAACCACGCCAGCCTGATCGATGGCCTGCGTCTGGCGCGGGCGCGCGTCGTGATCTACCGCCACGCCGACCCCGAGGACCTCGAGCGCAAGCTCGGCGCACTCGGACGCGGCGGTGCGGCTCTGGTCGCGACCGAGAGCGTGTTCTCCATGGACGGCGATCTGGCGCCGCTTCTAGCGATCGCGGCAGTGTGCGCGCGCTTCGACGCGAGCTTGATCGTCGACGAGGCGCACGCCATCGGGCTGCTCGGACCGCACGGCGCGGGCGCTTGGGCAGCGCTCGGCGAGGAACGCGCGCGCGATCCGGTGCTCGCGGCGCGCGTGTTGACCGGCGGCAAGGCGCTGGGCGCTTCTGGCGCGCTGGTGGTGTGCGGTGCCGAGGTGCGCGCCGCGTTGGTCGACCGCGCGCGCAGCTTTGCCTTCACGACCGCCGCACCTCCGTCGGTAGTCGGCGCACTACGCGCTGGTATCGAGCGCGCGCGCAGCGCCCATGCACGCCGCGAGCGCGCGCTCGCGCTCGCGCGGCGACTGGCCTCGCAACTCGACCTGCCGGCGCCCGCGGGCGCGATTGTGCCCTTCGTGGTCTGCGGCGCCGAGGCGGCCCTGACCGCAGCGCGCGAGCTGCGCGTGCGCGGACTCGACGTGCGCGCGGTGCGGCCCCCGACCGTGCCCGAGGGCTCGTCGCGTCTGCGGTTGGTGTGCCATGCGTCGAACAGCGACGCCGAGTTGGAGGCGCTGATCGTCTCTCTGCGCGCGCTCACCTTGCCGCGCACATCGACGAGTCCGTTTCGCGCGCGGGCGCAGGCGTTGGTCGTGGCGGGGACGGACACCAGCGTTGGCAAGACCATCGTCGCGGCGTTACTCGCGCGCGCGGCGACGCGCCAGGGACGCGCGGGGTACTTCAAGCCCGTGCAGACCGGCACGGAGAGCGACACGGAGGTCGTCGGACGGCTCGCGGGCGCTGCACTGCGTCTCGCCGAACCCGCCCACGCCTTTCCGCTGCCCGCTTCGCCGCACGAAGCCGCGCTGGCGGCGGGCGCGAGCGTGGATGTAGAGC
>VGZD01000039.1 GCA_016872715.1 Planctomycetota bacterium
CCGGCGTCAGCTTCACGCCGCACGCGCACGCCTTGCAGGCGTACTTCGCGCGCGCGATCTCGTGCACGACCGAGAGCTCGAGGCGCTCGAGCTCCTTCGTCACTTCGTCGCCGATCTTCTCCATCGTTGCGCCGCAGGCGCAGCCGCGCTGCTCCGCGGGAAGCTCGTAGCTCGTGCGAATCATCGGCAGGTGCGGCGGGAAGTGCTTGCGACGGCGCGGCACGGCCTTGGTTTCGGGCTTCACGATCTCGACTTGACCTTCGAGCGGCTTCTCGTCTGCCACGCTCCCCTCGGCGCGCTCGTGGAGCGCCGCCCCGATCTGGGCGCCCACTTCGCCCTCCATGACTTCCGCGAGCATCTTCTCCATCAGGCGCCTCAGCAGGTCGCCCGCGGGGCCCTCGAGGATCTGGTCAGCAGTAGCTCCATCCGGCACGATCTCGCGAGGCATCGGTCGATCTCGGGTGGTTTTTTGGACGCACACAGAAGCACAAGCCGGACTCCGCGCGGCGTTCCCGCGGCGCGGGGCCGACCCTCAAGCCGGCTCCGAACTTTCACCACCAGGTGAGACGCCGTCGTTTCGCGCCCTCGCCGCGCCGGTATCGTGGCGCGCGATGAAGCTCTTCTCCGCACTCGTGGTGCTGCTCCTCGCTGCCGCCGGCTGCGCGTCGGCGCCGGTGGCCACCGATCCGTTCGAGGCGCGCTTCACCGGTCGCGTGGTGCGCTTCGACTACCACCACGCGGGCAACGCCACCGAAGAGCACATCGCTCCAGCCGGACTGCGCCTCGAGGGCGCGTGGCCGGGGAGCCGCACCGCGCTCGTGGACGCCACCAACCTCGGCAAGTACCTGTTCGAGGTGCGCGAGCCGAGCTCGGGCGAGCTCATGTTCTCGCGCGGCTTCTGCTCGATCTTCGGCGAGTGGGAGACCACGGGCGAAGCCAAACAAGTGTGGAAGGCCTTCGAGGAGTCCCAGCGTTTTCCCGAGCCCCGGGGCAAGGTGCGACTCGCGCTGCGCAAGCGCGCGGGGGACGGCACCTTCGCCGCGCCGTTCTTCGAGCTCGAGGTCGATCCCGCTTCACGGTTCGTCGACCGCGCACCGCTGCGCGAGGGTGCGCGCGTGCTCCCGATTCACGAGACCGGGCCGGTCGATGCGCGCCTCGACCTGCTGGTGCTCGCCGAGGGTTACACGCGCGCCGAGGAGCTGAAGTTCGAGGCCGATGCCAAGCGGCTCTCGAAGGCGCTGCTCGCCACGCCGCCCTTCAGCACGCGTTCGAACGAGCTCAACGTGCGCGGGCTGTTCGTCGCCTCGCCGCACTCGGGCATCCGCGATCCGCGCCGCGAACTGTGGAACGAGACCGCCTTCGGCGCGTCGTTCAACGCCTTCGACTCGGACCGCTACGTGCTGACCTACCGCGACCGCGAGCTGCGCGAACTCGCGGCCGCCGCGCCCTACGACTTCCTCGTGATCCTCTTCAACGGTCGCAAGTACGGGGGCGGCGGGATCTACAACCTGTGGGCGACCTGCGCGTCGGACACCTCCGTCGCCGAGTACGTGTTCGTGCACGAGCTCGGCCACTCGCTCGGCGGGCTCGCGGACGAGTACTACAGCTCGCCGGTGAGCTACGAGGAGTTCACGCCTCCGGGCAGCGAGCCGTGGGAGCCCAACGTGACGGCGCTGCGCGAGCCGTGGAACCTGAAGTGGCGCGAGTTGGTCGAGCGGGGAACGCCGCTGCCGACACCGTGGGACAAGGGGCCCTACGACGAGGAGGACCGTGCCTTCGGCGCGCGGCGGGCCGAACTCGCCAAGGGACGCGACGACGGCGCCAACGAGGCGCTGTTCGCCGAGATCAAGCTCGCGAGCGGCGCGCGGCTCGCCCGCGAGCGCTTCGCCGGCAAGGTGGGGGCCTTCGAGGGCGCTGCCTACGAGGCGCGCGGCCTGTACCGCCCGTCCGTCGATTGCATCATGTTCACGCGCAATCCGACGACCTTCTGCGCGGTGTGCGAGCGCGCGATCGCGCGCGTGATCGACGCCCACGCGCGCTGAACGCCGCCCCCCTCCCCGGCGTGTCTCGTTCCAATCGAGGGAGGCTCGCCGGGCTCGGATTCCGAAGAATGCGACCCGTGGCGAGCCCACGGCCGTGGGGCCGCGCAGGTTCGTCCGCTGCCGAGCCGATGGCGCGAGGGCAAACTATTCAGCCCCTGCACGGTCCCCCAGCCGCCCCCTCCCATGAGCCACGAGAACGCCTTCCTACAGGAGCTCGACGAGCGCAGCTCCGACAACCTGATCACGCTCCAGTCGCACATCCTCGCGGAGCAGTCGAAGCACCCGGGCTCGACGGGCACCTTCTCGTGGATCCTCTCGGCGATGAGCCTGTCGGCCAAGGTGATCGCGTCCAAGCTGCGCCGCGCGCGGCTCGACGACGTGCTCGGCGCGCTCGGCACCGACAACGTGCAGGGCGAGCGCCAGCAGAAGCTCGACGTCATCGCCAACGAAACCCTGCTGCGCTGCCTCGGGCGGCGCCGCGGCGTGGCGATCGTGGCCTCGGAGGAGAACGACGAGCCGATCTTGCTGCGCGACAACGCCGAAGCCGAAGGTGGCTACTGCGTGCTGTTCGATCCGCTCGACGGTTCCTCGAACCTCGACGTGTGCGGCGGCGTCGGCACGATCTTCTCGATCCTCAAGCACCCCTCGCCGGCCGCGACCGCCGACGAAGCCATGCTGCAGCCCGGCTCGCGCCAGCTCGCGGCAGGCTACATCCTGTTCGGCTCGTCGACCGTGTTCGTGCTCACGACCGGCAAGGGCGTGTCGATGTTCGTGCTCGACCCGCTGATCGGCGCCTTCCTGCGCGTCGAGGACAACCTGCGCATTCCCGTCAAGGGCAAGATCTACTCGTTGAACGAGGGCAACCGACCGACCTTCCCCGAGGGCTACCGGCGTTACCTCGACTGGGCCCAGAAGAGCGGCTATTCCAGTCGCTACGCGGGCGCGATGGTCGCGGACGTACACCGCACGTTGCTCAAGGGCGGCGTGTTCCTCTATCCGCCCACCGCCAAGGCGCCCGAGGGCAAGCTGCGGCTGATGTACGAGGCGAACCCGATGGCATTCATCATCGAGCAGGCCGGTGGCAAGGCCTACGCCGGTCGGGAGCGGTTGCTGGATGTGCAGCCCAAGACCCTGCACCAACGCACCACGGTCATCCTCGGCAGCGGCGAGGAAGTCGAGCACGTCCTGCGGCACCTGTAGCTGCCGGGGTTCGCGCGCAGCGCTAAGGTGCGCGGTATGTCGCTCCTCGCATTCGCCGCAGCCGTTTTCGTTCAAGCCGCCGGCTCCGTTTCCCCGCCCGTGGCGTGGCACGAGGTGCCGCGCGATGCCCTCGCGCCGTTGTGCTTTGCACAGGCGGGCGTGGCACCGAGCGAGGGAGCGGCGCTGCGTCTGGTCCTCGCCCTGCCATCCTCGCTCGAGCGCGCCGAACTCGAGCGCGCCGTCCGCGATGTCGCCGCTCTCGCCGGGCCCGGGGCGATCGTGATCGCCAGTCCCAGTCCGCTCGGGGAGTGGCGGGAGATCCGAGCGGAACTCGAACGCCGCTGCGGCACGGCGCTGCCGCGTCTGCACGTGGTCGGCTGGGGCGAGGGCGCCGCGCAGGCCCTGCGGCTGGCCGGTGTCGCGCCCGACGCGCTCGGCGGTGTCGTGGCTCTCGCGCCGAGGGGGCTCGCGCCCGAGGACCTCGGGCGCCTCGACGCCACGGCCGGCCTGCCGATCGCGCTGCTGCGTGGCCGAGCGGACGAGCGCGAGGCCTTGCTCGCGATTCTCGAAGCGCGGCTCGCGCTGGGGGAGGAGACCGCGCTCGACTTCGTGTCGACCTGCGAGCGCGCGAGCCTCGCCTGCGACGGCGGTCGCGTGCGGGCGCGCCTCGCCGAGGCGTTCGCGACCGAGTCGGCTCGGGCCGCCGCCGAATCCGCCGTGCGGACCCTGCTCGACCGCTTTCACGCGGCCGCCGCGCGCGCCGACGCCGCGGACTACTTCGCCTGTCTCGCGGCCGAGGCCGTGTTTCTGGGCACGGACGCCAAGGAACGCTGGAGCGTGCCGCAGTTCCGAGCCTACTGCGAGCCCTACTTCGCGCAGGGCAAGGGCTGGACCTACGTCGCCACCGAGCGGCACGTGTGCCTCGCGCGGGACCGTGCGAGCGCTTGGTTCGACGAGCGGCTCGCGAGCGCCACGTATGGGGAGGTGCGGGGCTCCGGCGCCCTGCGCCGCGACGGGGAGCGCTGGCGGATCACGCAGTATGTGATGAGCCTGCCGGTGCCCAACGAGTTGGCGCAGGAGCTGGTCGAGAGGATCCGCGCGCGCCGCTGAGCGCGGGCGGGGAGGTGGAAGCGCGGGCGCGCCCCCCCCAAGCCGCCGGAAAGCGCGGGCATGCTTGGGCGCGCTGGAACTTGGGCGCGCTGGAACTTGGGCGCGCTGGAACTTGGGCGCGCTGGAACTTGGGCGCGCTGGAACTTGGGCGCGGGGCGCGGCCCCCGAGGGGACGGTGAACGGCCGTGGAAACACCGGAGAAAGCCGTGGTTTCGGACGAGCGCGGCGAAAACCTCGGGATTTTCGCGCTTTTTCGTGCGCTAGCCTCTGGAAGTGCCCGCTCCCATTCACTACAAACGGCGCGTCACACGGCCGCACAGGCCAAAAACCTCTGGAAAACTAGGAGATTCTGATGGCTGCCAAGAACACCAACACCGCCAAGCCGGTCAAGATCACCCCCGCCAACAAGATCCGCACCAAGGGCGAGATCTACAACGCCGTCGCCGGCGCCTCGATGATGACCCGCAAGCAGGTCGTCGCGGTCTTCAACGCGTTCTCCGAGCTGCTCGCCGCCGACCTCGGCAAGAAGGGCCCGGGCGTCACTCAGGTCCCCGGACTGATGAAGGTCACGGTCGTCCGCAAGCCGGCCACCAAGGCGCGCAAGGGCATCAACCCCTTCACCGGCCAAGAGACCATGTTCAAGGCCAAGCCGGCCCGCAATGTGGTCAAGGTCCGCGCGATGAAGAACCTCAAGACGATGGTCTGATGCGCGTCGGCCGACGGCTTCGCGCGGGGTGACCTGCGCGGGCCGCCAAGCCAAGGAGCCCCCGGGCGATTCCTCGCGGAATCCCCGGGGGTTCTGGCTTGTGGTGGGGGTTCTGGCTTGTGGTGGGGCTGTGCAAGCGGCTTCGGGGCGCGGCGGCCTGCGCGTCGACCCCGGCCGGGCGAAGCGGGACAGCGCAGAAACTCGCGCCGGAAGCGCGCGCAGCCCAGAGCTGCCAAGGAACTCAGGCTTGCGGTGGCGGCGGCGACTTGGAGGTCGCCAAGAGCGCGCCCACGGCCAGCGTCCAGGTGGGGAACAGGCCGAGCATGGGGACGCACTCGACCGCGAGGACGGGCAGCAGGGCCCAGCGGAAGCCCAGACACGCGAACAGCGCCAGCGCGGTGACCAGGTCGAGGGTCCACTGCAGCGGCGGCGCGAGCTCGGCGAGGGCGCCGAGGGCGTCGGAGCCGAGCGCGATGCCGAGCGCAAGGAACTTGCGCGTGGGCGAGAGCCCGGGGGCGCAGCCCGTCGGCGGCGGAAAGGCGCTCACTGGGTTACTCAGGGCAGGAAGGCCTTGCGGTTCTCGAGCTTGCGCGGGAGGTACTCCTCGATCACGAAGTTGAGTCCCCACTTGGCCAGCGCCTGCTGCTCGGCGCGCACGCCCATCTTGAGCAACTGCTCGATGGCCTTGATCCACGGCTTGTGGGCCATGAAGAAGGGGTCGTTCTTGAGCGCGTCCTTGGCGCGCTTGATGTCGACGTCTTGCAGCTTGTGGGTCGCGTCCTGCAGCTTGAAGTCGATGATGTCTTGGGGCGTGACGCCGAGGAACTGGGCCTGCGGCACGCAGAAGAAGCGATTGATGTGCGCCGCGTTGCCGGAACCCACCTTCAGGGTGCGGTAGATGTTGGCGATGCCGTAGGGGTCGCAGTCGACGAAGGCGTAGACGGGGATCTTCTTGTCGTCGGCGAGGCGCCGCACGAAGCGGCGCGTGGCACGCGTGGGCACGCCGGAGGTCTCGACCAAGATGCAGTTCTCGGTCTTCCAGAACTTGTGGTTGTTGAGGCGCTGGAACATGCCGCCGGTCTCGATGGCGAGGATGAACTTCGCCTTGGTTTCGAACTTGAGGTGCTCGACCGAGTGGGGGATCGAGTAGGAGCCCGAGCCGAAGTTCGTGCAGTCGATCTCGATCGGACGAGCGGTCTCGCTGTCGACATCGATCACGGTCAGGTTGCCGGCGACCGAGCCGCCGTGCTCCTCGGGGTAGTAGCGCAGTTGCTCGCGCGCGAGGCCGTCGAGGGAGGCGAGCGCCTCGATGTCGTCGAGCACCGTGTCGGACTCGGGCTGGTCGTTGAACTTGGCCTCGCCCCAGTTCTTCGAGACGTAGTAGGCCTCACGCTTGGTGGCGAAGTCGTTGTTCTCGACCATCTCCTTGCTGATCGCCATCAGCCGCAACGTCTGAGCGAAGGTCTTGACGGTGTTGACCGTCAACGCGCGCGCCTTGCGGTTCTTGCCGAGCTCGAAGTAGCCGATCTTCGTGTCGTACTTGACGTTGCCGAGGCTGCGCTCGGGGAAGCGCAGCTCGGGCAGCACGCGCTTGTCGATCGAGTTGCGCACGCGCTCGGCGGTCTCGAGGATCAGCTTGAGGGTCTTCTTGTCGAGCGCATCGAGCTCGCGCGGCGCGCGCGCGGTGCCCTTCTTCTTCTGCTTGTCTTCGTCGGCCATGGCGGGATCGGTCCCTTGGGTTCGTCGAGATGAGGTGCTGGCGGCGCGGGGCTAGAACTTGCGGCTCTTCTGCAGGCAGTCGTCGAGCGTGCCGACGGTGCCGTCGCGCTCCTTGTCCGAGAGATCGAGGATCTCTTGCAGGGCGAGGCCGATGTGGGGGATGTACTTCTCGATGTAGGAGCGCTTGTCGAACTCCGAGCGCAGGCGCTGGCCCTTCTTGATGTAGGTGCCCATCTTGCGGCCGCACTCCTGCAGGCCGAGCTTGATCTCCTTCAGGATCTCTTCGTAGGCGGCGAGCGCTTCCTTGGATTCCGAGGTGAACGGCACCCAGACGCTGGCGATGTGCACGAGCACGGCGGCGGGGCCCACGGGCAGCGCGCCCTTGGGTTGCTGCAGGCCGTAGGAGCGCCAGTTGGTCTGGATCACGGCCTTGGTCACCGCGCAGGCCGCCTGCTGGTGCAGGAGCGGCACGCGGTTGGCGAAGCGCAGCACGCGGATCGGTTCGTCCGCGCTGCCGACGAGCTCCTCGCTCACGACCACCGACTTGCGCTTCTGGATCCGGCCTTCGTCGGTGACCTCGAGGCCGACGCCGCCGGGCTTGCCGTAGGCGATGCCGACTTCGATCACGAACGGGTTGCCGCGGTAGACCGCGGGCGGGCGGGAAACCGCGGCGTAGAAGTCGGCCTCGATCTCCTTCTTGAGTCCCTGCAGCACGAGCTCCTCGCCGATCGGCGAGATGCAGTTGGTCGGCGGCGCGCTGATCCGCGTCTTTTGGATCGCGGCGTGCAGGGCGGCGGCCTCCTCGCGCGCGATGCGCGAGGGGTAGGCCTTCTCCGAGACCTTGGCGGTGTCGCAGATTTCCTCGGCCACCTTCGGGCCGACGCGCACGAACTCCTCTTGCAGGAAGCCCGACAGCGTGCGCGCGCTGGTTTCCTTCAACATCAGGATCAGCACGCCGAGCTCGACGCCGTGCGGGTGCGGCTTGATCTCGACCGCCTCGGGCGGGAGTTGCTTGGTGCCGCGCTCGTAGACGATGCGCTCACCACCCGGATCGACGTACGTGAGCTGCACGTGCGGGTTCGCGATCGCGGTCTGCTTCAGGTACATGTCGACCGAGCGCAGGCCCTTTTGGTAGCGGGCCTCCATCTCGATCTCGACGCGCGTGCCGTGCTCGCGATGCCAGTCGGCGAGCGTCGTCTCGTCGTGCAGGTCGGCCTTGTTGCGCGCGGTGTCGATCGAGAGCTGCAGCTCGTAGGCGGGATGGCGCTTGCCCGTGCGCGAGACGATGCGCGACGACTTGCCGGTGGTGAGCTGGCCGTACATCACGGCGGCCGAGATGCCGATGCCCTGCTGGCCGCGCGTCTGGCTCAGCTTGTGGAACTTCGAGCCGTAGAGGAGCTTGCCGAAGACCTTCGGGATCTGCTCCTTCACGATGCCGGGACCGTTGTCCTCGACCGCGACGCGAAAGCGGTCCTCGCCGGTGGGCGTGATCTCGACCACGACCTCGGGCAGGATGCCGGCTTCCTCGCAGGCGTCGAGCGAGTTGTCGACGGCCTCCTTGACGGCCGTGAGCAGCGCCTTGAGCGGCGAGTCGAAGCCGAGCAGGTGGCGGTTCTTGGTGAAGAACTCGGAGACCGAGATCTCGCGCTGTCGCTCGGCGAGCTCCTGTGCGGTCTTGCGGCGTCCGGCCTCCGCCGGCTCGGCCTTCTCGGCCTTGGCTGCGACCGGCTTCTCGGCCGCGCCCTCGCCCTTGATCTCGATCGCGTCGAACAATCCTGCTGCACCCTTGTCGTTCACGAATGCGCCCCTCGCACGAAGCTCCAGTGGACAGGGTCTAGATACCGAAACCGCCGGGCGATTCAACGGCGCGCTGCGTCTCGCCCCTTTCTTCCGCGCCCTCCGCGGGCGAGAATCTCCGCCCCGCAACGAGGACTATCGAGCATGGCCGCCAAGGAAACGATCACGGTGTACGACCAGCAGGGCCAGCCGCGGGAGATCCCGCGCGCCGAGTTCACCGAGAAGGTGCTGCCCAAGCTGCTCGAGGCCGCGTGGAATCAGCCCGAGCAGCTCTACCAGCAGGTGGTGTTCGGGCTCGAGAACGGTCTGCACCAGTCGGTGCTCGCGGCGGCCGCGCGGCTCGACGAGCTCGATGCGGGGCGCGAGCGCGGCCGCGTGCTGCTCTCGGCGGCCCAGTTCCAGTGCGGCCAGCACGACGTGGCCGAGACGACCCTGCGCGCGTCGATCGAGCGCAACGGCGAGAGCGCCGTGTGCGCGGTCAATCTGGCGCGCATGCGGCAGGCGCGCGGCGACGAGGACGGCGCCCAGACGCTGCTCTCGCGCGCCCTCGAGCTCGACGCCAATCAGGAAATGGCGCTCAGTTGGTCCTGCCAACTGATGCAGCAGGTCGGCGGCGAGGCCGCGGTGCTCGAGTTTCTGGGCGACCTGTCGGCCGCCCCCGCCAACTGGCGCGCGGCGAGCTGGCTCGCCCAGCAGCGGCTGCGCGGCCAGCAGACGAGCGCGGCGGTCGAGCTCCTGCGCCGCTCGATCACCGGCGTCGCTCAGGATCCCAATGCGCTCATGGCGATCAGCGCGGAGCTCGGCAAGGCCGGTGCGCTCACCGAGCTGGTCGAGCTCGTGGGCGCGGTCTACGACGAGCGGCGCCAGCGGCCCGAGACGGGTTGCAACCTGCTGCGAGCGCTGATCGAACTCAAGCGCACCGAGGAAGCCAAGGTCCTCTTCGGCCGCCTCGCGGCCTTGAACCTGCCGCCGCTCGCGCAGGCGCTCGGCGCCTTCGCCGCGCAACTCGGCCTGCCCGCGCCCACGCTCGCGCCCGCGTCGGCCGCTGGTGCCAGCGCACAGCCGCAACAGCAGGTCGAGATCCGGCTCTTCATGGTGCAGGGCCCGCTGTGGATGCAGGGGCTCGGCGCCCCTTGGCTCGGACCCCGGAAGGACGCGCAGTCGCCCCTGATCACGTTCGTCGGGTTCGCCGACGAGGCGCTCGCGAAGGCTCAGGATCCCAAGGCGCAGCCGCGCGTCGACGAGGACTTGGCGCGCCTCGCGCGTGCTCTGCCGTTGTACCTCTCGGAGTCGGTGCACCTGCGCACGCTCGCGCGCTCGGACATGGTCGTGCCGCTGCTGCCCGGCGGCGCCTTCGTCGTGATGGGGCAGATGTGGCCGACCGAGGCGCTCGTGAAGGGCCGTCCGGCCGAGGCGCGGCCGAGCTTCGTGGTGCAGGGTGTGCTCGCCCGCGAGGCCCGAGGCTTCAAGGTCGAGCTCGTGGTCTCCGAGGGCGCGAGCGGCAAGGAAGTGCACCGCATCCGTCGCAGCGGCGTGGCCAAGCTCGAGGAGCAGGCGCTCGGACTCGAGGACGAGCTGCTCGGCTGGCTCGCTCACAACGGCGTGGTGCGCTCCACATCCCTCGCGCTCGCGTCCGTGGCGCGCCCGAGCGCGAGCGGGCAGGGCGCACACCTCGTCGGCCTCGGCAACCTGCTGATGCTGTGCGTGCCCGCGATCGGGTTGGGTTCGCGCGAGAGCCTGCCCAACGAGAAGGAGCTGCTCGACGGCTGTCTCGAGTCGGCCCGGCGCAACCCGTCCTGCGGCGGATCCAAGGTGGTCGCGGCAGCGGGCGTCCTGTTCGCCCTGCGCTTTGGCTCCAATCAGGCTGACCAGGCCAAGGCGGAACTCGCATGGATGATCGAGCAGGAGCGCGATCCCCAAGGCGTGCTGTCGCTCCTCTCGCCGGGCCTGTGGCTGCGGCTGGGGGACAAGGCGAAGAGCGACGCGGCGCGCGCCGAGCTGGCCAACGTCAGCCTGCCGGGCTACCGCGACTGGATCGCGACGCTCGACGTCAAGCCGGACGTCAAGCCGGACGCCAAGCCGGACGCGAAGTGAGCGCGGAGCCCGAGCGCGTGCGAAGGCCAGATCGCGAGGCTAGTGCGCGAGGCTAGTGCGCGAGGCTAGTGCGCGAGGCTAGTGCGCGAGGCTAGTGCGCGAGGCGCGTCAGGGCCTCGTGCAGCAGCCAGCCGATCGCCGCGAGCTTGGGGGCGCTCGAGAGGCAGCCCAAGCGCAGATAGCGCTGCTGCAGGGAGCCGCCGCAGGCGGGGCAGACGCGCGGCTTGGGCTCGGGCAGCGCGCCGGCGCAGTGCGGGCAGTGCGGTTCCTCGATCAGCGGTGACATGGGCCGCCCTCCGGAGCGAAGGCCTGCGGGCGTAGGTCGCCGCGGCACAGGCCTAGGCGCGCGGATTCATCGCGAAAACGCAGCAGCGCGGGCTCGAGCGCGGCGCCGGGGTCGTACAGGCACTCCTCGGCGAGGTAGCGGCGGCAGGGCTCGAGCGGCAGCGCCCAGTCGCGGGCGGCTTCCGCGGCGAGGTGATCGATGGCCGCGCGGCCACGCTCGCGCGCGCGCGTGAACGCCTCCAAGCGCTCGGCCGAGAGCTGCACGCCCGGACGCACGATCCACAGCGCGAACACGAACGGTAGGCCGGTGTCCGCGGCCCACGCCTCGCTCGGGTTGAAGCACGCTGGCGCGTCGGGCGAGAGCGCCTCGACCAGCGCCTTGTCGCCGATCCGCAGCCAGCCTCCAGCGTCGCTCTCCTCGGCCTCGCGGCGCGGATCGCGCCCGGTGGGGGCCTCGCGGAACTCGATCCCCGCCTCGCGTCGGGCGAGCACGACCTGCGCGAGCGCCTGAGACGTGCGACTCGCCGGGTCGAGGGTCACGCGGCCGAGCGCGCCGACGGGCCGACGCAGGAACACCTGCACGCTGGCCACGTAGCCGCGGCCGGCGATGGCCGATCCGGCGAGGTAGCCGTAGCCCGCGCAGCGAAACAGCTCGATCGAACTGACGAGCGCGACATCGAGCGTGCTCTGCCGCAGGCGTTCGACCAGACGCGCGGGAACCTCGCGCGAGACTTCGAGCTCGGGTTCCGCCTCCAGCCCGAGGTTGATCGGGCGGGCGACCAGATAGGGGACCGTTCCAACGCGCAGGCGCATCGTCGGCACACTAGGTCCTCGCTTGGGCGTGGACAATGCCCCACCGGCTCGCGGACACTCTCCCACGCCGTGAAGCCGCTGCTCTTCGCTCAACCCGCCTTCGAGGACTACGAGCTCTTGGACTCCGGCGGAGGCGAGAAGCTCGAGCGTTTCGGGCCGCACGTGTTGCGGCGTCCCGATCCGCAGGCGCTGTGGGCCCCGCGCGCGCCCTCGCTCGAGTGGGAGAGCGCCGACTTGGCCTTCGAGCGCGATCCCGACAGCGGTGGCAAGCGCGGACGTTGGATTCCGGGCCCGCGCGCGAGTGCGGCGCTGCGGCGCGCGGATCCGCGCTGGCCGATTCGCTGGCGCGGCGCGACCGCGAGCGTGGCGCCCACGCCGTTCAAGCACGTGGGCCTGTTTCCCGAGCAGGCCTCGAACTGGGAGTTCGTCGTCGCCGCGCGCGAGCGCCTCGGCGTCGAGCGACCGCGGCTGCTCAACCTGTTCGGCTACACGGGCGTCGCGAGCATCGTGGCCGCGCAGGCGGGCTACGAAGTCACGCACGTCGATGCCTCGAAGACCTCGCTCGCGTGGCTGAAGGAGAACGCCGCGGCGTCGGGGCTCAAGGAGCACGCGCTGCGCGTGTTGCTCGACGACGCGCTCGCGTTCGCGCGCCGCGAAGTGCGCCGCGGCTCGCGCTACCACGCGGTGCTCGTCGATCCGCCGCACTTCGGGCGCGGGCCGAAGGGCGAGACGTGGCAGTTCGAGGAACACATGGCGCCGCTCGTCGAGGCGCTGCGCGACGTGCTCGACGAGCGCGCGTTCCTCGTGCTCTCGACCTACGCGATCGGCTTCTCGCCGCTGTCTTTCCACAACTTGCTCGGACTGCTCGGGTCGGGTGCGATCGCGTCGGGCGAGCTCGCGTTGCCCGAACGCGAGCGCGCGGGCCACGCGCGGCGCTACCTGCCGTGCGGCTTCTGTGCCCGCTTTGCGCGCGGCTTCGAGCCGCCGAGCGCGGCGGAACTCCAAGTGCCGTGAACGTCGAAGTCCTGCATGTCGACAACCACCTGCTCGCGCTGCACAAGCCCTCGGGCGTGCCGGTGGTGCCCGACGAGAGCGGCGACGAGAGCCTGTACGACGCCGCGCGCGAGTGGATTGGGCGCGAGTACGCCAAGCCCGGCGAGGTCTTCCTCGGGGTCGTGCACCGGCTCGACCGCCCCGTGTCCGGCGTGGTGCTCTTCGCGCGCACGAGCAAGGCCGCGGCGCGCCTCTCCGAGCAGTTTCGCGCGCACACCGTGCGCAAGCTGTACTTCGGCGTCAGCGCTTCCCGCCCGCGCGAAACGAGCGGCGTGCTCGAGCAATGGCTCGACAAGGACGGCGAGCGCAACGTCGTGCGCGTGCTCGAGCGCGAGCGGCCCGGCGCGCAACTCGCGGTCACGCGCTGGCGGCTCGCCAGCTTCGAGCACGGACTCGCGCACCTCGATCTCGAACCGCGCACGGGTCGACCGCACCAACTGCGCGTGGCCGCCGCGAGCCTCGGCGCGCCGCTGCTCGGCGATTTGAAGTACGGTGCGGTGCGACCGCTCGCGGACAGGAGCGTCGGGCTGCACGCGGCGGAGCTCGAAGTCGAGCATCCGACGCTGCGCACGCCGCTCGTCCTGCGCGCGCCGCCGCCCGCGCGCGAGTGGTGGAGCGCGCGCCGCTAGCTCCGCTCGCCCCCCCGCGCTGCTTCCACGCCGCACTGCTTCCACGCCGGGCGCCACGCGAGCCCGAGGTTGAGGATGCGCTGGATGAGCTCGGGATAGGAGAGACCCGCGGCGCGCGCCGAATCGGCGAAGTCCTCGTCGCGCGCGAGGTCGGGATTGGCGTTGGCTTCGATGACCCACACCTGCCCCTGTGCGTCCAGACGCAGGTCGATGCGCGCGTAGCCCGAGAGTCCGAGCGCGCGGTACACGGCGCGACAGGTGCGCGTGATGTCGCGGCGCACCACGGGCGCGAGGTTTTCCGCGCGGCCCGTGCGAATGCCGTGCCTGCGCTGGTAGGTGGCGCTCCACTTGACGCGCTCGGTGGCGATGCGCGGCGCGTCCTCGGGCCAGTCCTCGAAGCTCATCTCCCACACCGGCAGCTCGCTCACGCGCGCGTTGCCGATCATCCCGACGTACAGCTCGCGGCCATCGACGTATTCCTCCGCGAGCACGTCGGTGCCGTAGCTCTCTTGCATGTAGAGCACGCGGTCGAGCAGCTTCTCCTCGCCGTGGACGACCGAAGCCTGCGAGATCCCGAGCGAGGCGTCCTCGACGGCGGACTTGACGAGCAGCGGGTAGCGGACCGCGCGCGGCGCGCGGATCGGCTGACCGAACGGGAAGAAGTGGCCGCGCGGCGTGCGCACGCGGTGCCACGCGAGGATCTTCTTCGTGAGCAGCTTGTCGTGCGCGAGCATCAGGCCGCGCGGATTGCAGCCGGTGTAGGCGCGCCGCGAGAGCTCGACGTAGGACAGCACCGCCGCGCCATAGAGCGCGACGCCGTGGAACTCCTCGAGCAGGTTGAACGCAAGGTGCGGCTCGAACTCGTCGAGCGCACGGCGCAGCACTTGCAGGTCGTCCCGCAGTCCCACGGGGCGCGCCTCGTGCCCGAGCTCGCCGAGCGCGGAGAGCACGTCGTGTTCCGTGCGCCAGGGAACGATCGTCGGTCCCGCTCGCGCCGAGCGATCCTGCGGAGGCACGAGGTCGGCGTGCATCACGACCAGCACGCGCAGCTTGCGCGCCGCCGCGGCGCTCGCTGCCTTGGCGTTCGCGGCGGACTTGCGCGTGGTGCGTGCCATCGGCGCGATCACTCGCGATTGGAGAGGTAGATCCGCAGCGGGAGGGGATCCATCGGGCTCACGTGGGCACTGTGCGTCTCGATCAGCAGCCCGTTCGGCTCCGAGCGCACCAGAATCGACCGACCGCCCGCGCTCGCGGCGCGTCGATCGGCTTCGGCCTGTGCCGCGTCGGAGCCATCGCGGCGTGCGATGAGCGCGATGCGCAGCACGCGCTCGTAGGATTCGAGGCGCGCGAGCGCCGCGTTGGACACCGGACGGGTGGCGGCGAGCCACGCGGTCGCAAGGTCGTCGCTCGCGAGCGCGTGCCGCTCGTACGCTGGCGGCGCGCCGCGCGTGTCGAGCGGTTCGCGACTCCAGTCCGCGCAGCGTCGCCAACTGGCGAGGGCGTCCGCTCGTTCGCGTTCGAGCCACGGCGCGCGAAGTCCGGGAGCCGCGGGCCACTGGTCGAACGCCTCGACGCCACAGGGCTTGCCCGCGAGCAACCGCGCGTAGGCGCGATCGCACAGCGTGCGCTGGAGCTCGCAGGCTGCGACGTGTCGGCCTTGGGCGTCGAGTCCATCGAGATGGAGCACGAGGCGTTCCTCGTCGATCGCCTCGGGCGCATGCGCGAGCACCGCGGCCGTCGCGTTCAGCGCCATCAGCTCGCACTCGACCCACGTGACGTAGGCGTCGTGCCACGGCAGGCCAGCGAGCGAATCGCACAGCGCGTGCGCGGCTTCGAGCGCACTCCGCGCGCGCATCGCGTCCTGCTCGAGCGCCCCGAGCGCGGCGAGCAGGCCGAGGTGTCGCACGACGGCGGCCGCGGTGTGGAGCGCGGGTTGGGGCAGCGGCTCGTCGGCGAGTTCCATGCGCGCGAGCCAGATCGCGCCATCGGCGCGGGGAAGCTCGCGCGCGGCGAGGGCGTGGACCCTGTGCGCTTCGTCGAGCACGCGCTGCCGCAACAGGGCTCGCAGACAGTCGCGCACCTGCGGGTCCGTCGCGGGCTGGGCCACGAACTCCGCGAGCCAGCCCTCGACCGACGCAAGATGTTGCTCAGGCTTCGCCGCGCTGCACTCGGTCGTGACTGCCTCGGGCGCGGCGAAGGACACTTCGAGCGCGGCGTGGCGTGGAGCTAGGAAACCGATCCCGGCCATGGACTCGTAGGGGCCGGGCGCGGTGTCGAGCGCGACGTCCGGCCACTGACTCTCGACGTAACCTTGCGGCGGCGTGCGCACGAACACCTCGATCCACCGCGCGAGCGCGTCTGGAGCCGGAGCTTGTGTCCTGCCACCGCAGAGCGAGACCCCGACTCCGATGCGCGCGCGCTCGGCTTCGACGGCTCCATGGGCGGAACGCACGACGCACCACCACGCAAGCGCGGCGAGGGCGGCCGCGACGCCGATCGACGCGCTCAGCCACAGCCAAGGTCGGCGGCGACCGAACCACTCTTCGCTGCGGGCGGCGGTCATGCTCGGATTGTGCAGCGACGGCGAGCGCTTTCACAGCCCCGCGTCCACAGGGGTGATTCGCGCCCGTTTCGTCGCGCGAGCGCGGCGCGCATTTCGTGGGCGAGCTTGGCTCGCGTGCTCTGAGCTCACTCCGCCGCCGTCGGCAGTGGAAGGCTGTCGAGCAGGCTGTGCGCTTCGGCGGAGCGCAGGCAGGCGAGGATCTCGTCGCCGTGGGCGCTGACGCGCGCCGCCCCGATGCCGGTCACTTCGAGCAGTGTGCCCAGCGTGACGGGGCGCATGCGCGAGAGTGCTTCGAGCGTGGCGTTGGGCAGCAGGCGGTAGGCCGGAACGCCGAGTTCCTTGGAGCGGCGGGTGCGCCAGCGCCGCAGCTCGGCGGCGGCCCGCAGTCCCGCGGCATCGAGCGGCGCCGCGAGGGGCTCGCTCGGCGCGGAGAGGTCCATGGGAGCAGCGGCACAGCCCCGCGTCGGCTGCTCGTTGCGCCGTTCGTTCGCCCGCGCGCCGCGACGCCCGCGCGGAGGAGCGTCGACGTGCGGTCCACCGCTCACGGGCATGCTCTCGTCGTCGAACTCGAGGAAGCAGCCGAGGTACGGACGGCCACCGTGCTCGAAGAAGTACTCGCGCGCGTCGAGGACGCGGCGTTCGCCGAGCGCGGCGGCGAGCGGCGCCTCGTCGAAACCGCCGCGGTCGGGGTGAAAGGGAAGTTGGATCCAGCGCAGGTGCATCGTGGGTGTCTCCTTGCCCTCTCGTCGCGCGGCGCGCGCGCTGGTCGCGGCCGCGCGGGGGAATTCCGAGCGCGTTCCTTGCCATGGTGGATGCGCCGGCGGTTCACGGCTGTGCATGAGCACGCCGCTTTTCCCTGGCGGAAGGGGCGAGCAGGCGGGCGAGCTCGTCGTCCACGCGCCTGTGCTCGCCGTGTGGTGCTCGCCGTGTGGTGCTCGCCGTGTGGTGCTCGCCGTGGCTGCGCCGCGCGCTCGCGCAACGGGCAGCGGGCAGCGGTCGGGCTAATTCGCGACCGGTGCGGGCCGCCCGACGGGAGCGAGCTCGGGGTCCGCGCTCCACACGACGTTGTAGAGCGTGTCGCGCTCGACCGGGATGCGCCCCGCGTCGCGGATCCACTGCACGAGCTCCGCGCGCTTGACCACTTCGGGCGTGGTCGCACCGGCGTCGTGGTAGATGTGCTCCTCGACCACCGTGCCATCGACATCGTCCGCGCCGTAGGAGAGCGCGAGCTGCGCGATCGGGATGTCCATCAGGATCCAGTAGGCCTTGATGTGCGGGATGTTGTCGAGCAACAGGCGCCCGAGCGCGATCTCGCGCAGCTCGTCGACCGCGGTCGGGCCACTCACGTCGGCCATCTCGCTGTTGTCGGGGTGGAACGAGAGCGGGATGTAGGTCTGGAAACCGCCGGTTTCGTCCTGCAGGCGCCGCAGGCGGTCGAGGTGGTCGACGCGCTCCTCGGGCGTTTCGATGTGGCCGTGCAGCATGGTGCAGTTCGAGCGCAGGCCGGAGCGGTGCACCTTGCGCGCGACGGCGAGCCACTCGTCGCCGGAGATCTTCAAGTGGTAGGTCGCTCGGCGAACGCGCTCGCTGAAGACCTCGGCGCCACCGCCGGGCACCGAGCCCAGCCCCGCGGCCTTCAGTTCCTCGAGCACGACCTCGAGCGGCAGCTTGGCCGACTTGGCGATCTGGTCGAGCTCGACCATGGTGAAGGCCTTGATGTGGATCTCGGGCCGCGCGGCCTTCACGGCGCGCAGGAGCTCGAGGTAGTACGAGTAGGGGATCTTCGGCCAGACCCCCGCCACCATGTGCACCTCGGTCACGCTCTCGTGCAACTGCGCGCGGATCTTGGCCGCGGCCTGCTCCGGCGTGAGCTGGTAGGCGCCCTCTTGGCCCGGCAGGCGCTGGAACGCGCAGAAGCGGCACAGCTTGTTGCAGAGATTGGTGTAGTTGACGTGCTGGTTGACGTTGAAGTACGCGAGGTCGCCGTGCAGGCGTTCGCGCACGTGGTTGGCGAGCGCGCCGACCGCGTGCAAGTGCGGACTGCGGTAGAGCGCGACACCGTCGTCGTGCGAGAGGCGCTCGCGCGCGAGGACCTTCTCGCCAATCGGTCCAAGTCCGTGGGCGCGGGCGAGCTCGAGCAAGCGCTCGTCGCACGCGGTCGTCGTGGCGGTTGTCGTGGCGGTCGTCATGGCGGTGCTCACGCGCTCGCTCCCGTCCACGCGCGCGGACGCGACTGGGCGCCCGAAGCTGGACCACGTTGCAGCTGCGGGTGGCGCGGATCGACGACGCCGTACCACGAGTTGCGCTGCAGCGGCGTGAAGCCCGCGCGCGCGATCACGTGCTCGAGCTTCTGGATCGGCGCGAGGTTGAAGCAACCGGCCGCGCTGACGACGTTCTCTTCGAGCATCGTGCCGCCGAAGTCGTTGCAACCGTAGGAGAGCGTCACCTGCGCCAGCTTGAGGCCCGCGGTGACGTAGCTCGTCTGAATGTTGTCGAAGTTGTCGAGGAAGATGCGGGTGAGCGCCTGCATGCGCAGGTACACGCTGGGCGTCTTGCGCTCGGGGTAGAGGTGCTCGTCGGGCACGCCGTCGGGCTGCATCAGCCAGCACGCGAAGGCCGTGAAGCCGCCGGTCTCGTCCTGCAGGTCGCGCAGGCGCGTCAGGTGCTCGATGCACTCCGCGGTCGTCTCGACGTGGCCGAACATCATGGTCGCGGACGAGCGCAGACCGGCTTCGTGCACGCGCCGGTGCACTTCGAGCCAGCGCTCGGTCGAGGTCTTCTTGGGCGCGATGATCTTGCGCACGCGCTCGACCAGAATTTCCGCGCCCGCGCCCGGCACGCTGCCCAAGCCCGCCGCGATCAGGTCGCGCAGCACGTCCTCGACCGGTCGCTTGTCGAGCTTGGAGAGGTGGTCGATCTCCGGCGCCGAGAGCGCGTGCAGGTTGATCTGCGGAAAGCGCGCGCGCAGGTCGGTGAACAGCTCGCACCACCACTCGCTCTTCAAGTAGGGATGGTGCCCGCCCTGCATGAGCACTTGCCGCCCGCCGAGGTCGGCGAGTTCCTGCATGCGGCTCACGATCTCCTCGCGCGGCAGCACGTAGGCGCCGTCCGCCTTGGGGCGCCGGTAGAACGCGCAGAAGCCGCAGTCGGTGATGCAGACGTTCGTCGGATTGAGGTTGCGGTCGACGATGTAGGTGACGTGCGGCTGGGGGTGCTTGGCGCGGCGCACGTGGTCGGCGAGCAGGCCCAAGGTGAGCATGTCCGCGCGCTCGTGCAGGTAGAGCGCCTCTTCCGGCGTGATGCGGCGACCTTCGCGCACCTTGGCGCCGATGCGCTCGAGCTCGCGGGCGACCTCGCCGCTTCGAGCGCGCGAGGCGAGGGGGGCGTTCCAGAGCGGATGGACGGGCGCCGGGGGCGCTGCAGGAGCCTGCTGCATGACCCGCGAGTATAGGCCGATTGCGGCCCGATTCCCGCTCCAACGACGTCTCGACAACGGGCCGAAACGGCCGCCGATGGAGTCCGCTCCCCGCGCTCCCTACACTCCTCGCCCCAATCGACCCGATCTGGAGCGCCCATGTCGACCCCCGCACCGAGCCTGATGGACAAGATCGTTTCCCTGTGCAAGCGCAGGGGCTTCGTGTTTCCGGCCTCCGAGATCTACGGGGGCATCGGCAACACCTACGACTACGGCCCGCTCGGCGTCGAGCTCAAGCGCCGCGTCAAGGACGCTTGGTGGACGCGCATGGTCACCCTGCGCGACGACATCGTCGGCCTCGACAGCGCCATCATCCAAAACCCCAAGACGTGGGAGACCTCGGGCCACGTCTCGAACTTCACCGACCCGATGGTCGACTGCAAGAAGTGCAAGGGGCGCTTCCGCGCGGACAAGCTCGACGACGCGCGCTGCCCGGAGAAGCCGTCCAAGAAGCCCGGCGAGTGCGGGGGCGAGCTCACCGAAGCGCGCGAGTTCAACCTGATGTTCAAGACCAACGTCGGTCCCGTCGAGGGCTCCGGCTCGGTCGCCTACCTGCGCCCCGAGACCGCGCAGGGCATCTTCCTCAACTTCAAGAACGTGCTCGAGAGCTCGCGCGTCAAGCCGCCGTTCGGCATCGCGCAGATCGGCAAGTCGTTCCGCAACGAGATCACGCCCGGCAACTTCGTGTTCCGCACGCGCGAATTCGAGCAGGCCGAGATGGAGTTCTTCATCCCGCCCGAGCAAAACGACCAGTGGTATGCGTACTGGGTCAACGAGCGCTTCAGTTGGTACGTCGACTACGGCATCGATCCCTCCAAGCTGCGCAAGTACGAGCACCCGCAGGCCAAGCTCGCGCACTACTGCAAGGCCTGCACGGACGTCGAGTACGAGTACCCGTTCGGTTGGGGCGAGCTCGAGGGCATCGCCTGCCGCACGGACTTCGACCTCAAGAGCCACTCGGCCGCCTCGGGCAAGGACCTCACGTACTTCGATCCCGAATCGAAGGCGCGCTACACGCCTTGGGTGGTCGAGCCCGCCGCCGGTGTCGACCGCACGGCGCTGACCTTCCTGATCGACGCCTACGAGGAGCAGGCGCTGCCCGACGGCGACGTGCGCACGGTGCTGCACTTCCACCCCGAGATCGCGCCGATCACGGTCGCGGTGCTGCCGCTCGTCAAGAAGGAAGGCATGCCCGAGAAGGCGAGCGCGATCGACCGCCTGCTGCGGCAGGCACGCTTCACGACCTTCTACGACGAGAGCGCGGCCATCGGGCGCCGCTACCGCCGTCAGGACGAGGTCGGCACGCCCTACTGCGTCACGATCGACGGCGAGACGCTCGTGAACGACGTCGTCACCGTGCGCCACCGCGACTCGATGACGCAGGAGAGCGTCAAGGTCGCGGACCTCGAGGCGTACCTGCGCGGCGCCATGCGCAGTTGGAAGCGAGCGAGCAAGTAGCGCGGGCCCGCTTTCATCGTCGTTCCGGCCGCGCGCCCCTCTCCGGCCGCGAGTACGCCTGTGTTTCAGCGTCGAAGCGCTGCAACACCGCCCCTGAAATCGCTTCCCGCCCCGCGGGAAGTGCCGCGCTGGAATTGCGATTTCCTGTTCAGGCGGGCCCCGCGCGCGGGACGAACCATGGCCTTGGGAACATCGTGTTGCGCGCCTCTCGCGGGCCGCGCCGTGCGATGGGGGCATGGGGAACGGGACACAACGCAATCGACGGGGCGGTTTCACGCTGCTCGAGGTGCTCGTCGGCGGAGTCGTGCTCACGCTGGGCGCGGTCGGGATGGCGGGGGCGATGCTCTCGTCGCTCACCCTGCAGCGCTGCGAGAGCGACGCTGCGCTCGCGCGCGTCGCGGCGCGCCGCGTGCTCGAGGAACTGACGGCCGCGGATTTCACGCAGGTCTACGCGCTCTACAACCAGAGCACGCAGGACGACGGCGGGCTCTCGCTCGCCGCGCGCGGCAGCAACTTCGCCGTGGCAGGCCTGCGCGCGCGCCCGGGGGACGCGGACGGGCAGTGCGGTCGCGTGCTGTTCCCGACCGTCGTCGCCGGCGGTGTCGAGTGGCTGCGCGAGGACGTCGTGGATCCCTCGCTCGGCATGCCGCGCGATCTCAATGCCGACGGCGTCATCGACGGACAGAACCGCGCGCTCGACTATGAGCTCCTGCCCGTGCGCGTGCGCGTCGAGTGGCGCGGAGCGCGCGGCGACGAGAACTTCGATCTGGAGACGATCCTGTGCCGTCGCCGTTGAACGCACATCGCGCGCGACGCGGCGCGACCCTGCTGGAGGTCGTGATCGCGACCGGTTGTCTCACCTTGCTGCTCGGCGCGATCGGCGCGGTCGCCCAGCGCGGACGTTCCGCTGCGGAGGCCGGCGTGAGCGCCGCGGCACTCTCGGCGCGGGCCCAGCGGCTCGTCGACCGCATCGCGAGCGAGCTCATGAACGCGACCGCGGAGAGTCTGCCGCTTGCGCCAGCGGTCGGGCGCGCCACAGTGCAAGTCGATTTCCGCACGGTCGAGGGCTTCGACGTCGTGCAAGGCGAGATCGAGGAAGGTGTGCAACGGCGCATCGCGCGCGTGCCCAGCCCGGAAGACCCCAACGACGGGATCGACAACGACGGCGATGGTCTGGTGGACGAGGGGCAAGTCGTTCTCGTGCTCGACACGGCGTCGACTCCCTCGCGCGAACTCGTGCTCGCCAGTGACGTGACGGAAGTGCTCGAGGGCGAAGTCGCGGGCAACAACGTCGACGACAACGGCAACGGCTTGATCGATGAAGGTGGACTCAGCCTGCAGTGGCGAAGCGGCGGAACCAGCGTGGCGATTGGGGCCACCGTGGGGGCGCGTGGAGCGGGTGGAGGCGTGCTGCTGCGGACGGTTTCGACGATCGTTCACCTGAGGAACTGAGAGGGGAGAGGTTTGGGATGACACACGGACGGACAGGCGTGGCATGGCGGCGGCGTGGCTCGGCGTTGCTCGTGGCTTTGATCGCGGTGATGGTGCTCGCGGCGCTCGCGGCTGGGCTCTCGACCTACAGTGGTTCGCTCCAACGCGAGAACGAAGGCGATGAGCACGCGTCGCGCGCGTTGTACGTCGCGGAAGCTGGGCTGTCGCTGGCGATCGGTTCCGTGCGCGGCGGTGCCGTCGACGAGCAGACCGACGAACTCGAGGTGGGGAGCGACGAGGAGCCGCTGCCCTTCTCCGGCGGTGGCTACTGGTACCGAGTTCGCAACAACCACGATGGCACGGTCACGGTGACGTCGACGGCCGACGTCGGGGGCGTGCGTCAGGCGACGGAAGCCGTGCTCGAATCGAACGATGAAGGCATCTTCAACAGCGCGCTGTTCGCGGGCAACGTCTCGGGTGATCCGCTGTACGACATGAAGTTCGGCGGCACCGGCGTGCAGGCCGACATCGTCAACGGCAACATCTACAGCGGTCGTAACGTGCTCGTCACGGGCGGCGCACAGATCAACGGGCTGATCCGTGCGGCCGGTTCGATCAGTGGCGGCGGTGGAGACACCGGCAAGACGTTGCCGATTCCCGACATCGCGGGGATGAACTACGCGACCACGGCGCACTACAACGTGAACGCGCTCTTCGCTTCGGCGACCTACAAGACGCACACGGCGCTCGGCGGCCGCGCGTGGCAGGTTTCCGAGTCCAGTCCAGCCCACATCTTCCGCCGCAATCCGAGCGATCGGACTTCGGCCACTTCCTCGACCTCCAAGGACGACTACTTTCTCGAGGATCCCTACGAGGCCGTCAGCGGCAGCTCGACCGTCGCGCCGGCCAACGGGACTCGAATCACGCTCGCCGGACACGACAACAACCCCGGATCCAACGCGAGCAACAAGGTCTATTACATCGACGGGAACCTCTGGGTCCACAACAACAACATCTACTCCTTCACGCTGTTCAACAGTGGCTCGGATCCTGTGCGAGCGACGTTCGTGGTGCGCGGCAATATCTACATCTCCGACAACATCCTCTACCAGAACGCCACGACGGGGGCGCTCGCGATGATCGCGATCAAGGACCCCGCCGTCGCCAGCTCGGGCAACATCTACTTCGGCGATCCGAGCTTCGGCACGCTGGAGCGCATGGACTCGTTCATGTACGCCGAGAACAACTTCCATGACAACAACCTCTCGGCCACGGGCTCGGCCAAGGTCACCGTCAACGGCAACATGACCGCCGGCAATCAGGTGCGCATCAATCGCGACTGGGGCAGCCAGCACTCGAAGCTGACCGTGAACTTCGACGGGCGCATCGCCAGCGGAGCGGTCACCCTCCCGGGGCTTCCGACGGCGGCTCAGGGCGAGGCCGACTGGAGCGTCGTTTCATGGCGCACGGTGGCAGCGCGATGAACGCAGGGAACATGAAGCTGGCATGGGGGGCGTTGGTGGGTGCGAGCGCCTTCACGGTTCTCGCGGTCGTGGCCATGCCGCGCAGGGCAAGCGTGGTTCCCCTGCCGCCCGAGCAGCCCCCGCGTTCACCGAGCGAATGCACGTCGGTCGAGTCCGCCGCGGTTGGCGATGTCGTCGTCAACGATCCGGCCATGTCGGAGGCCGCCCTCGCAGGCGCACCGTCGCAGAGCGCGGCTCTCGCCGCTTCGTTCGAGCGAGAACGCCGCGCTCCAGCGACGTCGACGAGCGTCCCCGATGCGCGCGTCGCCCTGTGCGACATGCTCGAGGACGCACGCGGGCTCGATCCGATGGTGCTGGCCGATGCCGCGGTGGGGCTCGGACCTGAGCTCGTGCCGAGTCTGCTCGATGGGATGCTCGGCCGCGGCGAGTGGCCAGAAAGCGAACACGCCGCGACCGCCGACCTGCGCGTTGTCGCGCTGCGCGATGCGTGGGAGCGCTATGAACCCGACCTGCGCGCCAAGGCGCTGGTCGAGTGTCACGCGGCCACGCGCGACGAGCGTCGCGTGCTGGTCGAACTCGCCGGCGAGCTCGGTGGGGAAGTGGCCTTGCCGACGGTGCTGCGCATCGCGCGCGGCCTCGAGCCGCTCGATCTCGCCCGCGACTTCGTCGCCGAGCCGGTAGAACGCGCGCTCGCGCAAGCACTCGTTTCGTCGAAGGCGAGCGAGCGCAACCTCGAGACCTTGCTCGCGCAGCAGCCGAGCGAGTTGGCGCGGGTCATCGTGCGCGGTTGGGCGCAGTCGGGTGATGCGCGCGGTCCGGCGCTCGCGGCGCGAGCCTTGGGGCGGGAGGCCGCGCTCGATCTGGAGATCCTCGCCGCTGTGGCTCAGCCGAGCTGTCCCGCGCGCGCGGCACTGGGGGAGCGCGCGCTCGCGGCGGCGCGTCGAGCCTTGGCGAGTGCCGACCCGAAGGCGCGCCGCGCCGCCGCCGCCGTGTTTGGGAACGCGCGCGACACTCAGACGGCGGACGCGCTCGTGGGGGCCTTGGACGACGTCGACGCGCTCGTGCGTGCGGCTGCGCGCGATGCGCTGCGCGCGATCACGGGGCGCGACCTCGGTGGCGACTCCGAGGCATGGCGGGCATGGAGCTCCGAGCGCCACGAGTGGCTCGCCGATGCTCGCACGCGTCAGCTTTCGCGCGCCACCGGATCGGACTGCGGCGAGGCCATGGAAGCGCTCGGCGAGATGCTGGCTCGACCGGACGCCTACGACGAGCTTGTCGACGGGTTGGCAGAGCTCCATGGCGCGACTCCCTGCGGCTCGGTGCGCGAGCGCGTGCGCTCGGCACTCGAGGAGATCGGCTCGGCCCGCGCGCTCGCGCTCGTCCGGCAGGCGGACGGCTAAGGGACGAGTCGCAAGCTCAGCGCGATGCCTTGCGGAGCCGACGTGAGGCTCGTCGACTGGACGGGCTGCGGCATGCCGCTCGAGCGATCGATCAGCAGCCGCACGAGCGTGTTGGAGCCCTCGCTGGCGACGTACAGCTGCGAACCCGACGGGTGGACGGAGGCGGCGATGGGTTGGTTGCCCGCGGTGAACTCGCCGACGCGCGTGAAATCGGTGATGATCGAGTTGGGGTCGATGCGGAACACGCTCACATCGCCGACGCCGTTGGTGTCGCGGTTGCAGACGTAGATGAAGCGGCCGAGCGGGTCGCTGGTGAGCGCGACGGTGTTCGTGCCCGAGGGGCGCGAGCTGATCAGGGACAGCGCACCGTCCGCGGCGTGGATCTGGTAGAGCGCCACACGGCCCTTGGAAGCCGCGCTCGCGAGCAGGTAGCGACCGTTGGGAGTGATCGCGACCGCGGCCGGTTGACCGTCGAGCGGCTTGGCGGGCTGGGATTGGGTGAGCGCCCCGGTCGCGAGGTCGATCGCGACGGTGAGCACTTCGTTCGTCTCGGGGTTCGCCACGTAGGCGAACCGGCCGCTCGAATCGACCGCGAGCGACCGTGCGCCGGCGCTGACGCTCAGCGCGCCAAGCTGTGCGAGGTCTCCCGTGCTCTCGTCGAAATCGAGCAGGCGGAGCTCACCCGCAAGGCGATGCAGCACGAGCAGTCGGCGCCCCGAGGGCTCGAACGCCAGCGCGATCGGTTCGGCTGCGCTCGCGGTCAGGGCCTCCGGTGCCGTCGGCAGGCCGGTGGCGGGGTCGAGGGCGAGCACGGCGAGCTGGTTGTCATTGGGTCGCGCGGAGACGAGCCAGCGCGCGGAGGGATGCAGCGCCACCGCCTGCGGTTGGGGCGCCCCCGGCGCGGGCGTCGAGAGGGGCGCGAGCGCTCCGTCGACGGAGTCGATGCGGAACACGGTCGGGGCCAAGGCCTCGGAGGTGGAAACGTAGGCGAACGACGCGCGCGGATTCGGCGGCTCGTCGGAGGGGATCGGCGCGATGTTCAGCGGAGACTCGCGCGTGCGGAGCGAGTCTTCGAGGGTGAGCTCGCCCGTGGCTGGATCGACGCGGAAGCACTGGAGTTCCGCGTCCTGACCGAGGGTGACGTACACGCGTTCGCCGGTGAAGTCGAACGAGAGCGACTCGGGGCGATCGCCTGTGGGCGTCACATCGTTCAGCGAGAGAGCGCCGGTCGACGGATCGATGGCGAAGGTGCGCAGCGTGTCGTCGCTCGCGATCGTCGCGTACAGGAAGCGCCCCGAAGGCGCGAGCGCGACGCGCGACGGCTGGAGCGCGGTGTTCTCGTTCTCCACGAAGGACAACGCGCCGGTCTGCGGGTCGATGGAATAGACCTGCAGGCGGCTGTGGATGCGGCAGTTCGTGTACAGGAAGCGCCCGTCGCGCGAGCTCGCCAGCCAGAACGGAGTGAAATTCGAGACGCTCGGCGGGCCGCTCACCGCGGGCAGACCGGTGGTCGGATCGAGCGCCAGCGTCTGGATCGACTTCGCGGTCACGTTCGAGAGCCACAGGAAGCGCCCGTCGGCCGCGAGCTCCGCGTCCCACGCGCCATCGATCGGGTCGATCCCGTCGTCGAGCGAGAGCCCGCCGAGCGACGAGAGCGAGCCGTCGCCTCCGACCGTGAAGGTCTCGACGTGCACTTGGGTCTGCGCGATCACATACAGGCGCGAGCCATCCGGGGACAGCGTGAGCTCGTTGGGATTGAGGCCCGCGCAGGCGACGGCGCCGCGCTCGACGAAGCGACCCGAGTCCGCGTGGACGTCGAAGATGCGGACCGTGCTCGAATCGCGCTGCAGGAGGTACAGGTAGTTGCCCGAGGGGTGGGCGCAGATCCCGCGCGCGCCGGATTCGACCATGATCGGCGCCGTGATGCCCGTGGGCGTGAGCAGGCCGGTGCCTGGATCGATGCGGAAGGCGCTGAGCGTGCTGTCGGCCGAGTTGGCCACCGCGACGAGCTGCAGCGGGGCGACCACGCCGAGCACGACGCTCGCCTCGCTGAAGCCCGAGACGTTCGAGGCGCGCACGACGTACGTCGCGGGCTCGGCCTGCACGCGCGGGACGCCGCCGATGGATCCGTCGCTCGCATCGAGCTCGAGGCCCGCGGGCAGAGCGGGCGTCACGCTCCAACTCGACACCGCGCCACCGCGGACCGAGGCCAAGAGCGGAGCGAGGTCCTCACCCTTGGTGGCGAGCTCGAAGGTCGAGGAGTAGCTGAGCGCGCTCGGTGCGGCCACAGGTGTGTCCGCGCTGCCGCAGCCCGAGAGAGCGAGCGCGGGAAGCAGGCCCGCGGGCAGGATCGGTCGGAGCGGCGAGAGCAGGGAACGAGCGGCCATGTAGCGACAGGAGATCGTGTGACGGGTGATCGTGCGACAGGTCTCGGAGGGCAGCGGGAGAATCGTAGCGTTGTGGATCGAAAGGCGGCGTGCGAACACGGAACTCGGCGCCGGGGCTGGGGAGCGCGGCCCACCCAGTTCACGTCAGTCTAGTGCAGACGCGGTCTTCCGCGCGCTGGGGAGCACTCCCCGTGGGCGAGCGGACGCCGACGTCGGCCGATCCACCCAGAAAACCCGCTCGGCGGCCTGCCAACCCGCTCGGCGGCCTGCACGAGCCGCTCGGCGGCCTACACGTGCCGGTTCAGCCCCGCTGAGCCCGCCCGAGCAGCGAACCGGCCAGCTCGCGGGCCTTGATCACGCACTGGTCCGAATTGTCGTACTCGAAGCGCCCGAAACGCCCGAGCGGCACGAGCTCGACCTGCGCCATCCAGTCGAAAATCGCCTTGCGCCGCGCGTGGTAGGCGGCGTCGAACACCACATACGCATGGCGGGTCGAGGTGCGGTCGGTGAACAGCACCTCGTCGCGGCGCAGGATGCCGGCGCGCTCGAGGCCTTCGAGCACCTCGCGCTCGAGTTCCGGCCCTGCGTGGGGCGCTCCGCCGGGGTGCGTCACTTCGCACAGCAGCGAACTCCTGCCAGCCGGCGCCATCCCCGGCGCGTAGTTGGACATGTAGGTCACGCGGTTGGTCGGCCCCTGCTCGTGGTGCGGCAGGTAGATCCACGAGAGCTTGGGGTGCTCGGCGCGCGCGAGCGCGACGAGCAGGCAGGTGATCGAGTTGTACTCGAGCGTGCGCATCGCGTCGGCCGCCTCGTGCGGGACGTCGCGCACGATCTGCGGCAGGTCGGTGAGCGCCAGCGTGCTCACGAGCGCGTCGAACTCCTCGCCGTTGACCTTCCAGCCCGCGCGCGTGCGCTCGACTTCGCGCACCCTCGTCGCGAGTCGCACGCGGTCGAGCACCGTGCTCGCGATGCCGTCGGTGAGCGCTTGGAATCCGCCCCGGCGCGGGTAGTAGAAGATCGACTGGTGCGTGTAACCCTCGGTGCGGATGCCGATCGAGGCGCGCAGCACGTCGTCGATCGGTGCATCGGGCACGCGGCCCGCAACCCAGTCGCTCGAGAGGAAGTCGAGCTCGCGCTTCCAGACCTTGGCGTTGTAGGGGTCCATGAAGTGGCGCGCGATGCCCTCGCCGAAGCGCCAGCGCACCCACGGGCCGAACTGCGTCGGAGCGCGCGAGCCATCGACCTGACGCCGATGCCAAGCCTCGATGTAGCCGCGCAGGCAGTCGAAGTTCGCCTGCTCGGGCAGGTCGCCGAGGCCGTTCTCGAACGGATAGTGCACCCAGCGGTCCGCGAAGCGGATCTTGGTGTGGCGCTCCTGCTCGACGAAGGCGCTCTCGCCACCGGCGCAGGCCTTCATCCACGCCATGGCGCGCGCATCCTTGCTGTAGAGGATGTGGCCGCCGGTGACGTCGTAGGTGAAGCCCTCGACGCTCTTCGACGCGCACAGCCCGCCGACCGAGCGCGAGGCTTCGAACACGCTCACGTGCTCGCGCGGCAGACCGCCCTCGATCAGGAAGCGGGCCAGCGCGAGTCCGGAAATGCCGGCGCCGAGGATCGCGATCTTCACCGTGGTCGTTGTGCTTCGAGGAGGGGGAGGCTCGCAGCCTGCCACGTCGCTCTCACGATAGCGCGGCGCGCGAGGTCGGGCGAGCGCGGTGAGGACTTAGCGCGAGCGCACCAGCAGCGCGCGGTCGATTTTTTCCTGCTCCAGCACGCGCTTTGCGTCCGCGAGCCAGCGACGGCCATCCTCGGTGTACCCCGCGGTCGGCGTCAGACTCGGATCGAGTCGGATCCAGTAGGCGTTGAAGCACTCCATGGCGAGCTCGCGCGCGTACTTGGCGAGACAGGACGCGAGCGCCACCGGCAGGGAGCGCGACTCCGCGCGTTCGGCGAATGCGACCTCCATGCGCCGCGCGCCGCCGCGCCGCTCGGTCAGGCGATAGCGCGAGAGCTCGCTCGATTCGTCGACCAGCTCGACCGACGCCTCGGGAAAGTCGATCGCGAGCATCGAGCCGTAGTGCATGCGCCCGCCGTGGCGATCGACCCACAACTCGACGCCCTCCTGCGCGTGCTGCTGCCAGATGCGCCGGAAAATCAGGCGCGATTGCAGCCAGTGCGTGCGGGCCTTGTTGTCGGTCTCGCCGAAGGAGCGATTGAGCTCGGCCTCGGGAACCACGCGCACGCCGAGGTCGAGCACGTCCACGCTCGCGCGCACGAGCGCGCGGTGCAGGTCCTCCACGCGCAGCTCGAGCAACCCCGCGTCGACGTGGCGCGGCAGCGGCAGGGCGCCGACGCGGTACCACGGATGCAGGTCGACCGAGGCAGCGTCGAGCGCGAGCTCGCGAGGGTTGTCGAACAGGTAGCGTCGCGCGTCGGTGTGCGGGCGCCGCAGCGGGGCCTTCAGCGCGAGAAATCCCAGCGCCGTGGACTCGAGGCGGCGATGGCAGCGCGCGGTGCGCTTGAACACCAACTTCGAGTCGGCGACCACGAAGCAGCGCCCATCGGCCCCCGGTTCGTCGCTGACGGCCGGAGCGAGGACGCGCCAGAGCTCATCGGCGCCGCACGGCGCGCGGAACACGCTGTAGCCGAAGGTCATCGGCCCGAGCAGGGGCCCGAGCCCCGCCTCGTCGACTCCGGCGTGCAGGCGCAGCTTCGTCACGACCGACGAGTCAGGCGACGCGCGGCTCGTCGCGGCGGTTGCGCAGGACGACGAGCAACGCGACCGCGCCGGTGAGGGCGACGAGCGAGATCAACTGGGAGGTCGACAGCCGTCCGTCGAACCACACGCCGCGAATCGCGTCGCCGCGCAAGTTCTCGATCCCAAAGCGCAACACCGCGTAGAGCGCGATGCCGACCAGCGCGACTTGGCCTTCGAAGCGCCGCCGCTTCAGCATCCACAGGCACGCGAGCGCGACGATCAGGGCCTTGATCGACATCATCGGCTGCGTGGCCCACAGGAGCTTCCCGGCATTCTCCGCGCCGAACAGGCTGTGCTCGGGCAACGGATCGGGCACGCGCAGCGTCAGCGGAAACGGCAGGTGCTGCCAGCGCTCGGGCACGCTCGAGCCGTAGTCGTCGCCGACGAGCAGGCAGCCGACGCGACCGACGGCCTGCCCGAAGAAACCGGCGACGAAGCCGCAGTCGGTGGCGTGCAACACGCGCAGTTGATGGCGCTTGGCGCACCACATGCCGCCGACCATCGCTCCGGCGAAGCCGCCGTACATCACCAGACCGCCTTCCCAGACCGCGAGGATCGACAGTGGGTTGGAGAGGTACTCCTCGCCGGTGGGGGAACCGCGCGCGACTTCGACGATCACGTACAGCAGCCGCGCGCCGGCGACGACGCCGATCAGGATCCACATCGGGATCGCGCCGTAGCGTTCGAGGTCGCGCGCGCGGTCCGTCGACCCGCGCGTGACCAGACGCAGGAATAGGTGCGAGCCGAGCAGAAAGCCCAGCGCGAGCATCACGCCGAAGGAACGAACCGGGAAGTTGAGCCAGGGCAACTCGAATAGGATCGGGTGCATCGCGGCGGCGGATTCTACGGATCGCGGCGGGACGGCGTCAGCGAATCTAGCGCGCGAGCTCCGCGCGCCGCAGGGCGCGCCCGCGCTCGAGCGCGGCGGCATCGAGGCCCGCGAGCACCTGCTCGGGCGGCGTTTCGAGCTGCGCGGGCCGCAGACCGTCCTCGAGTCCGGCGCCCAGCCCCTCGCAGAAGGGTGCGCTCGCGCGCGCGAGCATCGCGGGCGCGAACTCCACGATCGCGCGCTCTTCGACCTTCACGCCGCGGCGCAGCGTCCGTCCGAGCACGGCTCCGACGCCGCGCACGAAGTGCGGCACGATCTCGGGACGCGCTTGGAGCTCGCGCGCGAGCGCCTCGAGCTCCGTCAGGCGCTTGGGTAGGTCCCACGCCATCGCGACTTCCCAGTCGGTGGCCAGACCTTCGAGCGCGTGTCCCGCGAGTGGGTCGCCCGCTGCGAGCCGCGCGGCCGCGATGTCGACGAAGCGCGTGTCGAGACGGCTCTGCATGCGCGCGAGATTGCGGAACGCGACGCCGATGCCGCGGGCGACGTCCGGACGGCGCTCGGGCGGGAACTCGTCGAGCAGGCTCCACAGGTCGAGCTCGCCGCCGCGGCTCTTGAGCACGCGCTGCATGGCGCGCACGCGCCCCATGCCGACGTACAGCGCGGAGCGCACGAGCGGCGGATAACGCTCGGCCATCCCGCAGGCTTGGGCGACGCTGTAGCCGTTGCGCGGCGTGAGCAGTTGGTTGGCGGTCTGCTTGACGTTGAAGCCGTCGTAGTGCGCGCCCAGATGCGGGTGCGAGAAAGTCCAGTCGACGAGCGCGCCGTTGAACACACCCGCCGCGAGCGCGGGTGCCGCGATCAGCCATGCGCGGCGACCCTGCGCGAAGCGCGCCGCGCCGAGCGCGATCACGAAGGTCGCGTAGAACAGGTGCGTGTTGAAGTAGCGATAGCCCTCGGCTTCCATGGGCGGATCCTTGGGCGCGATTTCGAGCCCGCTGGTCGCGAATGCGACCGCGGTCAGCGGCAGGTAGGCGCACAGGAACGTCGAGAGCGCATCGTCGACGCGCGTCGCGCCCGTTTCGGGGCGGCCGAGGGCTCCGCGCAGCGCCGCGCGCAGCCCGCGCCACGCCGCGGGGACGAGCAGCAGGTAGCCGGCGACGAACGCGCCGAGGA
>VGZD01000040.1 GCA_016872715.1 Planctomycetota bacterium
CGCGCCCGGCCGCGCGCGTTGTCGCGGGACGTTTTTGCGCGCGTTCCCGCGCGCGTTCCCGCACAGGGGACGGCGGCGAGGTCGGCTCGCTTGCCCGCGGGGGCGTCCGCGGGCCCGTTTGGGGGGCGGCCGCGCGAGCTAAGGCTCTTGAGGGAAACGCCCGAAAGGTCTTCTGGCATGGAAAGAACCTCCCCTGCTTCGTGGCAGTACAACCCGTACTGCGGCGCGTGGAGCGGTCCTCCGTGCTTGGCACCTTGCTTGCAACGCGTACTCCCGTGACCGACGGACTCACTCACAGCGTCCAGGCCCTCGGCTCCGCCGAGAAGCGTCTGGAGATGATCGCCTCCAACCTCGCGAACCTGAGCGCTCCCGGCTTCAAGCGCACCGCGGACGTCGTGCATTCCTTCGATTCCGTGCTCGGCAACCGGGTCCAACGTCGAACCGTCACGCGCCGCGAAACGGACTTCTCGCAGGGGACGCTCCAATCGAGCGCTAACACCTACGACCTCGCGCTCCACGGGCGCGGTTTCTTCACCGTCGAGGGCGCGCGGGGCGAGCTCTACACGCGCGACGGACGCTTCCTCGTCGACGACAAGGGCGTGCTGCAGACGCAAGAAGGCCTGAGCGTGGCGTGGCAGGGCGCGCGGGGCACGATCGATCCGACGGGCGCCGCCGTGACCGTCGATGCGGCCGGCAACGTGCGGCAAGGCGACGCGGAAATCGGCCAACTGCGCATCGTCGACTTCGATCGACCCAGTGAGCTCGTGACGCGCCGCGGCGGCTTCTTCGAGGCGCCCACGCAACTCGTGCCGCGACCGAGCGAGGCCGAGGTCCGACAGGGCTACATCGAACAGGCCAACGTGTCCGCCGTCGACGAACTCGTCGCGATGATCGCTGTGCAGCGGCGCTTCGAGATGGGCACGCGCGTGATGGGCAGCATCGAACAGTCCTACCGCCGCTTGACCAACCCGCGCTGACGCGCGCGAGATCCACCAAGGGAGACCGACACCATGATTCGTGCGCTGATGACCGCCGCTTCCGGCATGAAGGTGCAACAGATGCAGGTCGACACGATCGCGAACAACATCGCGAACGTGAACACGACCGGCTTCAAGAAGAACGAGCTCGCCTTCCGCGAGATGCTCTACGAGACCGTGCGCGATCCGGGCGCGCCGACGTCGGCGCAGCAGATGAAGCCCACGGGCCTGCAGTTCGGCTCTGGCTCGGAGATCGCGGGCTCCGTCAAGGCGTTCCGCCAAGGCGAGATCGCGCCGACGGGCAACAAGCTCGACATGGCGATCACCGGCGCGGGCTTCTACCGCGTACGCATCGGCAACGGCGAATACCGCTACACCCGCGACGGCAGTTTCCGTCAGGACGGCTCGGGCACGCTGGTGAACGCCGAGGGCTACCCGCTCGACCCGCCGGTGCAGATCCCGCCCGACGCACTCGAGGTGATCATCGGCGAGGACGGCTCGGTCGCCGTGATGCGCAGCGAGTCGGGCCTGCCCGAGCAGATCACGAACATCTCGATGTTCCGCTTCCCCAACCCCGCGGGCCTCAAGGCGCAGGGCGGCAACCTCTACTCCGAGTCGGCGAGCTCCGGTCAGGCCGCGCAGGCCACGCCGGGACAGGACGGCACGGGTCTGATCAAGCAGGGCTACCTCGAGCGCTCGAACGTGCAGGTCGTCGACGAGCTCGTCGGACTGATCCTCGCGCAGCGCAACTACGAGATCAACAGCCGCGCGATCAAGGTGTCGGACGAGATGCTCCAGCAAGTCAACAACATGATCCGCTAGGGGCGCGCCGCATGTTCCTCGCACTCATCCTCGCAGGTGGCGTCCAAGTCACGCTGCTTCCCCAAGCGACCGTCCGCGGCACGGAGATCGTGCTGTCGCAGGTCGCGACGATCGAAGGCGACGACGCCGCCGAGGTCGAGCGCGTGCGAGCGATCAAGCTCGGCTATGCGCCGGCGCCGGGCTACGCCCGCACGCTCGTGGCACCGCGCGTGTCGGCCGATGTCGCACGCCTCGTGCCGGGCATCACGATCGACGTGAAGGGCGCGCTCTCGTGCCGCGTCACGCCGCAAGTGGAGCGCGTCGGCGCGGCCGCGATCGAGGCGTCGGCGCGCGCGGAAATCGCGCGCGCGCTGAGCGGCGCCGAGCACGAGCTCGCGCTCAACACGAATCTCGCCGACCTCGAAGTGCCCGCCGGCAACGGTCCGGTCGATCTGCGCGCCGTGGCCGGGGACACCGCGCTGCGCGCCGGTCCGATCAACGTCGCCGTGCGCGTCAGCGTCGATGGGCAGCTGTATCGCACGGTGTGGACCAACTGGCGGCTCTCGGTGTGGGAAGACGCCAACGTGCTGCGCCGCGACGTCGCGGCCGGAGAGACCATCACGCTCGACTTGCTCGAGCGCAAGCGCGTGCTCGGCGGCGCAGGCGCGGGCGAGGTGACGCTCGCGGCCGGACTCGCGCTGGGCTCGACGGCGCGCCGTCCGCTCGCGGCGGGCCACGTCCTGCGCGAGTCCGACGTCCTGCGCTCGGTGATCGTCAAGCGCGGCGACACGCTGTTCCTCGAAGTGCGCCGCGGCAACGTCCATGCGCGCATGCCGGCGGTCGCCGAGCAGGACGCGCACCCCGGCGAACGCATCAAGGTCACGCTCACCGACTCGAAGCGCACGCTCGCCGCGACCGTCGTGTCGCGCGAACTCGCGCTCATCGACCTGCAGCAGAACGGTTGAACGAGAACACCATGAAGCACGTCCTCGCATCGCTCGCTCTCCTCGCGCTCGCGGCTCCCGCGCTCGGTCAGGAGCGCCCCGGCTCGACCTACGATCCCGACCGCAGCCCCGGTTCTCCGATCAGCGCCAAGATCGCCGTGCACAGGGGCGACATCGTCACGGTGCTGATCGCCGAGTCGCAAAACGTGCGCAATCAGGAGGCGTCGGACCTCTCGAAGGCCACCAACCTGAACTACAAGGTCAACCTGTTCGACCTGAAGCCCGAGGTCTTCTCGCAGCTGCCCACCGTCGTCGACGCCGACTCCACGGACGGTTTCGTCGGTCAGGCCAAGTACGAGAAGTCCGGCGCGTTCACGGCGCGCCTCGCGGCGATCGTGGTCGACACGCTGCCCAACGGCAATCTCGTCGTGAGCGGCCGTCGCGAGATCAAAGTCGACGGCGAGACGAAGCTGATCGAGTTCAGCGGCATCGTGCGCCGCTACGACATCACCGCGGCCAACACGGTCGCGAGCGAGCTCGTGGCCAACGCCACCGTCGTCTACAAGGGCTCGGGCCCGCTGACCGATTCCACCAACCGCCGCGGACTCGGCAAGTGGATCCACGACCTGTTCTCGTGGCTGTGGCCCTTCTGATCGGAGCTCCCTAGCCCATGCGCATCCAACACTGCCTCGCTCCGCTGTGCCTCGCCGGATCGCTCGTCGCCCAAGGCGTCGGCGTGGGCCTCGTGCCCTCCGGCGTCGAGGCTCCGACGCAGCCGAGCACCCGCTCGAGCGCCAGCTACGAAGTGGCGCCGCGCTACACGCCCGTTCCCGCGCGCGGCGCGCTCGGACGCACGATCACGACCACGGTCGAGACGCTCGTCGACGTGCGCGGACAGGAAGAGAACCTGATCACGGGCATCGGCGTCGTGAGCGGTCTGGGCGGCAGCGGTGACTCGGTCAACATGACGCGCCAGTTGCTCGAGAACGTGCTGCTCGCGAACAACGTGCGCATCGACGCGCAGCAGCTCACGCCCAAGAACGTGGCGATCGTGTCCGTCGAAGCGACGTTGCTTCCCGGCGTGCAGCCCGGCCGGCGCATCGACGTGCGCGTTTCGACGCTCGGCGACGCCAAGAGCCTGCAGGGCGGAGTGCTGCTCTTCACCGAGTTGCGCGACGTGACCGGCAAGGTGTGGGCCACGGCGGGCGGCCCCGTGAACGTCGGCGGCTTCATGGCGCAGGGCGCTTCCGCGTCCGTGCAGAAGAACCAGGTCACCGTCGGCATGATCACCGGAGGCGGCAAGGTCGAGCGCGCGCTGCCCAGCGAGCTCGTCAGCGAGCACGGCCTGATCTACCTCGATCTGCGCGCGGCGCAGTCCTCGTACTCGAACCTCGTGCGCATCACCGAGGCGGTCAACACGATCTACCCCAAGGCCGCGGAGGCCGCGACCGATGGACGCACGATCAAGTTGCGCGTTCCCTCCGACCTGCCCAAGGCCGCGCACGTCGCGTACCTCGAGTCCGTGTTGCGCCTCGAAGTCGAGCCGAGCGCGCAACCCTACGTCGTCATCAACGAGCGCACGGGCGCCATCGTGATGGGCGACGGCGTGCGCTTGCGTTCGGGCGCGATCGCGCTCGGAGGACTGACCGTCACGATCGCGGAGTCGCCGGAGACGAGCCAACCGGGCGCGTTCTCGGGCGGCACGACGCAGACCAACCCGCGCACGGGCCTCAACGTGCAGGAAGGCAACAACGCGCTCGTCAAGGTGCCGGGCGCGGTGACGCTCGACGAGGTGGTCGAGGTGCTCAACGTGCTCGGCACGACGCCGCGCGACCTGATCCAGATTCTCGAGGCGATGAACCAGGCGGGCCTGTTGCTCGCCGAAGTCCGCCGGATGTGAGCAGCGCAATGCAACCGATCCAAGGTGACATGGCCGCGCGCGCGAGCGACGCGGTGGCGAGCGCGCAGGGCGCGGCGCTGGAGCGTGCGCGCGCCGCCTCCGGCTCGGGCGATCCTGCCAAGGCCGCCAAGATGTTCGAAGAGCTGCTCGCCACCATGATGGTGCGCGAGATGCGTCGCGGGCTCGAGGGCGGCTTCTTCGGAAGCGGCTCGGGCGCGGACGTCTACGAAGGCTGGTTCGACCAGCACGCTGGCAAGTCGCTCGCCCAGACCGGTGCGCTCGATCTTGCGCAGTCGATCCGCTTCTCGATTCAGGGCAAGCAGTCACAGGAGGCCCGATGAACCAAGTCATGACGCTCTTGCGCCTGCTCGAGGCGCATGTGCAGGAGGAAATCGGCGCGCAGGCGCGCGTTCTCGCGGCGCTCCAAGCGCAGGGCGAGGCGTTGCGCTCGCACGAGTCCGCGCGCATCGTCGCGGCCACCGCGACGCTCGACTCCGAGATCGCCGCGCAGGCCAAGCGGGCGGAACGCCGCTCCGAGCTGCTCGCTTCGCTCGCCGCCGTCTGGAACCTGCCGGCGGGCACGCTCACGCTCGGGAGCATCGTCCAGCGCGTCGGCGACGAGGGCCGTCGGCTCGCACGCCAGCGCGAGGAGCTCGCCGACAGCGTGGGCAACGTCACGCGTCAGAGCCGTCGCAATGGCCTCGTCGCGCGGCTCCACCAGCGCGTGACGTCCGAAGTGCTGCAGGCCGTGTTGGTCCAAAACGGCACCGAGAGCACGCTCGCCGAGGGCGGCGTGCTCGTGGACGCGGAGGGCTGAGACGATGTCCGCGCTCGGCCTCAACATCGGCATGAAGTCGCTGCTCGCCGCGCAGGCGAACTTGGAGACCATCGGCCACAACCTCTCGAACGCCAACACGCCGGGCTACTCGCGGCAGGCGCTGCAGGTCTCCTCGTCGTCGCCGATCCGACTGCGCGGACTCGTGCAAGGCACGGGCGTCAGCGCCGACACGATCACGCGCACGGTCGACTCGATCTTGCACGGACGCATCTCGTCGCAGGTTTCCTCGCTCGGCCGGATCGACGCGCGCCTGGAGACCATTTCGACCGTGGAGAGCTTGCTCGGCGGAACGAGCGCGAGCGGGATGCCCGCGCTGTTCAAGAAGATGTTCCAGTCGTTCGCTTCGCTCCAGACCGCGCCGGAAGACCCCATGCTGCGCACCGGTGCGGTGCAGTCCTCCGTGGGCCTCGTGGCAGCGCTCAATCAGGCGGCGGGCAACGCGCAGTCGTTGCAGCGCAACGCGTTCCTACAGATGGACGCGACCGTCGCGGAAGTCAACGCGCTCGCGACGCGCATCAGCGATCTCAATCGTCAGATCACCGGCAGCGAGCTCGGCACGTCGACCGCCAACGACCTGCGCGACCGCCGCGACCAGCTGGTGAAGGAGCTCTCGCAGTTCGTGGACGTGCGCGCGGTCGAGGACGCCCGGGGCGCCGTGCGCGTGCTCGTCGGAGGTCGCATCCTCGTCAGCCCGACGTCGGTCGAGCAGCTCGAGCTCGGCGGCGATCCCGCGAGCGGCAACGTGACGCTCTCGATCGACGGGCAGTCGATCGACTCGCTCGGTGGTCGTCTCGGCGGCTTGCTCGGCATGCAGACCGGATACCTCGACGGCATCGTGGACGAACTCGATGACTTCGCGCACAACCTCGCTCTCGAAGCCAACCGCGTGCACTCCACCGGCATCCCGCGCTCGGGCTCGTTCTCGTTCCTCGTCGGGGACAACACGATCGCGGACTCCGATGACGACGGGGATCGCGAGGACGAGCTGATCTCTCGCGCCGGCCTGCCGTTCGACGTCCAGTCGGGCGCGCTGTACGTCAACGTCGTCAACCGTGCGAGCGGCGCGACGACGAAGCACCGCATCGACATCGACGCCAATCGCACGACGGTCGGCGACCTCGTGGACGCGTTCGGCGCGATCGCCAACCTTTCGGCCAGCGTCGACGTCAGCGGTCGCCTTCAGGTCGTCGCGGACGCGGGCTTTGGCTTCGACTTCAGTCCGCGCCTCGAGGCGGCGCCCGACACGCTCGGCAGCTTCGGCGGCGGCAAGGCGTCGATCGCGACCGCGCGCGAGCCGTTCTCCCTCAGCGTCGGTGGCACGCTCGATTTCGTCGGCGCCAACGGTCCGTTCACGGTCACGCTCACGGGCGCGGGCTTCGCGTCGATCAGCGCCGCGACGGCCGAGGAGCTGGCGGCCGTGCTGCGAGCGGACGCGGGATTTCAGGCCTCGGGACTCGTCGCGAGCGCGCAGGACGGCGCGCTGGTGTTGCAGTCCGCGGGAACGGGCGCGAGCGAGACGTTCCAGATCGGCGGCGGCAGCGCGCTGTCCGCACTCGGCCTGAGCGCCGCCACGACCGTCAGCGGCTCGAACCACGACGTCGCGCCGACCATCAGCGGCAACTACAACGGGTCGCAGGCCGCGCGCTGGACGTTCCGACCGAACATGGACGGCACGATCGGCACGACGCAGGGCCTGCGCATCGAAGTGCTCGACGAGAGCGGCGCGCGCGTGGCGGAACTCGACGTCGGTCCGGGCTACACGCCCGGCGACGAGATCGAGATCAAGGACGGCGTCCGGATCGCCTTTGCGTTCGGCGACATTTCCGCGACGGCGCGCGACGCATTCCACCTCGACGTGGTGGCCGACGCGGACACGTCCGACGTGCTCGTGGCGCTCGGAATGAACTCGATGTTCACCGGTTCCACGGCGCAAGACATCGCGGTGCGCGACGATCTCGTGCTCGATCCCAGCCTGTTCGCGGTGTCGCTCTCCGGAGCGCCGGGCGACGGCGGCAACGTGCTGCGCTTGCTCGAGATCGAGAGCGAGCGACTCGCGGGTCTGGGTTCCCAGTCGCTCGACGAGCACCTCTCGGGGATCGTCAGCGGCGTGGCGCTCGAGATCGACGCCGCTCAGAGCGCGCGCGAAGCGGAGCAGTTCCTGCTCGACGGGCTCGAGACGCGCCGCGATCAGATCTCGGGCGTCAACACCGACGAAGAGCTGGTGCGCATGATCGAGCAAGAGCAGGCCTACAACGCGGCGGCGCAGTACCTGCGCGTCGTGAGCGAGCTCACCGCGGAGCTGATGAACATCCTCTAGGGACGAACGCCATGAGCATCCGACCGACCCAACAGGCGACCTTCACGCAGATCCAGCGCGGACTGCTCTCGAACTTCAGCGCGCTCGTGCGCGCGCAGGAGCAGATCTCCTCCGGCAGGCGCATCGTGCGGCCCTCCGACGATCCGGTGGGGGCCTCGCAGGCGCTCGCGTTCCGGCGCCAGATCGCCTCGGCCGAGCGCAACACCACGGCCGTCGAGGGCGCGCAGGTGATGCTCGACACCGCGGCGGGACTCTTGCAGGACGCTGGCGGCCTGCTCGCGGAAGCACGCGCCTCGCTGCTGCAAGGCATGAACGGCACGGTCTCGGCCGACGACCGCAAGCTGCTCGCGAACTCGATCTCCCTGATCCGCGATCGCCTGCTCGAGATCGGCAACGCGCGCGCCGGAAACCGTTACTTGTTCGCCGGCACCGCCACGGACACGAGCCCGTTCTCGGCCACCCCCAACGGCGTGCGCTACCTCGGCAACGAAGAGGCACAAGAAGTGCTCGTCGGCATCGACGCGCGGCTCGCGACCACGGTGCCCGGCGACGAGATCTTCGCGGCCGAGCAACGCAACGGAACGCGCTTTTCCGGCCTGACGGGCCTCGCCTCGGGCACCACGGCGGACCAGGGCACGGGCTACGTGCGCGTCGGTGTGCGCCACGATGCGACGACCGCGAGTGGACTTGGCGGCGGCGTGACCCTCGGGTCCTCGGCGGCCGACACGATCGTGGGAACGCATGCGCTGGTGGTCGACGGTGCGGCGCGCACCGTGAGGCTCGGCAACGGCGAGCTCGTGGCGCTGCCGACCACGCTCGGAGGGGTGGTCGTGCGCGGCGAGCACGGCGCGGAAGTGAATCTGGACTTCAGCGCATGGGACGGTTCGAGCTTCAGCGCCACCGTCGACGGCAGCGCCTCGATTTCCATCGACGGGTCGACGTGGACGCCGCTCACGCTGTCGGAGAGCGACCTGCGGCTCACGGATCCCGCGAGTGGGACCGTGCTTCACGTCGACACGCGCTCGCTGCACCGCGCGGGCACGGAACTGGTCACCTTCGGCGGCACGGTCAACGTGTTCGACGTGCTGCAGGGCATCGTCGCCGACCTCGAGAACGCCGAGGGTCTCGGCGCGAACGCGCAGCGTGATCGCCTGAACATCTGGCTCGACGAGCTCGATCGCAACCACGAGAACGTGCTGGTCGCGACGGGCGAGCTCGGCGCGTTGTCGCAGCGCGCGGGCGGCCTGCAAGAAGCGTACGATGGCGAGATGACGCAGGTCCGCGGACTCCTCTCGCGCGTCGAGGACGTCGACTTCGCGACCGCGGTGATGGAGATGAGCCGCGCCGAGCAGACGCTCCAGCTCGCGCAGGCCACCAGCGCCCGATTGCTCCAGAACTCCCTGCTCAACTTCCTGCGCTAGCCATGACCAGCCCTGTTCCCGGCACGAACCCGATCCAGCGCGCCGACGCGGCGTCGACGGGTGCGCACGGCGCCACGCGCGCGGCCGACGGACATAGCGCGGCTTTCGAGGCCCTGCTCGAAAAGCTCGAGCTGCGCACGCGCTCGCTCGAACACACCAGCGATCCGGCTCTGGGAGCCGAAGGGTTGCCGGCCGCGGTCGAAGACGCGCGCAAGTCGCTCGCTCAGGCGCTCGAGGTCAAGGAGGCTCTGCTCGAGGCTTGGCGCGCAGCGCGCGTCGGTGAGAACGGAACGGCCGCATGAGCCTGCTGTCTCGTGAGCAGCGCTCGCGAGCGCTGGAGCTGATGGAGCGCGTGATGCGCGATGGCGCTTCGATCGCGCCGGAGTACCCGCTGTGCTTCGACGAGCGCTTCTCGGGTCGCGTGCTCGCGACCGAGGAAGCGGGTCGCGTCGTGAGCGCCTGTGCTCTGCTCGTGCGGGACTTTGCCTGCGGTTCGCGCTCGGTGCGCGTGGGCCTCATCGGTTCGGTGTGCACGGCTCCCGAGGTGCGCGGACGCGGGTTCGCGAGCGCGTTGCTGCGCCGCGCCGAGGAGGAGCTGGCCGCCGAGGGCTGCGTGCTCGCCATGCTGTGGGCCGACGAGGCGCGGTTCTACGAAGAGCGCGGCTGGAGCCCGCTCGGCTCGGAGGTCGACTTCGCGCTCGAACCGGCTCACGAGGCGCGCCTGCCGGGTTGCGCCGGATTGCGCGCGGCGGCGCCGGACGACCGCGGCGCCATCCACCGCCTCTACTCGATGCATCGCGAGCGCGTCGAGCGCTCGCCGCAGGAAACCGCGGCGTTGCTCGCGGCGCCGCGCATGGAGACGCTGGTGCTGCAGCGCGAGCGCGACGTCGTCGCCTACTCGTGCCTCGGACGCGGCAAGGACTTCGCGCGCACGATCCACGAGTGGGCCGGGTCCGAGCGCGACGTGCTCGCCCTCGTGCGCGAGCACATGCGGCGCGCTCGCGCGCGTGGCGAAGGCGGCGCGACGTTCCTCATCACGCCGTCGACGGCCAAGGGTCTGCACGCTCGCCTGCGCGGAATCGGCGCCAATTGGAGCGAAGGCGTGCTCGCCATGGGCAAGCTGCTCGCGCTCGAAGGGGCTGGCGCGCTGCTCGCCGATCTCGCCGGTCCGCAGGCCTCGCTCGCGATCGACGGAGGCTCGAGCGTGGCCGTGAGGCTCACGGGCCCGAGCGGAAGCGTCGAACTCTCCCCCGCGGACCTGCTCGGCCTGCTCTTTCCCGCCCGTGGCCGTCGCCACGGCATCGATCCCGTCGCGCGCGAGACCGGGCTGACGCTCGGAGAGCTGCCGCTGGCGCTCTTCGCGTGGGGTCTCGACTCCATCTAGCTAGTCTCTCGCAGCGCGTTTTCCGCGCGACGCCCCATGAACCACGCATCGACGACTCACGCCGTCCGCTACGCGACCCCCGAGACCCCCGATGGCGTGGTGCGCAAGGCGCAGTTCGCGCCCGGCGGGCCGGTGACGGTCGAGATCGAATTCCGCCTCGGCCGCGAGTTCCGCGAACGGGCGGCGGGCGATCCGCGGCGCGTGTCCTTCGCCGCGCGCAGCCGCATCGCGCGGCTGGGCATCGACGTGCAGCCGTTCGGTCCGATCACCTTCGAGAACGGGCGCGCGATGCTCGCGGCCAAGCTCTCGGCCAACGTGCGCGAGTACGGCCTCGACCGCATGCTCCACGCGCTGATCGTGCCGGGCATCAAGCTCGGTCGCCTCGTGCTCGTGCGCGAGGAGAACCAGCTGAGCTCGGAGCAGATCTATGAATCGCTCGAGCGCAACGAGTTCCAGCTCCCCAGCGGTTTCTCGATCGACTCCGAAGGCGCGTTCACGATCCGCACGCACAAGTTGCGCTACGTGCTCTCGCGCGAGCTCACGCAACAGGACGCGCTCGCGATCCTCACGCAGGACGACGGCAAGAGCATCCTCAACCGGCTGCAGGTGCCCAAGCCCATCGAAAACCTCGTGATTCCCGCGGGCCATGGGGTCATCACGTCGTGCTCGATGTTCCTGCACAAGCACTACGTGGTCATCGATCCCGACGCCGGTGCGCTCGGCCGCCACCTGAACGCGATCGTGCTCGATCCGGTGTCGACGCGCGGCACGCGCGTGTTCCTCGAGCTCTCGAACAGCTCCGATCGCCAGATCGTCAACCCCTTCGTCAAGGCGCGCATCTACGCCGCGGACGAGCGCAGCAGCGCCCCGCGCACCTTCGCCGCACCGAAGGTCGAGGAGTCCGGCATCGTTCCGGCCTCGGCCGCGACGGCGGCCGAGGAGTCGTTGCCGAGCTACGAGCAAGTCAGCGCGTATTACGCGTTGCACATGCCTGTGCCGAACGAGCGCAGCTACCAGCATCGTCCGCTGGTCGTGATCGAGAACTTCGGCGCGTTGGTCGCGGGGCGCTTGCCCGAGCTCGTCTCCACTCGCCCCGTCTCCATCGAGCGCAGCCCCGCCAGCCTGCGCACCACGCTCGACTACTCGCAGGTCGGTCGCGACTCCGGTCAGTTCGCGACGCGCATGCTCGCTCAGCTCCCCGAGGGCAAGCGCGCCACGCTGCTCGTCGAGTACTTCCCGAACTTGATCGAGCACGTCGCGATCTGCAACGCGGTGCTGACCGGACGCGTCGGCACCATCGTCTTCCGCCGCGCGTCGTTCGAGCACGGCCAGTTCCTGTCGGCGAACGACCACGTGCGACTCGCCGACTACGAAGCGCTCGGGGCGCGCGTCGTGTGGTGCAACGACGACCGCCGCCACCTCGCCATCCACGCCTTCCGCGGCCTGCGCGGCTATTTCGTGGAGCCCGCCGAGATCCAGCGCTTCAAGAGCTCGCTCGTGCTCGCCGTGTACGGTTCGGCCGAGCGCTTGCTGGAGCCTGACGAGAAGGGCCTGCGCGAGTTCCTCGCCCAAGTGAAGCAGCTCTTCGGCGGACAGATCGCGATACTCACCGGTGGAGGGCCGGGCGCGATGCAACAGGCCACCGACAGCGCGCTCGAGCAGGGGCTGCTCGTGGGCGCGAACTACATCGAGACGATCGATCAGTCGACCAACAAGGTCGCGCACTTCTACCAGTGCTTCCAGGACCGCAACCGCCACAACCGCCAGCGTTGGTTCGATATCGCGAGCTTCGTCGTGTTCTGCGTCGGCGGCCTCGGCACGCTCGAGGAAGTCGGCCTGACGCTCACCGACATGAAGCTCGGCATGGTCGAGCGCGGGCCCGTCGTGTTCTTCGGCAACCATGGCGACGATGTGTACTGGTCGCACATGAAGGCCCAGCTCGAGCGCATGGTCGAGGCCAAGCGCGCGCCAGCGTGGATCAACGAGAACGTGCTTTTCACCGGCGACGCGCGCCGCATCGCGACGTTCTACAAGAAGGTGCTCGGCCTCGGTTGAGGCGTTGGAAACGGTCGCGGACTAGACTCCCCGCCGCTTGTCGACCGCCGTACTGAAGGCCCTCGCGACCGTCGCGATCTGGGGATCGTCGTTCTTCGCGATCCGCATCGCGCTGGAGTCGGCGACGCCGCTGGGAGTCGTGGGCGTGCGCAACGCCGTCGCTTCGCTGCTGCTGTTCGCGCTCGTGCGCGCGCGCGGCGGGCCGCTCTTGCCCGCACGCGAGGATCGACCGCGCTGCCTGTTGCTCGGGCTGGTGATCAGCGCGCACTTCCTGATCCAGACCTTCGCGATGCGCTCGACGAGCACGCTGCACGCGGGCTGGATCATCGCCTTCATCCCCGTGGTGGTCGCCGTCGGCTCGCGCGTGTTCCTCGGCCAGCGCATGAAGGCCGCGGGCTGGCTGGGCATCGCGATCGCGACTCTCGGCGTGCTCGCGCTGACCGCAGCGCGCCCCAAGGAGCTCGCCCACGCCGGGCTCGGCGACGGCTTGATGCTGCTCTCGACCGTCACGTGGGCTGCCTACACGTTGCTCGCGATCGACGTCGTGCGCCGCAACGGCGGCCTGCGCGTGGCCGCGTTCGCGCTCGGCATTGCCGCTGTTCCGACGCTCGCCGCCGCGCTCTGGCTCGGAACTTGGCACGCCGAGCCCAGCTTGCGCTCGATCGCAGCGATCGCGTTCCTCTCGACGTGCGCCAGCGCGCTCGCCATGTGGCTGTTCGCGGATGTCGTCGCCGAGCTCGGCCCCGAGCGCTCGAGCGCGTTTCAGTACCTGCAGCCGTTCGTCACGCTCGCCGTCTCCTGCCTGTTTCTCGACGAACCCTCGACGACGTCGCAACTCGTCGCCGGACCGGCCGTGCTCGTCGGGGTCTGGCTCGTGCAGCGCGCGAAACGCGCGTAGTCGAGCTACTTGCCCTCGGGAACCGATTCCCAGTTGCCGAGGACTCGGCCGATCACGACGGTGTAGGCGAGCGAGCCCTCGCGCGCGTCGACTCCGGGCAGGAAGTCCTCGTCGAGGGAGCGCAACAGCGGCGGGATGTCGCTCTCCGAGAGGCGCGAGTCCTCGAGCACGATCACCGTGCCCGCCACCGTGCCGTCGGCGAGATGGTGGAGGTCGACGGCGGCGACGTCGCGACCGTCGCGCGTGGCGAGGAAGCGTTCCGAGCTGTTCGTGCGCAGGGTGCGTTTCCAGACGAGGTTCATGCGAGGAGCTCCGTGAGGGCGCTGGCGAGTCCGAGAGCGGCGAGGGCCGCGACGAGCAGTCCGCAGCCCTGCCGACGGTAGCCGATGCCGGTGCCGGGGATCGAGAAGGTCGTGTAGCCGCGACCGGAGGCGCCGCGCCCGACGCGGAATCCGCGGCCGCCGACGGAGTAGCCGATGCCGCGCGAACTCAGGTTGACGCGAAACGCGCCGAAGTTGACCGAACGTCGGTAGTAAAAGCCCATGGTGGACTTGCTCGCATTGGAATCGAGATGGGGCGAGCGGGTCATCGGCTCGCCGACCGCACGAGCCGATGGAGGACTCGCGCGCGGACGGTATCCTACGCCACGCCGAGACCATGATGACCGCCGCATTGCCGCCGATTCCGCAGTTCGAGTGCTCTCCGCCGGAGGCCGCGCGCGCCGTGGCCGGGGAGATCGCGGAGCTCATCCGCGCGCGCCGCGCCGCCGGTCGCGGGGTCGTGCTCGGGCTCGCCACGGGCCGCACTCCGCTGGGGATCTACGCCGAGCTCGGCCGCCTGCACCGCGAGGAGCGCCTCGACTTCTCCCACGTCACGGCCTTCAACCTCGATGAGTACCTCGGCCTGCGAGCGGGCCATCCGCGCACCTACCGCCGCAGCATGCGCGAGCAGCTCTTCGACGCCATCGGCATGCGGCCCGAGCAGTGCCACATTCCCTCGAGCGACGTCGCGCCCAGCCAATGGGAGGCCCACTGCCGCGAGTACGAGCGCCTGATCGCCGACGTCGGCGGCATCGACCTCCAGATCCTCGGCCTCGGCCGCAACGGTCACATCGGCTTCAACGAGCCCGGTTCGCCGCGCGACAGTCGCACGCGCGTGATCGAGCTCGCGCCGGCCACTCGCGCCGACGCAGCCGGTGATTTCGGCGGCCTCGAGCACGTCCCCGAGCGCGCCATTTCGATGGGCGTGGCCACGATTCTCGCCGGCCGCCGCATTCGACTGCTCGCCTTCGGCGCTGCGAAGCGTGAGATCGTGCTGCGCATTCTCCGGGCGTCTCCGAGCTCCGACATCCCCGCGACGTTCCTGCGGGGCCATGCGGACGTGCGGCTGTACGCCGATGCCGCGGCGCTGCGCGTCGCCGGGAGTCAGCCGTGACCAGCCGCGCCGCACTGCGCACGGCTCTGCAAGGCTGGCGCGACCGCGTTCGCGCCGAGCTGTTCGACAGCCTTATTCCGTTCTGGGAGCGCCACGGCATCGACCGCGAGCACGGCGGATTCCACGATCACCTCGACCGCGACGGAGCGCGCTTCGACGACAAGAAGCACGTCGGGCTGCAGGCGCAGGCGCTGTGGTTCTGGTCGCGGCTGGTGTCCGAGGTCGAGCGTCGGCCGGCGTGGATTCAAGCCGCCGAGTCGGGTGTGCGCCTGCTCACCGGACCGGCTCGGCGCGCGGACGGCCGCCTGTTCTCCGTGCTCACGCGCGATGGCCGTGGGGCCGCGATCGCGTCGAGCCCACGCAACGACCTGTTCGGCGCCAACGCGCTGGCCGAGTGGGCGCGCGCGAGTGGCACCGCGGAGGACCTCGAAGTGGCTCGCAGGGCGCTCGAAACGGCGCTCTCGATCGCGCGCGCTTCGCAGGCCGTCGACAACGAGCGCTTGCCCGGCGCGATTGCGACGAGCTCGCTCGACACCCTGACGCTGGCCTTCGACGCACTCGATTCGTACGAGCTCGCGTCGCCGGGCTACGTCGCCGATCACGAACGCTTCTGGCGCGCGCGCCTCGCGCTCCACATGCGCCCGGAGTTCGACCTCGTGCTCGAGAACGTGGCCGTCGACGGCAGCGTGATTTCGGGACCCGAGGGCCGTCTTGTGTGCCCCGGTCGCTGGCTCGTCGCCGCACGCCAAATGTTCGAACGCGCGGCCGCCCGCGGCGATCAGCGCGGTGTCGACGTCGCGCTCTCGGCGATGGAGAGCGCGCTGGACTTTGGCTGGGACAGCGACGACGGCGGCCTATATCTGTATCTCGATCGCGACGGCTTCTCGCTCGTGCAGATCGAGTGGAGCCGCAAGCTCGCGTGGGTCCACAGCGCCGCGCTGCTCGCGACGCTCTCCGCCTACGCCGCCACGCAGTCCCCGCGCTGGCTCGAGCGCTTCGAGCAAGTGGCCGACTACACCTTCGCGCACTTCCCCGACCCGAGCCACGGCGACTGGTTCGCGTCGCTCGACCGCCGCAATCGCGTGGTGCAGCGCTTCAAGTCCGGCCCGCGCAAGGGCGGCTTCTCGACGGCGCGCACGCTCCTGCGCTGTGACCAGCTCCTGCGCGATCTCGTCGAGCGTCTGAAGTGAGCGCGCGCGCCGCTCAGTAGAGCAGCACCCGCGCACGCGCCGTGGCGAAGCTCGCCAGCGCCTCGGCCCACGTCGCTTCGATCTCGGCCACCGTCGCGCCCTCGCGCAGCTGCTCGAGCAACGCCGTCGAGCCCCAGTGCTTGCCGACCGTCGTCTCGTCCGCGAGCTCGAACTTGTCGGGGTACAGCTGGCGCAGCGTGACGAGGATGGCGAGCGCCGTGCGCAGCGGCAGGAAATCGCGCGGAGAATCGACCACCAGACGCACGCCGCGCAGGTGCTTGTCCTTGTGACCGCCGTAGAACGGCTTGCAGGACAGCGCCTGAAACCGCACGCCGGGGAGTGCGTGGAGGGCGAGCTCGCGCGCGAGCGTGTGGCCGTCGATCCACTCCGCGGCGATCAACTCGAAGGGCATCGTCGTGCCCACTCCGTTGCTCAGGTTCTTGCACGCGCTGTCGACCATGCCGGTCGTCGTGTACAGCAGGGCGGCGCTGAAGCTCGGGATGTGCGGCGAGGTCGTCGTCCAGACCAGCCCGGTGTCCTTCCACGTCATGGCGCGCGTCCAGCCGCGCATCGGCACGACCTCGAGTTCGCAGCCGAGCTCGAGCGCTGCGTTGTAGAAGCGCGCGACCTCGCCGACCGTCATGCCGTGCGTCACGGGCAGCGGCCCCCAGCCGATGAAGCTCGCAAAGCGCTGTTCGACCATGGCGCCTTCGAAGTGCAGGCCGCCGATCGGATTGGGACGATCGAGCACGATGAGCGGCTTGTTCGCCGCCGCGCAGGCCTTCATCACTTCGCCGAGCGTCGACACGTAGGTGTACGTGCGCGAGCCGATGTCCTGAATGTCGAACAGCAGGGCGTCGAGCGTCGCGAGCGATTCCGCGGTCGGTGCCTTGCGCGAGCCGTACAGGCTCTGCACCGGCAATCCGCTCACCGCATCGCGCTCGTCGAGAATCGAGTCTCCGGCCGCCGTGTCGCCGCGAATGCCGTGCTCGGGTCCGTAGAGCTGAACCAACGTGAGGCGCTCGTCCGCGGCGAGTCGATCGGCGCTCGGCACCAGCTCGCCATCGACGCCGGAGGGGTTCGTCACCAGCCCGAGCCGTCGGCCCGCAAGCCGCTGTGCCCACGGGCTGTGCGGCGCGAGCAGCACGTCGATTCCCAACGCCACGCGCCGCGCCGCGCTCGCCTCCCCAGTCTCCGGCCCCTTCGCCACTGGCTCTCGCGCCATCGGCACGAGCGAGGGAGCCACGGGGCTCGCCGGTTCACGCCAGCAGCCGCCGAGGAGCGCGAGCGAGGGAGCGAGCGCGAGGACGAGCTTCATGCACAGAGCTTGTAGCGGCCGCGCCACGCGCGGAGAAGCACTCTCGCCCATGCGCGTCGCGGAGGACGGCCGGGGCGCGGCGAGCCAGCGCGACGCTCGCGCCCACAACCACGCCGCGCGGTCAGCGCTGTTTCTCGGCCGGCGAAGGGCTCGCGGGCTCGGCGAGCCGGTAGAGGCGGTAGGCGCGGCCTCCGACCTCGCGGGGAGGCTCGTAGACGAGCTCGAGCGCGCCCACGCGACGATATTCGGCGGGGACTTCGCTCATCAGGCCGAGGATCGCGCGTCCCCGCAGGTGGGGGAGTTCGGCGGGCAGGATGCCGCCGAGGTCCGTGGCGTTGCCGCCGAGGAAGGCGCGATTCACCAGCAGCCAGCGGCAGCGATTCGCGCGCAGGTAGTTCGCGAGCTCGTCGGGACTGCCCTCGTACAGCGCCGTGCAAAATGCGCGGATGCGCTCGCGACTGCGGCGCGTTTCGTACTTGGGCTGGTTCAGGATCGGGCGGCCCGTGAAGGCGAGCACGGCCGCCGAGGTCGAGTAGTCCGCCGCGACTGCTTCGAGCGCGGGCACGTTCGCCTCGACGAAGCGCAGCACGTGCGCATTCTCCGCGGCGCGCGGCGGCAACTGGTACCACGCGATCGGGTAGTTCGAGGGCCAGTAGACCTGATGCGCGCCGTGGGCGAGCACGGCCACGCCGCCGAGCAGCGCAGCGACGCGCGCCGAGCGGAGCTCGGCGAGCACGCTGGCGGCGAGGACCGCCGAGGCGAGGCCGAACAGCGGCGCGGTGCGCTCGACGAGCCAGCTCGCGCACGCGCATCCGAGCGCGAACAGCACGGACACGGCGAGACTCGAGCGGCCCGCACCGTTGCGCCACGTCGACCACGCCAACGCGAGGGCGCCGCCGAGCGCGAGGAAGCCCGCGAACGCGCCTTGCAGGAGCGTGCCGAGCTCCGCTGTTCGGAACGGTCCCTGCCACAGAAGCCGTACGTCGAAGTCGAGTGCGCGCGGATCGGCGGGTGGCGTGCCCGCGTGCGCGAGCTTCGCGAACAGCAGCCCGAACACGTGGCTGTAGTCGTCGAGACCGCCGCCGAACACGGTGGCCGCGAGCTTCGAGGCCGCGATGAGCGCCACCAGCGCGCCGAGTGCGTGCAGCGCGACGTGCAGGCGAGTTCGGCGCGTGTCGCGCGCGATCCAACCGGCCCACACCAGCGCCCACGCCACGAGCATCGGCAGCGAGAGCGCAAACTGCTTCGCGCGCAGCACCGGAATCAGGAGCGAGAGGGCGCTCGCGGCGAGCGGCACCAGCCAGGCACGCCGCGCCGCGAACGGGTTCTCGCCGCTGCGCAAGAACCACGCGCAGAGCGCGAAGCTCTCGATCGTGAGCACGAACATCGAGGCGTGCCAGAACGCTGCCGCCGCGACGAGTGAGAGCGCCGCGAGCACGAAATCGAGCGTCGCGCGCGTGCGTGCGGCGCGCAGCGCCAGCCACAGGTGCGCCGCGATCCACGGAAACGCGAAGTCCTCGCGAATCAGCACGAAGCCGAGCGTGCGGAAGTCGCCGAGCATGGTCGCCCACAGCAAGGCCGCGGCGGCGGCCCACTCGACGCGACGCGAGAGCTCCCACGCCGCGCCGAACACGCCGATCACGACGAGCGACGCCCACAGGCCCATGACCCACACGGCAAAGCGGTGCAGCGGCAGCGGCCTGCCGAGTGCGTTCCAGCTCCACGCGACCACGAACTCCTGCCCGAGCGTCTCGATGGCGGCGAGGTCGGTCGTCTCCGGCCACTCGACCCTCGGATCGGCGCGCAGGTCGGATGGTGCGAGCCCCTCGGCATTCGCGATGCGCTCGGTGACGTAGTACAGGAAGGCCGGATCGGTGCGCAGCAGCGCCGCCGCGCCACCCGAGGACAGGCCGGGATCGCGCAGCGCAAAGTGGATGCGCACGAAGCTCGACCACGCGAAGGCGAGCAGCAGAGCGAGCGCTCCGACGATCCACAGGCGCCGCGGCGCGCTCACTTGCGCGGTTCCAGCAGCGCGATCGCGTGCCGCGTCCCCGGCTCGAACGGCCGTTCCTTCGGATCGAAACTCCACAGCTTCACGGGACGATAGCGCTCGCGAACCCACGCGTAGAGATGCGTCCCGTAGTGCGTGCCAAAGAACGGCACTCCGTACTCCGCGGTACTGCGGTGGATGAGCACGACGGCGTCCGGCGGCGAGGCCTTCAGCGCATCGAGCATCGCCTCCTCTCCGAACATCGCGACTTCCGGCGGCATGTAGTTGAAATACGCCGTCGGAGCGCGGCGCCGCGCACCGTAGTTGACCAACGCGCCCTCGGGCAGGACGAGCAACGAGCCGCTCTCGGGGCAGCGCTCGGCGGCGAGATCGATCGCCTCCTGCAGAAAGGTGGCGCCCGGGTGCGTGAGCATCCGATCGCCGCCGCGCAGCAATTCGACCGTGCTAGTGCGCCGCGCCACGGCCATCGGGAACAGGTGGCCGAGGACGAGCGCTGCGACGAGCGGCAAGGTCGCGGCGCGCAGCGCGTTGCGAGCCTGCGGGAAGCGGCCGGGGAGCCAGCCCACGAGCGCGACGACGAGCGCGACGAGTCCCGGCGCCGCGAGCGCGAAGCCGTAGAACTCGACGCGCGCGTTGAGGGCCATGCGCAGGAGCAGCAGCAGCGAGAATCCGCTCCAGACCGTGCGCAGCGCGGACTCTGGCGAGCTCGCGCGCGAGCGCCACGTCGCGCCGAGGGCGCCGAGCGCGAAGAACGAGAGCGGATAGAGCGCGTCATTCCAGCTCAGCGCGGCGAACAGCGCCACGACGATCGCGAGCGAGACGCCAGAGGCGAGCACGGCGCCCTTGCGCAGCGCCAGCCAGCTCACGAGGACGACCAGCGTGCAGCCGCCGAGGCTCCACAGCGCGATGCGGCCGAGATGAAAGCCCAGCGGCTCGATGCCCATCGAGTAGCGGTAGAGCGGGAAGTCCGATGTGCGCGCGTCGAACGCATGGGTCCACGCGCCGAGCACGCCCTCGAGTGCGCCGCGCGCGGGAAGCTCGGTGCACAGCAGTCCCCACGCGAGCGCGACGGGCGCGAGCGCCGCGACGAGCGCACAGGCGGAGTGCTCGAGGCGTTCGCGCGTGCTGGTCCGCGACGAAGCGAGCCCCAACAGCAACGCGCCGCCGAGCGCGACGGTGAATTCCAGCTTGGTGAGGAAGACGAGCCCGTAGAACAGGCCGAGCAGCGCGGCTCGCGCGCGCGAGGGCGCTTCGATCCAGCGCACGAGCGTCGCGAGCGCCGCGAGCGAGAGCAGGAAGCCCAGCGGCATCTCCTGCGAGTAGGGCCAGATGAAGTTGTAGTTGCCGCCGCCCTTGTGCAGGCCGAACGCGCACAGGATCGTGAATGCGACGCACGCGCACGTCGCGGCGAAGGCGTCCGACATGCGGCGCGCGAGCCGCCATAGGAGAGTGAGGGTCGCGCCGAGCAGCAGGAAATTCAGCGCCGCGATCGTCGTCAGGCTCGCGCCGCACGCGCTCATCGCGGCGCCGTGCAAGTAGGGGGCGAGCGGGCCCGTGAAGTAGGCGAGGTCGCGGTAGAGAACGTCGCCCTGCGAGATGCGCCACGCGACGTAGGCCTCGCCGCCGAAGTCCACGATCGGCTCGGCCCACGCTCGCCATGTCCACGCCGCCATGGCGAGCGCCACGAGCACGACCACGAGCGGCCCGAGCCAAGCGCGTTCCGACGCAGAGGTGCCCGACTTCATCGAGGCACGAGAGCGTAGCTTCGCCGGACCCCGTGCGCGCGACTCAGACCACGTGCTCGGCGCACGCGCGCCCCAGCGACGATCGAGTGCGCTCGGAGGAGCGGGCGCAGGGCACGAGGCGTGCACGTTGCACGGATCGACCGCACAGCGCAGGATGCGACCCCCATGAAACTGCCGCTCCCGCTTCTCTTTGTCGCGCTGCTCGCCCTCGCAGCCTGCAAGTCGTCGCCCCCGCCCGCCGCGCTCGAAAGCGTCAAGCCGGGCATCAACAAGGACTTCCTCGATCCGGCGCTCGATCCGCAAAAATTCGTCGAGCGCTTCGAGACGGAGAGTCGCGAGATCTTCACCGAGCGCGCGGCCATCGCAGCGCTGGTGGGGCTCAAGCCCGGTCAGCGCGTGGCGGACATTGGCGCAGGCACGGGACTGTTCACTCTGCCCTTCGCACAAGCCGTCGGCGAGCGGGGTCGCGTGTACGCGGTCGACATCGCGCCCGCCTTCGTCGAGCGCATCGAAGGGCTCGCGGCCGAGCACGGCCTGCGCAACGTCGAGGGCGTCGTGTGCGCGGAGGACGACGCGCGCCTGCCGAAGGGCTCGATCGACGTCGCGTTCGTGTGCGACACCTACCACCACTTCGAATATCCCACTCCGACGCTCGCGTCGATCCACCGCGCCCTGCGCCAGAGCGGCGAGCTCGTGGTGATCGACTTTCACCGCATCGAAGGCGTCTCGCGCGAGTGGTGCATGAGCCACGTGCGCGCCGGGCAAGACGTGTTCGTGGCCGAGATCACGGCCGCGGGCTTCGAGCAGGTTGCGCAGGAACAGCTGCCGGGCCTGAAGGAAAACTACATCGTGCGCTTCCGCAAGCGCTGAGCGCGGCACTCACTCGCCGCCGAGCCGCTTGCTCGCCTGTTCGACGATCGCGCGCGCGATCTGCGCGACGTTGTAGCCCGCTTCGACGCGCACGAGCGGCTTGGAGTGTCGCTCGCACAGCTCGCTCGTCTTGCCGAAGGCGTGGCGGCTCCAGCGGATCAGGAGCACGACCGCGACGACGTCGGGGCGCGCGATCAGGGGCTCGAACGCTTCGACGTCCGGTGCATCTTCCTTGGTCGGCGGCCAGATGGCTTGGGAGAGTTCGAGCGTCTCCTGAAGCCTGCGCTCGTGTTCTCGGCGTCGATCTCCGCCGAGCACGAGCAGCGCGCGTCCGCGCACGAGCGCCGCGGCGCGCTCTTCCATCGACGGCTCCGCGCGAGCCGTCGACGCGGGCCGTCGCGTGGCGTCGCCGAGCTCTTTCACGATCCGACCGTAGTCGCTCGGCAGCCGCCGTGAGCGCAGCGCGCTCGCGTCGACCTTGAGCAGCCGTGCGACTTCGCGCGTGCCCGCGTCGGGAGCTTGCGGCAGGAGTGCCTCGAGCGCCGCGACGATCTTGTCCCAGTCGTCCTCGCCCGCGCTGCCGGCGATGGCGCGGTCGAGGTGGAACTTGAGGCGATTGAGGAGCTTGCGGTCCATGGGCGAGGCATCGCGAGCGTATCCGGTGACGAAGCGCGCCGCATCAGTCTGGAGGTCGCCCCGCCCCGCTGTGCGCCGCGTCACTCCGCTGTGGGCCGCGTCACTCCGCTGTGCGCCGCGTCACTCCGCGGTGTGCCTCGTAGCTCCGTGGTGGCGGTTGGCATCGCGCAGCCCGCGCTCGCGCGTCGGGCTAGGCGGATCGACGAAACGCGCAAGTTCCTCGTGCGGCGGCGCTCGCCTACACTTGCCACGCCATGAGTCGGGGTCGCTGGTTGGCACTGCTCGCGCTGGCTGGAGTGGCCTTCGCGCTCGTGCGTGGATGCGAGCGCAAGGACGAGCACTCCGCGGCGCAGCGCACGTTCGAGCCCGACGGACGCGCGCAGCCGACGAGGGACTGTGCGCGCGAGCCGGTGGAGCCCCCGACCGTCTCAATGCCGTCGACCATCGAGCGAGCGTTGCTCGGGATCGAGCTCGAGAGCTGGCCCGAGCGCGCCGCCGTGCTCGACGCGCGCGTCGAGCTCGTGCGTGGAGCGCAACGAGAGCTCGCGGAGGCGGCCGCGCAGGCATTGGGGCGCTACGAAGCTCGGGTGAGTGTCGGCGACGGGCTCGTGCGCATCCAAGCCGCTGGTTTCCGCGACGCCGAGCGCGTCGTCGCGGTGGGGCCGCAGGGATACGAGTTGCGCGTGAGCATGCTGCGCGCGGACACGACGCTCCTGCGCGCGCGTTCGGCGGACGGAGCCACGCTCGCGGAGCTCGCGCGCGGGCTCGGCGAGACTCCGTCGAGTTTCGTCGAGACCTACACGAGCCTGTGGTGGTCGCGCGACGGCAGCGAGGAGCTGCGCGCGCTCGTTCCGCTGCGCCGCGACGAGCAGGGCGAGCCGTTGCTCGAGTTCGTGCGCTCCGAGATGGACGGCGACGCGGGCTCGGATCTCCTCGGCGTGCTGCGCCACGCCGATGCGCGCGGAGTGTGGCTCTCGCTGACCGTCGGGCCGCGCAGTGGCGAGTGGAGCTTCGTCGCGGCGAGCGAGTGCGACGTGTCGCTGCCGTTCGCTCTCTCTCGCGACGAGTTTCGCAAGCCGGACGTCGTGTGGCGCGTCGCGCGCGTCGCGCCGCAGACGCAGGCGTGGCTCGAGGCGCTCGATTCGCGCCGCGAAGGTCGCGAGCCTCGAGCGGTTCCGCCTTCCGGTGTCGTGCGTTTCGAGAGCGTGGATCCGGGCGAGTATCTCGCCTGCTTCGGCGTGAGCGGTGGCGGAGAGGTTCGGCGCCTCGCGCGCGTGCGCCTCGGCCGCGATCTCGATCTCGGCACGCTCGAGCTGCACGCGTCCGTGCCGCTGGAAGTCGTCGTGCTCGACGGACAGGGCCGCAGGCTTGCGGCGCTCGTGCAGCTCGGCCCGTTCGAGCGCGAGTCGAAGCGTCCGCAGGGCTACGCGGCGCGCGGCGTGCGCACGCAATCGGATGGCGTCGCACGCGTCGAGCTCGGCGGAGGAGATGTCGTGTTGCGCGCCCGCGTGCTCGATGGCGCGGACTCGCCGCTCGCGGGCCATGAGTCGGCGCCGCTCGTGCTCTCCGGCCCGCCCGTCGCGGCGCGGGTCGAGCTCACCGTGCGCGAGCCGGCGCGCGTCGGAGTGCGAGGCGCACGCGGTCGCCTCGCGCTCGTCGATGCGCAGGGCGTCGTCGTCGGCGGCACGGCCGAGCTCGGCTCCGCGTGGGGCGGCTACCTCCAGCCGGGGCGCTACCGCGCGCTCGACCTGTCGCTCTCCGGCGACCTGCAGGGGGAGCGGGTTTTCGATGTCGGGGCGGCGGACGAAATCGAGCTCGAGTTGCACTGAAATCGTCGTCGACGGCCCTCAGCGCTGGTGCGTAGCCCGCGCGCGCAGTGTCGGGACCGGAACCGGGGACCCGCCCGAGGGTTGGGACTTGCGGATCCACGGCCGTCTGGCCGATGCTCCGGCGACCGCATCTCACGCTCGAGGAACACCCATGCTGACCCAGCTCACGCTCGCCCTGCTCGTCACCTTCCAAGGTTCTGGCGGTTCGCCCGCGGGAGGTGAGGTCGGCCCCCCGCAAGGCGGAGAAGTCGGCCCCGCGCAAGGCGGAGAAGTCGGCCCCGCGCAAGGCGGTGGCGCCAAGGGCGGGGAGAAGCGACCCGATGCGCCCTCGCCGGGCACGCCCATCGATGCCAAGACGATTCAGGACGCGGTCGCCGCGCTCGAAGCAGCCTTTGGCAAGGACGGCTCGACCGCGAAGAAGTCCGAGGCGATCGCCGCGGCCGTGCCGGCGCTCGACGCGCGCGTGATCAGCGCGATGCAGAAGGGGCTCACGGACAAGGAGTCGAGCGTCGTGGTCGTGACGGTCGAGTCGCTCGGCAAGATGAAGCACCCCAGCGCGCTCGATGCGCTCGTCAGCTTCTACAAGCGCGAGCACAAGAAGCTCGCCGGAGACCTGACGACCATGCCCGCGCTGCTGAAGGCGATCGGGCGCCACGGCAACCCGAAGACAATCGAGCTGCTCAAGGATGACGCCTTCGATCAGAAGACGTACCTCGCGGGTCAGGCGCGCATCCTCTCGCTCGGCAACATCCGCACGAATGCGTCGCTCGAGGCGTTGATCGCCCTCTCCAAGATGGCAGGTCCCTACCGCATGGACGGGCTGCGCTCCGACATGCGCGTCTCGATCGCCCAACTCACGGGCCTCGATCTCGGACCCGATTCGATCGCGTGGACGCGCTGGTGGAACGACAACCGGAAGGGTTTCGAGGTCACCAAGGAGGCGCCGAAGCTCGACGCCGCCATGCAGCGTCCGTGGGATGCCTTCTGGGGCGTGGGCGAGGGCGGTGGTCGCGGTGCCGGTCGTCGCGGCGGAACCGAGCCCGGTCGCGAGGGCGAGGGCGAAGGCGAAGGCGAAGGCAAGGGCAAGGGCGATGGTGGGGGCCGTGGCGGTGGCACGGGTCGTCCCGGCCTGGGCGGTGGACTCGGTGGCGGCCGCGGCGGCCTCGGCGGCGGTCGCGGTGGTGGTGGTGGCGGCGGCGGTCGCGGCGGTGGCCGCGGCGGTTGATCGACCGCGCAGGCACGCGGAAAAGGTAAACCTCGGCGAGGCGCTCTCCGCACGAGGGCGCCTCGCATCGTTTGCGAGGCGCGGGCGAGGGAAGGAAGTTCCGCGACCTCGGTTGTGGAGGTGGTTGTGGCGCCGCGGGGTGCGCGCAGGTGAAACTGCCGGTGGTGGGCGCTCGCGTTGCACGCGGAGCGCGGCCGAAGCAACCGACCATGGCGAGCGAAGCGATGCGGAGTGCGCGCACGGTCGCGGTGTTTCTCGGTGATGCCGAGGATGCCGCGCAACTCGCGCGTGCCGTCGGGCGCTTGCCGCACGCCGTTCGCGAGCGTCTGGACGAGCTCGCGGTGCTCGTCGGCGTCGAGCGCGAAGGCGCCCTGCTGCCCGACGAACTGCGCGTTCTCGCGCAATCCGACGCGCGCGTGCGCGTGCATGCGGACGTGCGGCGTTACGGGCACGGCGGCCGACGCAAGATGGCCTACGAATACGCGCTCGCGCACGGCTTCGAGCGCGTCGTCGTGCTGCGCCCCGACGAGCGCCATCCGCCCGAGGCGCTCGGAGCCCTGCTCGATGCCGCGGACGAGGGCGCGGCGCTCGTCATCGCCGCACGCCGCGGCCATGGACGAGGTGGCGGCCTGATCAACCGCGTGCTCGCGCTCGAAGTCGGCGACTACACATCGCCCTATCGCGTGCTCTCATGCGACGCGCTGCGGCGCGTGCCGTTCCACCAAAACAGCGACGGACGCGGCTTCGACACGGAGCTCGTGATCCAGCTGCGGGCGCTCGGCGCACGCTTTTCGAGCGTCGAGTGCGACGTGAAGCTCGATCCGACCTTCGCTCCGCTCGAGGCGCTGCGGGTCGCGCTCGGCTACCGCGCGCACCAACTGCATCTCACGCGACGCGGGCAGTGGTTCGTCGATCACGACGTGCACTACACGCTCAAGTCGCATCCCTCGAGCTCGCACATGCAGGTGCTCGACGCGATCCGTCCCGGCTCGCTCGTGCTCGATCTCGGCTGCTCGCAGGGCTTGCTCGCGGCGCCGCTCGCAGCCAAGGGCGCGCAGGTCGTCGGCGTCGATGTGCGCGATCCCGCGAGCGTCTCGTTCGCGCTCGCGCGCTACTACCAGCGCGACCTCGAGCGGCCGCTCGAGATCCCCGAGGAGCGCGTGTTCGACTACGTCGTGTGCTCGGACGTGATCGAGCACGTGATCCATCGACCCGAGCTGCTCGCGAGCGTTCGGCGTTACCTCAAGCCCGATGGGCGCCTGCTCATCTCGACGCCCAACATCGCGATCTGGTTCTACCGACTCTCCCTGCTCGCCGGTCGCTTCGAGTACGGGCCGCGCGGCGTGCTCGACGAGACGCACGTGCACCTCTTCACGCGCGCCACGTTCCGGCGCGAGATCGAAAACGCCGCGTTTCGCGTCGTGACCGAACGCTTCACCGCCCTGCCGTTCGAGATCGTGTTCGAGTCGACGGGTCGCAGCGCGCTCGTGCGCGCGCTCGCGAGCTCCTACCACGCGCTCGCGCGGCTGTGGCCCGAGCTGTTCGCCTACCAGTTCCTGCTCGAAGCCGAAGTCGCGACGCTGCTCGAACCGCGCCAGCGCTAGTTGCCCGGCGTGGTCGGCACCATCTGCCGCACGCCTACGAGCAGCGCCGTGACGGGGTCATAGGCGTGGAATTGCAGCCAGATGAGCTGGTAGTCCGTCCAGCTCGCCCAGCACAGAAACGCCACCGCGGCGCAGCACGCCAAGCGCCCCTTGCGCGAGTGCTTCGCGTCGCAGAGCTCCCATAGCAGCATCACGGCGAGCAGACGCAGGGGGACTTCGAGCAGCGCGACATAGCGCAGGTTCTTCGTGAACGGGCCGAGCGCGGCGACCTGCCCGATGTAGACGAGCGACAGCGCGACCGCGAGCGTGCCGTACTCGCCGCGGCGCCAGCGCCACAGCGCCACGCCGAGCGCCAGCAGTCCGACCAGCGTCGTCCAAGGCGACATCAAGAGCTCGTCGATCGGATAGCGGAACCAGCCGCCCGATCCGTAGCGAATCGCGTACTCGTTCGTCGCCGGAGAGAGCAGCACGATCTTCATCACTCGCAGGAGCAGGATCGGACTTCCCGCGGCGAGCACCCACGTCGCGATGCTCGCGAACACGGGCAGGGCGAGCACGAGCGTCGTGCGAACGATGGGCACGTCGCGCCGCGCGTACCAGCGCTCGACGGCGGCGTAGGCCACGAACGGCACGGCGAGCAGCACCGCGATCTCCTTGGTGAGGATCGCGAACGTGAAGGCGAGGCCGAACGCGATGGCGCGCGCGAGGCGGGAGGGCGCGCGCACGTACTCGACGAATAGCGCGACCGCCACGAACTGCGAGAGCGTGATGAAGCTGTCGGTGAGCGCAAGGCGCGAGAGCCCGAGCCCCAGCGTCGAGGTTGCGACCAGCGCCGTGGCGAGCAGGCCCTTCACCACGCCGAACCAGCGCGAGGCGAAGGCGTACACGACGAGGATGAGCCCCAGATGCGACGAGAGCGAGAGCCGGGAGAGCGCGGGCAGGGTGGTTTCCGTGAGCGCGCCCCAAGCGGCGCTCACGGCGACGAAGCCGACGCGACTCGGCGGCGGGAAGATGTGCGCGCGCGTGTCGCCAAGGTAGTTGCGGAATAGGTCGGGCAGCGCGCCCAGACCGCGCTCGCTCACCGTCTGCATGTACCGCAGGTAGAAGCCCTCGTCCGAGCCTGGCTGGTAGCCCACGCTGCCGAGCGTGGCGGCGACGCTGACGCCGATCAGCGCGGCGATCGCGAGCGCTCCGAGCCAGCCGAGGAAGCGTGCGGTGGGGGTCGAGGGCTGTTCGGTGTCCATGGACCCGCTTGTTGTACGCCATGCGTCGGCGCTGCTGCCAGCGCGTACCTCTCGCCGTAGGCTGTGCGCGTGCTCGCTCGCGCAGCAACTTCCGCCCTGCTACTGGCCGCGGCCGCGCTGTGGCAGGGCCCCGGTCCGATCCCGCGCGACACGCTGCCCGCGGCGCTGCCGCTCGCGCCCCCGCGCGGTTTTCTCGCACCGCTGGTCGCTCCCGAGGGCAACGAGTTCACCGACGAGCGCACCGCGCTCGGTCGCGCGCTCTTCTTCGATCCGCTGCTCTCGCGCGATCGCACCGTCGCCTGCGCGAGCTGCCACCAGCCCGAGCACGGCATGGCCGACCCGCGCGCGCGCTCGCTCGGCGTCGACGGCGTGCCTTCGCGCCGCAACGCGCCGACGCTGTTCAACCGCGGCCACGCGAGCGCGCAGATGTGGGACGGTGCCGCCGAGAGCCTCGAGGAGCAGGCGCTCATGCCGCTGGAGAATCCCGACGAGATGGCGCTCTCCGTCGACGAGGCGCTTGCGCGCTTGCGAGCGCAAACGCCCTACGCGGAGCGCTTCCAAGCCGCCTACGGTGGACTCTCGCGCGACACGCTCGCCAAGGCGCTCGCACAGTTCGTGCGACGACTGCAGCTCGGCGACAGCCCGGTCGATCGCTTTCGGGCCGGTGACGTCTCGGGTCTGAGTGCGCAGGAACGCACGGGCATGTGGCTGTTCGAGAGCCGCGCCGGCTGCTGGCGCTGCCATTTCGGTCCCAACTTCTCCGACGAGCGCTTTCATGCCACGGGCATCGGCGCACGCGACCTCGCGCCCGAGCCGGGCCGCGGGGCGATCACGGGCGACGCCGCCGACCGCGGACGCTTCAAGACGGCGACCCTGCGCGCGCTCGCTCTCACGGCGCCCTACATGCACGACGGCAGCCTCGCGACCCTCGAAGAGGTGGTCGAGTTTTACGCGCGCGGCGGCAACCCGCTCGCGAGCCCCGATCCGAACCTCCAGGCGTTCGAAGCGAGCCCCGACGACCGCGCCGCACTGGTGGCGTTCCTGAAAGCCCTCTCGCGGCGCTGAAATGGCCGATCGGTTTCACGTCCACGCCGGAACCCGCGCCGCGCAGCGGGGTTTTGGGAGCAGTCACTACGGAGACTTTCGCACATGAAGAAACAACTCGTACTCGCGCTCGTGGCTCTGGTCCTCGCCGGAAGCACGGCGCTGGCTGCGCTCCAAGAGGGTCGCCGGGAAGCCCCGGGCCGCGAGCGCACGGAACAGGGCGCGCGCCGTGATCGAGACGGCGCTCGGCAGCGCAGGCACGGACGCCGCCGCCAAGGTCGGCGGGAGCGCCGCGACGGTCTGGGCGAGCGCATTCGCGAGCGTATCCGCGAGCACCTCGACATCACCGAGCAGCAGCGCGCTCAGGGCCGCGCGGTCGCCAAGGAGGTCGCGCCCATCGCCGAAGAGACGCGCACCAAGGCGCGCGAGATCCTCGAGCGCGCGCGCGACTTGCGCGACGGCGGCGATCGCGAGGGCGCGAAGGCGCTGCTGCGCGCCGAGCTTCGCCCGCTGCTCGAGGCGACCCGCGCGCGCATCCTCCCGCTCACCCGTTCGCTCATCGATGCGCTCACGGTGGAACAACGCGGCAAGATCGAGGACTTCCTCGCGCGCCGCGGTCGCAGCTTCGACGCCGATCGCGCCGCCGTGCGCCTGGGTTGGCACCTCTCGCGCCGACGCTAGCCAACCCCCGTGAACACGAATTCGCCCCGCGTGCGCGCCCTCGACGCGCAGGCGGGGCGAGGTGTTTTCGAGCGCTAGTAGTTCTTCGGGAACATGCGGCGCTCGACCGCTTCGATCACGATGTGCAGCACCTTGATGTGCACTTCTTGGATGCGATCCGACGTTTCGGCGAGCGGGACGACGATCGGGATGTCGACGAGCGACGCGAGCTTGCCACCGCCCTTGCCGAGCAGGCCGACGACCGTGACGCCGCGCGCGCGCGCCGCCTCGGCCGCGCGCAGGCAGTTCGGCGAGTTGCCCGAAGTCGACATCATCACGAGCAGGTCGCCAGACCGTCCGAGCGCTTCGACCTGACGCGCGAACACCTCGTCGAAGCCGAAGTCGTTGGCGATGCACGAGAGTTGGCTCGGATCGGAGAACGCGACCGCGGGGAGCGCGTCGCGGTTGCCGCGAAAGCGGCCGGTCCACTCTTCCGCGAAGTGCATCGCGTCGCACATGCTCCCGCCGTTGCCGCAGGAGAGCAGCTTGCCGCCGCGCGCGAGCGTCGCCGCGGCCGCGTCGACGAAGCGCTGCACGTTGGCGAGCGCGTCGGGCGATGCCAGAAACGCCTGCAAGGTCGCCAGCGCTTCCTCGAAGGACGCGCGCACGGGGTCGTGGTGGCTCATGCGGCCGATTCTCACCCAGCGAAGCGCAAGCCTCAAGCGCGGGCAGCTCTGGACACGGCGCGCGCGCTCGCCGATCCTCTTTCGAGCACCATGAACAAGTACGCGCTCGTGGCCCTGCTCGCCGCCGCCGGTTCCGCCGCCGCCTACGTGGCCCTGCGGGCCAAGGACCGTACCTATGTCGCGCCGCGGCAGGCGCCGCAGTCGACCGTCCCGTATTTGCTCGCGTCCGAGCCCGGCGCGGGCGAGACCGTGCGCGTGTTGGACGTCACCGGCATGTGCTGTGGCGGGTGCAGGCCGAAGGTGCACGCCGCGGCGCTCGGCGTGGCCGGAGTGCGCGAGGCCGCCGTCGATCAAGAAGCCGGCACGGCCACGGTGCTCGTCAAGGCCGACGTCGAGGTCGCGACGCTCGAGCGCGCGCTGACCTTCGACAAATACGAAGCGCACGCGCGCCCCTAAAGCCGCGCTCAAGCCTCCGGCAAGAGCCTCTGGCTCGCGGCCCCGCCGACGATGTCCGTGCGCGTGCTGTTCAGTTGCGAGTCGATTTCCTGCGGCGCGGCATCGAGCTCGCCTGCGAGCTCGGCCGTTTCGCGCGCCTTGGGGAGCAGTCGGCGGTTGTAGGAGCCCACGGCAGCGTTGAACGCGTCGGTCGCTGAGCTCAGGCCTTTTCCGACCTTTTGCAGGTCCTCGGCCACTTTCTGGATGCGCACGAGCAGCTCCTTGGCGTGCACGCCGATCTTGATCGCGTTTTCGTTGAGCTTGGCCTGCTGCCACTGCATGGCGCAGGTGCGCAAGAGCACGAGCAGCGTGGATGGCGTCGTGATGATGACGCGCTTGTCGAGCGCCTCCTTGTACAGCGAGCCATCTAGCTCGAGCGCCGCGACGAGCGCGCTCTCGACCGGAACGAACATGACGGTGAGCTCGATCTCGCCATCCACCGCCGCCGCGTAGTCGCGCGAGTTGAGCGTGCGAACGTGAGTGCGCACGGCGCCGACGTGCGACTCGCGCCTGCGCGAGCGTTCCGCGTCAGGCTGAGTCGTGTCGAGCGAGTCGAGGTAGGCATTCATCGGCACCTTCGCGTCGATCGGAATCGCACGGCCGCCCGGCAGCCGCACGATCATGTCCGGACGCAGGCGCACGCTGTCCTCGCCCTCGACGCTCGATTGCTCGATGAAGTCGACATGCGCGCCGAGGCCCGCCATCTCGACCACATTGCGCAGTGTGATCTCGCCCCACTGGCCGCGCTGGCGGTTGTCGCGCATGGCGCTCGAGAGGGTCAGAGCC
>VGZD01000041.1 GCA_016872715.1 Planctomycetota bacterium
AGGCAGGCCTGCACGTGCGTCACGGCCTTGCGGCGGCGTGCCGGGCTCAGAAGTTTCCCTGGGACACCTCGCGCAGAATCGCGATGTCCAGGGCCTGATCCGCCACCAGCTTCTTCAGCCGGCCGTTGTCCTTCTCCAGGTCTTTCAGCCGACGCGCCTGGTCGAGCTTCAGGCCGCCGTACTCCTTGCGCCAGCGGTAGTACGTCTGCTCCGTCACCTCGATCTTCTTGCAGGCAGCACCGACCGGCTGTCCCTGCGCCAAAACGATCTCCGCCTCACGTAGCTTCTGGATGATTTGTTCTGCAGTGTGCTTCTTACGTCCCAATTGGGGCCTCCTGAGTCCGGGATCCTAACGTTGTGGGTGGATCCGGAACTCGACGCGGCGCACAGTCGGCCGGTGAGCGACGCCTCGTGCCCGGCCGACACGTCGTCGTCGATGGCAACGTGCGCAAGCGGCAGGCTGTCAGCACGATCTGGGCTGCTTTCACTAGCTCCTTCGGAGCGGCTGCATGCGCCGTGGATTCCGCGCTAGTTGATGCGCGCTCGTCCCGCGGCCACGTCCGCGCGGTACTCGTCGAGCACCCGGCGGAACAGCGCTACGTCCGCATCGAACGACTCGGGCAGGAGCGGACCGAACGAGAATCGGAACCAGTCGAGATACGGCGACACGTAGGCCGGGTCCTTGCTGTGCGGCCGCGCCATGTCGCAGTCGCGCCCCTCGAGGATGGCGGCGCCGTGCTTGAACAGGCGGCGGTTGAGCTCGCCCGCGTTCAGTCCGGCGGGCAGCTTGAGCCAGTGGTAGAAGCCGCCGTCGCCTGTGAATACGCCCAGACCCATGTCGCGGAAGGCGGCGCCGAAGCGTGCGCGTTGGCGGCCGTAGTGACGCTCGATCGCCTCGCGCGCGCGGGCCACGCGCGTGGGCTCCAGCAGTTCGACTGCGTAGAGCTGGGAGGGGTGGCTCACGCCGCCCATGCCGAAGCTCGAGTAGTTCGAGAGCGTCTCGATGTTGCGCTTCGACGCGATGATCCAACCGATGCGGATGCCGGGGCACTGCAGGCCCTTGGTGCAGGCGCCGGCGAGAAACACGTTGCTATCGTCGAGATTCCTCACGTAGCGGATGCCGCTGACGCCCCGCGAGTGGTGGAACATCTCGTAGGCCTCGTCGAGCAGGATGCCGTTGCCGGGCCGCTCGGCGAGCGCGATCAACTCCTCGAGCTCCGCGCCCGCGCGCGTGTGCCCGGTCGGATTGCCCGGGTTGCTGATGATCGGGAGCAGGTGCGTCTTGTGGTTCAGCCCGCCGCGGTCGAAGTAGGCCGCGTTCGGCGGGTGGAAGCCGTTCTCCTCACTGAAGGGCACGACGCGCCACGACGTGTTCGTCTGCGTCAGGATGTCGAGGTACGCCGGCCACTCCGCGTTGCCGATGCGCACCTCGACGTGCTGCTTGAGGAACGCCAACACCGTGTAGATGCCCGGCCTTCCGCCGGCGAAGACCATCACATTCTCGGGCGCGATGCTCGAACCGTAGAAACCGTTGTAGTGGGCGCAGATCGCATCGCGCAGCGCCGGGTGGCCCCAGGCTTTCGGGTAGAGCCGGTCATCCGGCGTGACGGCGACCTTTTCCGGCAGCGGCGGCCCGCCCTCGAGCTGCGTCGTCAGCGGGAAGCCCTGCGACCACGGGTGTGTCCCAGGCGTGCCCATGAACCGGCCGAAGCTCGCCTTGAAGGCGTACAGGGTCTCGTAGATGCCCATCGGGGGGCAGTCGTCGGAGAGGAAAGAGTCGCGTTGCATGGCGTGGGACGATCGCAGTGGCTGAGTCGGGTGCTCGTACGGGCGGCCGAGCGTAGCCGCAAACTCCGATGGCCGCGATCTCGAGCACACCGGTTGAGAGCCCGGCGTCGGGGTCATGGCGCGTCGACGCTTGACCTTGGAGCGGCGCGAACGGTTGACAAGTGTTGACGGCACGCTGAAAAGGGACCGTCTGAACAGCGCTGGAAAAGGCCCTCGCGGTGGGGCGGCGAGCGCCGGCTCTCACGCGGTTCGAGTCGTGCTGGGCGCGCGGGGCGAACTCGCCGGCGCGGGTCATGGGGGCTCGGTCGGGTGGCCGAGGCCGGAGAGGACCTTGGGCGCGACGATGGAGTCGCTCACGCATGCGATGAGGCGGTAAGCGTGCTCGCACCCAAACTCGGAACGTCAGCCGTGAAACATCGCGCCGTGTAACGAAGTGAATCTTTCGTTGACGCAGCCAGCGACGTGACGGTGGGGCCGTTCGTGGTCGACACACTCAACAGTCATGTGACGCCGAGCACCTCGCCCCGAGCCTCGAACCATGCTCCCAAGCGGCCTCCTCGATCCGCGGAGGCCGCGCGCGTTGAGGACGCAGGGGCGGGAGCGGTCCGCTCGCGCGGTGACGTCGGCTCGGGAGTCGGATGGCGAAGGGACTGGATCGAGGAGCGATCGAAGGAGATGGTGGCGCTCCGTGGTCGCCCGAGGTGCGGCCAGCGCGGCATGAGTGGCGGGGCGACTGGGAAAATCGCAACCGCACGCTAGATTCTGAGACCGTTCGCTTCCCCAGACACTCGCCTCGAGACGCCCTTCGTGACCCAGACCATCCAGATCGAGCCTTCGATGACCATGGAGCAGATCCTCAAGGCTGCTCCGTCCGCCCAACGCGCTCTGTTTCAGCGCTATCACATCGGAGGGTGCTCGTCGTGCGGCTTTCAGCCGACGGACACGCTCGCGCAGGTCTGCAAGGACCACAACATCCTCGATGTGCCGGAGGTGGTCCGCACGATCCAGCTGTCCGAGGACGTCGATCGCAGGGTTCAGATCGGCGCCACGGAGATCAAGCGCTGGCTCGACGAGAAGCGCGACTTCTCGCTCATCGACGTGCGCACGCCCGATGAACTCGCGATCGCGAAGCTCGCGGCCGCCGAGCCGCTCGACTACCAGAACCCCGGCAAGTACATGAGCCTGCCGAAGGACCGCACGATCGTGTTCATGTGCCGCAGCGGCATGCGCTCGCTCGATGTCGCGGCCTACTTCATCGGCCACGGCTTCACCAACGTGCACTCGATGACCGGCGGCATCCTCGCTTGGAGCGCACAGGTCGACCCCAGCGTGCCGCGCTACTAGCGCGCGGGTGTCGGCCGCCGCGGAGGAGCTAGCGGGGCGCGGGCTGCGTGACCACGAGGTGGCCTGCGCCGACTTCGATCTCGATCTGACGCCAGCCGTCCCCAAAGCGCGCGAACAGCTTGCCGCCGTCCTTCACGAGGCCGCGTTCGTCGAGCGTGAGCGCGGCATCGGGGCCTAGCTCGACGCGCTCGAACGTCAGGCCTTCGAACACGCCGTCGCGCTCGAAGCTGCGCGCGATCGTGTGTTGGTCGCCGAGGGCGCACAGCGGCCGACCCTCGAGGTCGACGGCCTGCCAGCCATCGCTCGAGAAGCGCAGGAGGGCGGGCGCGTGGGCGAAGGCGGCGCGATTCTGCAGGGCGCGCACGTCGCGGTCGAGCAGCCGCACGAGCGCTTCGAGCGTGACGTCGGGGCTGCGGAAGTAGGCTGGGATCGCGACCATCGCCATCGCCGCGACGAGCGCGAGCGAGATCAGGATCGTGAGCAGCGAGACGCCGCGGCGCGAAAATCGCAGGGAAGGCGAACGCGAGCGCATGGTCGAGGGGAGCTTATCGGATCCCGCGGCGCCGCGGCTGGAGGTCGTCGGACGAGGTGCGGGCCAGAGGGCCGCCGCGAGTCAACTCAGGCCCCAGCTCTTGAGGCGCTGGTAGACCTTGGCGCGGGAAATGCCGAGCAGGTCGGCCGTGCGGCGCTTGTCGTTTCCCGTGGCTTCGAGCGCGTGCAAGATCGCCTCGCGCTCGAGGTCTTCGAGCTTGCGCACGGGGCGCGGAGCGTCGGGGTCCGTGGACGCGCTCGCCAGCCGCTCACAGCGCGCTCGCAGTTCCTCGAGGCGCTGCGTGACGCGCACGGCGATGCCGACCTGCGACGCGAGTTGGCCTGCGCGGCGCACGGAGCGCTCGTCGAACGGCGTCCTGCCGCGCGAGCGTTCGAGCACGATCGCGCCGCGCTGGTCCTCGACGGATGCGAAGGGTGCGCACAGGATCGAGCGACCGCTGGCCGCGTCCGTCTCGCCCCACGCTTGCGCGCGGCCGAGCGCGCGCAGCGCGTGGGGCGCGTCGTGCGCGACGTCCTCGCGCGTCATGCCGCCGTGCGCACTCGCGAGGGCGCCGTCGAGGTCGAGCCCATCGACGCGCAGCAGCACGACGAACCCGCGCTCGGCTGAGCACAGCGACGCGGCATCGCGCGCGATGAGCGCGAGCAGGGTCGGCAGCTCGTCCTGCACGAAGAGCCCTTCGTGCAAGGCCAGAGGTTCGGATGCATCCATCGAGGTTGGGAGGCTTGCGCGAGCACAGTTCGGCGGTCCCATCCTTGCACGTGTGTCGGGAAGCACCCGTGCAGAGCTCCTGAAGGGTAGCGTCTGCTGGCGCGGTTTCGCGAGCGAGAACGCGAGGGATGCGCCTCCGCTCAGCGTGTCGCAGGTGTGCGACATCACGCCCTGTATCGCCGTGTTGCTCGACGTCCGCGGGCTCTCCGTCGGGGTTCCCTACGCTCATCGACGCAGTTGGAGACGCCCGTGCTCACGATCCGTGCCGATCCGTCTCGTTTTCAGACGGAATCGAGGGGGCTTGGATGGACGGAGTTAGGCCGCGGGAGACGCGGCGAGCAGGTGCTCGAGCAGGATGTAGATGCCCAGAGCGATGAGCACGAGTCCCGCGCTCCAGCGCGCGGCGCGCTCCGCGCGCGCTCCGAGCGCGCTGCCACTCGCAAAGCAAGCGGCGGCGCCGAGCGCCGTGAGCGTGAAGGTGCAGGCGAGGGGTAGGCCGAGCCCGCCTTCGCCGAGCGACATGCCGAAGCCCACGGCGAGCGCATCGATGCTCGTGGCGATTCCGGCGAGCACGAGCTTTGAAAAGGTCGGAATGCCGCTCTCCCGCGCCTTGCTCCGCTCGCGCTCGCGGATGGTGCGCACGCCGATCAGGGACAGCAAGCCGAACGCGATCCAATGGTCGATGTGGTGGAAGAGCGACGCGACCGGTGCGCCCACGAGCCAGCCGATCGCCAGCATTCCGGCCTGAATCAGGCCAAAAACGACGCCAACTCGCACGGCGAGGGCGAGTCGCGACCCGCCCGCCCAGACGCCGTAGGCGAGCGCCACGAGGCAGCTGTCGATGGAGAGGCCAGCGCCGACGACGAAGGCGCTCACGAATTGTGCGACCTGCATGGGCGAAAGAGTGGCGCCTTCGGCGCGGTTTTGCCACATCGACGCCGCCCCGCGTTCCCGTGAGCGCAGTACGATCGTCCGCGTGACGCTGCGCACCCCGCTCGCCTGGCTGCTGCTCGCCGGACTGGCCTCCGACGCGCGCGGCGCGACCGTGCGTCGGGACGACGAGGCCTTCTTCGAGACCCGCGTGCGGCCGCTGCTTTCCGAACACTGCTTTGGCTGCCACTCCGAAGCGGCGCCCAAAGTGAAAGGCGGGCTCAAGCTCGACTCGCGAGCAGCGCTGCAGGCCGGGGGCGAATCGGGAGCAGCCGTCGTTCCCGGCGATCCGGCGGCGAGCGAGCTGATCGCGGCGCTGCGCTACGACGGCCTCGTGCAGATGCCGCCGAAGGGCAAGCTGGCAGCGGCGGACATCGCGACGCTCGAAGAGTGGGTGCGGCGCGGTGCGTACTTCCCGGACGGCGGCGCGGCCGCCTCGAACTCGGACGACGTGGTGCGGGAACGACCGTGGTCGTTCGAGCCCGTGCAACGCGCGCAAGCGCCCCAAGTGCGGGACGAGCTGTGGTGTCGCAACGACATCGACCGTTTCGTGCTCGCGCGGCTCGAAGCCGCGGGACTCGCGCCCGCGCCCGAAGCGGACCGACGCACGCTGCTGCGGCGACTGTCGTTCGACCTCACCGGGCTTCCGCCGACCGCCGACGAGCTCGCGAGCTTCGAGGCGGATCGCTCGCCCGACGCGTGGACGAAGCAGGTCGAGCGCCTGCTCGCGTCGGCGCACTACGGCGAGCGCCATGCGCGCTACTGGCTCGATCTCGCGCGCTACTCGGACTCGAACGGGCTCGACGAGAACCTCGCGATGTCGAACGCGCACCGCTACCGCGACTGGGTCGTGCGCGCGCTGAATCAGGACCTCGCCTACGACGCGTTCCTGACCTGGCAGCTCGCGGGCGACCTGCTGCCGGAGCCCGACGACGAGGCGGCGGTGCGCGACCAGCTCGCCGCGACGGGCTTTCTGGTGCTCGGGCCGAAGATGCTCGCGGAGCAGGACAAGGAGAAACTCGTCTGCGACGTCGTGGACGAGCAGATGGACGTGGCATTTCGCACGTTCCAAGGCCTGACGATGGGCTGCGCGCGCTGTCACGATCACAAGTTCGATCCGCTTTCGCAGCGCGACTACTACGCGCTGGCGGGCATCTTCAAGAGCACGGCGACGATGGCGAACCTCGGGTTCGTGTCGCGCTGGAACGAGCGGCCGCTCGGGCGTGCGGCGGCGATCGAGGCGCGGCGAGAGCATGCGGAGAAGCTCGAAACGGCGAGGCGCGAGCTCGCAACGCTGCGCGAGCGTGCGGCGCAGGTGGCGTCGCGCTCGGCCTTTGCCGCGCTCTCGTCGTACATGCTCGTGGGCACGCGCGCGGCTTGGCGCGTGTCGCTCCTCGAGGCCGAGGAGCAGAGCCGCGGCAACTTGATCCGCGATGCGAGCCACTACGGATCGGCCGAAGTTGCCATCGCGCGCTCGGGCACGGGCGGCGTGCAGTTCGCCGAGTACGACCTCGCCTTCGCGCGGCCGACGCGAGCGCGCCTCGAGGTGCGCTACGCCGCGCAGGAATCGCGGCCGATGGTGGTCAAGCTCGATGGAAACGTGATCGCGGACCGCGCGCTCGGCGAGTCGACGGGATCATGGAAGCCCGACGGACAGCGCTGGAGCACGGTCGCGACGTTCGACGTGCGCGCGGGGCGCAACGTGCTGCGGCTCGAGCGCGATGGACCGATGCCGCACCTCGACCAGCTGCTCGTCGTGACGGGCGAAGACGGCGCGGAGCCGCCGGCGTGGCCGCTCGTGGCGGATGTGGACGTCGCGCTCGCGCCGGAGCTCGTGCGTGCGTGGGCGGCGCATCTCTCGGGCGCGGAGCGGCGCAACGATGCGCTGTTCGCGCTGTGGTCGCGCTTCGCGGCCTTGCCGGAGGCCGAGTTCGCGTCGCAGGCGAGCGCGCTCTCGGCGGAGCTGCGCGCGAAACGCGACGCGGGAGAGCTCGGCGCGTGGAATCCGCTCGTGCTCGGCTTGCTCGACGGGCTGCCGCCGCAGTCGCTGCGCGAGCTCGCGGGGCGCTATCAGGTGCTGTTCGCCGCCTCGGATCGTGCGTGGTCGGAGCTGAAGGCGCGGGACAAGGACGCCAAGGCGCTCGAGGACGCGGCGCTCGACGCGTTGCGCAAGATCGCGATCGGGAGCGAGGGTCCGCTGCGCCTGCTTCCGGAGCAGATCGAGTCGCTGTACACGGGCGTCGAGCGCGTGGCGATCGCTGCGAAGAGCGACGAAGCCGCACAGCTCGAGCACACGCTGCCGCCCCAGATCGAGAGCGCGCCCGCGGTGCGCGATGCGGAGCAGGTTGCGGACATGCGGCTCCTGCGCCGCGGCAGTCACCTCGATCCGGTGGGGGAGGCCCTGCCGCGCGGCGTGCCCGCCGCGCTCGCTGGCGGGAGCGCGATGGAGCCGATCCCCGCGGGTCAGAGCGGGCGCTTGCAGCTTGCGCGCTGGATGACGTCGGAGGGAAATCCGCTCACGGCGCGCGTCGCGGCCAATCGCATCTGGCAGGGACACTTCGGACGCGGGCTCGTCGCGTCGAGTTCCAACTTCGGAGTGCGCGGCGACTTGCCCACGCACCCGGAGCTGCTCGACTTTCTCGCCTCGGAACTCGTCGCGCGCGGCTGGTCGCAGAAGGCCTTGCACCGTCTGATCTGCCAGTCGGCGACCTATCGCATGGCGAGCGACGCGCGGCCCGAGGCGCTCGACAAGGACGTGCAGAACACGCTGCTCTCGCGGCAGAACCGCCGGCGGCTCGACGCCGAGTCACTGCGCGATGCCCTGCTCGCGGCGAGTGGCCAGCTCGATCTCACGCTCGGCGGAACGCTGCTGGGGACCGGCAACGGCGACTACGTGACGAACGACCAGTCCGCGAACCGCGCGCGCTACGACGTGCCGCGGCGCTCGCTGTACCTGCCGATCATCCGCAACGCGATGCTCGACCTGTTTTCGTCGTTCGACTATCCCGATCCGAGCGTGACGGTCGAGGCGCGGCCGGAGACGACGAGTCCGAGTCAGGCGCTGTACCTGATGAACAGTCCGCTCGTCGTCGAGGCCAGTCGCAAGCTCGTCGCGGCGGCGGCGGGCGAGGGACGCGAGCGCGTCGAGCGGCTGTACCTCGCGGCGCTCGGTCGGCGGCCGCAGGCGACGGAGGAGGCACGGGCGCTGCGTTTCGTCGGTCTGAGTTCGGAGCAACACCCGTCGATGGGCGCCGACGTCGGCAAGCAACCGCCGCCGAGCGACCCAGACGCGCAGGCCGAGGCGTGGCGCGCCTTCGCGCAGGTGCTGCTCGTCTCCAACGAGTTCCTCTACGTCGATTGAAGCGATGAACCAGCCGCGCCCACTCTTCCGCACGCGCCGTGAGCTCTTCCGTGACAGCGGCGTCGGCTTCGCCTCGATCGCCCTCGCGGGGCTCGCCAAGGGCTGGGGCCTCGACGCGACGAATCCGCTCGCTCCCCGCGCTCCGCACTTCGCTCCGCGCGCCAAGCGCGTGATTTTCCTCTTCATGCACGGCGGCCCGAGCCAGATCGACACGTTCGACTACAAGCCGTTGCTCGAGCGCGATCACGGCAAGCCGTTGCCGTTCGACAAGCCGCGCATCCAGTTCGCGAAGACCGGCAACCTGCTCAAGTCGCCGTGGAAATTCCAGCAGCACGGCGAGAGTGGCGCTTGGGTGAGCGAGCTCTTCCCGAACGTCGCGCAGCACGTCGACAAGCTGTGCTTCATCAAGTCGCTTTACGGCACCAACGAGGCGCACGGAGGCGCGCTGCTCGCGTTGCACACCGGCTCCGCGACGTTCGTTCGGCCGAGCATGGGCTCGTGGACGCTCTATGGACTCGGCAGCGAGAACGAGAGCTTGCCCGGCTTCATCACGCTGTGTCCCACCCTCGGCCACGGCGGCGTGAACAATTGGTCGAGCGCGTTCCTGCCGGGCATCTATCAGGGCGCTCCGATCGGCAACGCCAGCGTGCCGGCGAAGCAGGCGGGCTTCGCGCATCTCACCAGTCAGGAAATCGCGGCGGACCTGCAGCGCACGCAGCTCGATCTGCTGCGCGAGATCAACGGCGAGCATCGCGAGCGACGCGCGGCGGACGCGGCGCTCGAAGCGCGCATCGCGTCCTACGAGCTCGCCTTCCGCATGCAGACCGAGGCGCCCGGCGTGATGGACATCGCGGACGAGTCGCCCCAGACGCTCAAGCTCTACGGCATCGATGACGCCAAGACCGAGAATTTTGGTCGGCAGTGCCTGCTCGCGCGGCGCTTCGCGGAGTCGGGGGTGCGGTTCGTGCAGTGCACGCATAGCTACAAGTGGGACCAGCACGAGAACCTGCTCGACGGGCACTCGAACAACGCGCGCGAGGTCGACAAGCCGATCGCCGGGCTGCTGCACGACTTGCACGCGCGCGGAATGCTCGACGACACGCTCGTCCTGTGGGCTGGCGAGTTCGGGCGCACGCCGACGGCGCAAGGCGAGAACGGTCGCGACCACAACCCGCACGGCTTCACGATTTGGTTCGCGGGCGGCGGCACGAAGCCGGGCTTCAGCTACGGCGCGACGGACGACTACGGTTTCTACGCGACGCAGGATCGCGTGCACGTGCACGACTTCCACGCGACGTTGCTCGCGCTCCTCGGCCTCGATCACGAGCGGTTGACGTACCGCTACGCGGGGCGCGACTTCCGGCTGACGGACGTCTCCGGGCGCGTGGTGAAGGAGATCTTCGCCTGACGCGGCCGGTCGAGGGCGCGCTGGCGCGCTCGCCTCGCGGCGCACGCTGACGCTGCTCGTCGACGCTGCTCGTCGATGCTGCACGGCGACCCTGCTCGCCGCGGCGACTTCGCTGTGGCGCTCGATCGGCTTGCGCGTGCGTCAGCGAAGCGTGGGTCGAGCCTGCTTTGTGCTCGCGGTGGCGACGCGATGACCGAGCGCGATCACGATCTGCAGGATCAGAAACACGTCCATCACGCCCATGTATCGGAACTCCCGCTGGCGCAGGTAGGAGAGCAGGGCGAAGTTGGCGAGCACGAAGAAGAAGGGCATGGTCAGCTCGGGGCGTCCGCGTACGAGCATCCAGCAGGCTGCGGCGAACGCGAGCAGCAGCAGCGGGCTGTTCAAGTGCCCGTACCACTGCCGCGGGCGCAGCACGGCCATGCCGAAGGGACCGAGCTCCGCATCGCGAGCGACGACGCGCAGGCCCGCATCGCGCAGCATGGCCTCGCGGAGCACTCTGGCGGCGTCGACGTTGGCCGGTGTGTCGATACCGCTCAGGTCCTCCAGCGGCAGGCTTTGGACGAAGTCCGCGCTCGGAGCGAACTGAAAGTTCCACCACGTCGTGCGGATGAACTTCACCAGCCGGGCCGGCTGGGGCAGAGGAGCGTTCGACGCCGCGACCATCTCGGCGAACTCACGCTCGACGGTGCGCGCTTGCTCGCGCTCGGGTAGGCCCTGCGCGATCGTGCGCTCGTACAACGTTTCTTGGATGAGCCACGAAGTCCAAATCCCCGATGAAGCGTCCTTGATGCGCACGTAGTCGGGATAGAAACCGCGGCTCTCGAGCACGCGCGGGTCGAGCATCCCAGATTGCACCTCGCCCTGCATGTCCGAGAGGGCGACCATCGATGAGACGCCGAAGTAGCCGCAGGTTTTGTAGTTTCGGTAGGACCAGCCCAGCATCGTGGCCGCGAGCGCCACGGCGAGCAGAGCGTAGGGGAGGCTCATGCGAACGACATTGCGCGCACCGGCCCCAGCGGAGGGGCTCGCTCTCCACAGCGCGACGGCGCTCGAGAGCCACACGATCCCCGGCGCCGCGAGCAGCGCGACCGCGTTGACGCGCGTGAGGATCGCGGCCGCCATGGCGAGCGCGGAGGCGCAAAACCACCACGTGCTCCTACGGCGTGGCGAGCCGCGGGCCTGCAGTAGGCATCCCAGCGAGACGAGGCACAGGGACACGAACACGGACTCGGACATCAGGTCGCGCATGAAGTGCTGCTGCGTCGGGCTCAGCGCTCCGAGCAGCACTCCGGCGACCAGAGAGCGCGTGCGCACCACGCCGCGCAGCGACAGCGCGAGAAAGACGAGCGCCGCGATGAAGAAGAGCGTCTGCGCGAGCGTGATCGCATCGACATCGAGGCCCACGAGCTTGATGGTCGCGGCCAGCCATCCCGGATAGCCCGGCGTGCGAACCGCCTCCACGCCGTTCCATCCCGTGTCGACGGTGCCGTAGTTGGCGAGCGAATGGCCCTTGCTGAGGTAGAGATACGAGTCCGGCGTCATGCGCGGCGGCGTGGCGAGCACGCACGGCACGGAGATCGCGGCGGCGACCAGTCCCGCGAGCAGGATCGGCCGCGCGGGCGGTCGCGGGCCGCGGGTCCGCAGCCCGATCGTCGTGGCGTGGCCGAGCGCCAGCGCCCCGGCGATCGTGAGCACCGACAACGCCACCGCGCCGCCGAGCCAGAGGAAGAAGACGTGCTGGATCCAAGACTGCTGCGCGGGCGAGAATTCGCGCTCGCTCTCGAGGCTCAACCTCGCGGGACGTCCGTCCGAAGCGGGCTGCGGCGTGCGACGGAAACCATCGATGCTCGCGGTCGCGAACACCTTGCCCGTGCGTTCGTCGAGCAGGCGAATCTCGCTCGGCAGGTGGTCGCGCTCGCCGAATTCCGCGGGCAGCTCGACGGTGAGTCGGTAGGCAGGGCGAGGCGGCAGATCCGCGCGCCACTTCGTGTCGTCGATGCGCACGGCGGGCGCTCGATCCAGCGCATCGGGACCGAAGCGCACGTCGATCGGAGTTCCCTCGGGCGCGTCGAAGCTGATGACGACCGGCGTACCGAGTGCCTCGAGCCAAGGCGCGACGGGAATCGCGATCGCGAGCGGCGCGATCAGAATCAGCGCGAGCACGAGGGCGCGGGCGGCCCTCGGAAGGCGCATGGCCTGCGGACTCACGCCCAACTTCGGCACCCGCGCGCGGCGGCTGCACCACGTGAAGAACCGGTCGAGCGCGAGGATCGCGAGGAACAGGCTGACCCATGCCGCGAGGAATTCGCCGAGTCGCGTGAGCGGCGCCAACGGGATTCCGAGCGGTCCGCTCGCGCTTTCGTCGAGCATCGCGACGGTGACTGCGTCGTACGCGAGTGAGCCGCGGGCGTCGAGGGCGAGCGCCGCCCGAGTCGCGCCCTGAGGCAGGACCGCGACCAGCGACTTCCACTCGGAGATGGTCACCTCCAGCTCGGCCGTCGCGAGGGTCGTCCATTGGTCGTCGACGAGTGCCTCGATCCGGCACGTGACGCCGTTGGCGCGCGAACGTCGCTCGCCCGTCGCTGGATCGGTGATCGCGCCCTTGGGCAGCGTCGCATCCATGCGCAGCGTTGCGGGTCCGAGCGCGCAGAGATAGCGCGTGTCGGTCTCGAGGCGATGGCGATAGGGCTGCGTCGAGTCGGTCGGATCCACGCTGGCATGCAGATCGAGCACGCGCGTCCGCGTCTGACCCCATTCCATGGCCCGCACCATGGGGCGCGCGCGCAGGCCCTGTTCCGCGCTCTGCGTGACGATCCACTCCGGCGGGGAGAGTGCGAGCGGCCGTGCGACGAGCAGGAACACGAGCGCCGCCATGCCCGCGCCGAGCACTCGCGTGCGCGCGCGTTGCCTCTCGCGCGGCGACATGCGTTCTAGGCGTGCCGCCGTGCGCCAACCGAGGAACGCCGCGACCGCCGCTGCGATCGAGGCCGCCAGCCATGGGCTCAGCGGCGGGCTCGACGCCGCGGCCGCGACCGCGAATCCGGCCAACACGCCGACCCAAGCGCCGATGGCGCATCCGAGCAGTCTTCTCATGGCAGCGCGAGCGCGGCGCGGAGACTAGCAACCCGCTCGGCCGCTGCGCACGCGCGGTTTGCACGGCCGGTCCCGTGGCGTGCCGTGTTCGGCCCAGACATGCCGACCGGGAAATGCGCGAGTTCACTCGCCAGCCTGCGTCCGAGCGCGAGCTGGCGCCCTCGCGCGTTCCGCGCCGCACTGCGCGCGGAGCGCAACGTGACGAAACTCCCGGCCCTGCTCACGGACTTGCGAGGGCGGCGGAGAGCTCGCGCTCGCACAGCCACAGGGCGCGCGGGACGTGGAAGCAGCCCTTGTAGGGGCCGCCCTTGAAGCGCTGGGAGACGGCGCCGCGGCGATCGAGGTAGCCGAACCACTCGCCGTGCTCGGCGTCGGGGAAGTGCGCGAAGGTCCAGTCGGCGACCTGTTCGAAGCGCGCGAACCAGCTCGCGTCGCGTGTGTCGCGCCATGCCATCGCCAGAGCCACGATGGCCTCGCAGTGGGGCCACCACAGCTTCATCGGCCACTCGAGCTGCTGTGGGCTGAAGCCCTCGCTGTCCAAGAAGTACAGCAGCCCGCCGAATTCGCGATCCCAGCCGAAGTCGAGCGCGCCGCCGATCATCGCGAGCGCCTCGTCGCGCAGCTGTGCGTCGCGCGTGCGACGCGCGTGGTCGAGCAGGAACCAGCCGCACTCGATCACGTGGCCGGGGTTGATGAGTCGACCCTCGGGCGAGTCGAGCAGCGCGCCATCGGCCGCGATCGTCTCGAACACGAGGCCGCGCTCGGGACGGTGGTGGCGACGGATGGCCGCGACGCAGCGCCGCTCGAGCTCGTCGTAGTCGGCGCGGTCGTGGAACGTGGGGGAGCCCGGGTCGCCGCGCAGCTCGGCCACGAGGTTGAGCAGGATCATCGGCACCGCGAGCTCGCTGGCTGCGACGTTGCCCGCGAGCTTGGGCCGTCCGAGCGGCGTCGGGTCCTCGACCCAGCGCAGGAGCGCGTCGAACTGCGAGAGTGCGAGGGCGCGGTAGCTCGCGTCGCCGCTGGCCCGCGCGTACTCCGCGAGCGCCATGACGTAGAAGCAGGCCGCGAACATCTTGCGCTGCAGCGTCAGCGGCTTGCCGTCGCGCGCGAGACAGAAGTAGACCTGATCGTCGGGGCGACGCGCGTGCTCGCGCAGGAATTTCGCGCCGAGCGTGGCGGCCTCGAACAGCTCGGCGCGCGAACGATCCGCGTTGAAGAGCTTCGAGAGCATCCAAACCTGTCGACCCTGCAGCCAAACGTGCTTCTTGGTGTCGAAGCGCCGCCCGTCGCGATCGAGGCAGTTGAAGTAGCCCCCGTGCTCGCGGTCGAGCGAATGGCGCAGCCAGAACGGAATCACGCTCCCGTGCAGCTCGTCGTGCACTCGCGTGCGCCAACGCTCCAACGTCGCGCGCGTCGGTGCGATCCTCATCTCAGCCATGCTGTGCTTCCTCGGGCCACGCCCACGCCGCCGCCCCGAATTGGCGAGGCCGTCTGACGCAGCCAGTCGCCGACGCCATCGCCGACGGCCGCCCTCGGCCCGTCCGGCGCGAGCATCGACCGTCGCTCGCCTCGCTCGAGCAACTCCGCGAGCCCACGCACGAGCCCGCGCACGAGCCCGCGCACGAGCTCCACCCGTCGGACGAGGCGCCGCCGCACCGTGGGCATCCACGTTCGATCCCAGCGTGTGTGGAACACGGTCAGTCCGCGCAGTCGCCTCATCGGGCGGAGCATCTTAGGCTCCTCCCACCCGCGCGCACGCCATCCCTTCCCGCGCTATCCTCTCCCTCCTCACACGCGCCCGTAGCTCAGCAGGATAGAGCGGCGGTTTCCTAAACCGCAGGTCGTTGGTTCGACTCCAATCGGGCGTACCATCACAACCCTCGGGCGACCGCGGCGACGTGCGCTCGCGCGATAGCGTCTGGCCCTGTGGAGCAGGTGCGGAGCCGACTTGGAGGGCGAGGTTTCGGCTGCACGGTCGCGCTTCTCGCACCTGCTGTTCGCATCGATCCGATGCTCTGCTCCCGCCCCTGTGCGGAGGTGGGGAGGCGATGGCCGAGGTGCTGAGGGCTGCGCCAACTCGGAGACATTTGCGATGGGCGTCGCAGTGAGCTGCATCCGGGCGGGAGCGGTCGGCGTTGCGGACGCGGACGCGATCAAGGCGGAGCTGGAGGGGCGGCGGCTTCGAGGGGCGTTCGTCTCGTTTCGAAGTCGGCGGCCTCGGTTGAAGTGGGTAGATGCTCCTATTCACTGGGGCGCATGGCGGAGCGAACGGGTCCGCACGGCGGTGGAGGGGCCTCAGTGGGGGGGGGGTGGGTGCGTCGAATAGACGGCGTGCCGGCGACCTTGGGAAGCCGGCGTTCCCGCCCTCCTCTGGAGTGGAGTTGACCCCACCAACCGCACCCGACCGACGCCATGAAGATCCAGCTCAAGTCCGTCCGCACCAAGCTCTCCCTGTGGTTCCTCGCCGTCGGTGTCCTTCCGGCGTTGGTGGTGGCGCTGGTGTTGTTCATGCGCTCCAAGGAGCGCATTCGGCACACGGCGAGCGAGACGCTCGAGCAGGCGGCGACGCAGCTCTCCAGCGAGCTGCGCGAGGAAGTGCAGGCGCGCTGCAACGAGCTGCGCCTGATCGCGAGCACGCCGGCGGCGCACGGAAACGCGGCCGACTTCGCGCCGCTGGCGGATCGACTGATGAAGACCGGCGAGGTCTACGACCTGATCACGCTGACGGATGCCAACGGGCGCGTGATCGCGACCAACCGGGTCGACCGAACCGGGCGTGCGCTCGCCACCGAGCAGCTCGTCGGCAGCGACGCGAGCGAGACGGCTTGGTTCCAGCGCGCGCGCAAGGTGCAGGGCGATCCGCAGAATCCGGAGCCGATCTTCGTCGACCCGCAGCCCGACTCATTGGCGACGGCGGCCCATGGCGCACCGCTCTCCACGCTGTGCATCTCGGTTCCGCTGCTCGATGAGCAGGGCGCGGTCGCGCGCGTCTGGACGTTGCACGCCTCGTGGGTGCGCATCGCCGATCCGCTGATCGCCCAGTCGCGCGATCTGCTCGCGTCGGATGGCATCACGCTGGAGGCGCAGATCCTGCGCGCCGACGGGCTCGTGCTGCACGACCGCGACCCCGCCGCGAGGTTCACGCTCAACCTGCGTGAGCGCGGGCTCGCCGCCGCGGTGGCCGCGACGGCCGGAGAATCGGGAGCGGTGATCGAGCACCACCTGCGCACGGGAGTCGAGCAGATCAACGGGTACGCCTCGCTCCCGGTCGAAGCAGATGCGGCGGGTCCGAGTTGGCCGTGCCTCGTGCGCGCGAGCACCGAGGACGTGTTCCGGCCCGTTCTGGAGCTGCGCAACTTCTCGATCCTGCTGATCGGCGGCATGGCGCTGGGAGTGCTGGCGCTGGCGCTGTGGATCGCGCGCGGCATCGCGCGGCCGATCTCGCGCAGCGCGGAAGTGCTGCAGCGCGTGGCGAAGGGTGACCTGAGCGAATTGGGCGGGCACAAGGGCGCCGACGAGGTCGGGGTCATGAGTGCGTCGCTCGACCACACGATCATGGCGCTGCGCGACCTCCTCGGTTCGACCGAGAAGCTGATCGGGGCGATCAACGAGGGCAAGCTCTCCGAGCGTTCGGACGCGACACGCTTCGAAGGCGCGTATCGCCAATTGTGCGAGTCGATCAACCGCATGCTCGACGGCGTGACCGAACCCGCGCAGGGCACCTCCAGCGCGCTTTCGCAGATCGCCGCGGGCGACCTCGAGATCCCGGCCAGTCTGGGTTTCCGCGGCGACTGGGCGCGCGTCGAGAACAACCTGCACGAGACCGCGCGCGTGCTCAAGCGCCTGACTGGCGAGGCGCAGACCCTGATCGGCGCCGCGCGCAGCGGCGAGCTCGACGCGCGCGCCGACGTCGAACAGTTCCACGGCGCCTACCGCGACCTGTGTGCGGGCATGAACCAGATGCTCGAGGCCGTCTCGGCGCCGGTCGGCGACTGCGCGCGGGCGCTGGAGAAGCTCGCGGGCGGCGATCTCGAGCTGCGCTTCAAGGGCGACTACCAAGGCGACTACGCCACGATGACGCGCAGCCTCGAGCGCACGGCGGAGGTGCTCGGTCGGCTCGTCGATCAGACGCATCGTCTGACGACGGCGGCTCAGGCGGGCCAGCTCGCCTCGCGCGCCGACAGCGCGGCGTTTGCCGGCAGCTATCGCGAGCTCTGCAGCGGCATCAACCGCATGCTCGACGAGCTGCTCGGGCCTGTGAACGAGGCCATCACCGTGCTCGCGGCGGTGGCTGACCAGCGCCTCGACGTCGAAGTCACCGGCACGTTCCGCGGCGACCACGAGAAGCTCAAGTCGGCCGTCAACAAGGCGATCGCTGGCATGCGCGAGGCGCTGTTCACGATCTCGACGCGTGCCTCGAGCCTGACGGGCTCTTCGACTTCGATGTCCGCCTCGGGCAAGCAGCTCGGCTCCGGTGCCGCGCAGACGTCCCACGAAGCCAACGTGGTGTCGAGCTCGGCCGAACAGGTCAGCCGCAGCATCCAGTCGGTCGCGACGGCGAGCGAGGAGATGACCGCGAGCATCAAGGAGATCGCGCGTGGCGCCGAACACGCCTCGAGCGTCGCCACCAAGGCCGTCGAACAGGCCGGCATCACGCGCACGGCGATGAAGCAGCTCGCGGCGTCGAGCGGGGAGGTTGGCGAGGTGCTCAAGCTGATCTCGGCCATCGCCTCGCAGACGCACCTGCTCGCGCTCAACGCGACGATCGAGGCCGCGCGCGCCGGCGAGGCCGGACGCGGATTCGCGGTCGTGGCGGACGAAGTCAAGAACCTCGCCAGCCAGACGCGCAAGGCGACCGAGCAGATTTCCCAGCGCATCCACGCGATTCAGGCCGACACGCTGCAGGCCTCGGGCTCGATCGAGCAGATCATCGGCACCGTGCAGGAAGTCCAGCATGCGTCGTCGCTGATCGCGGGTGCGGTCGAGGAGCAGTCGGCGACGACGCGCGAGATCAGCTCCAACGTCAGCGAGGCCGCCAAGGGCTCGACCGAGATCGCGCGCTCGATCTCGCGCGTGGCCGAAGCCGCCAGCTCGACGGCGGGCGGCGCGGAGGAGACGCTGCGCACGGCTGATGACGTGGCGAAACTCGCGAACGAGCTCGACGAGCTCGTGCGCAAGTTCGAGCTCGGTACTCAGGCCCGCGCGCGCAAGACGGTCGGCGTCTCGTGAATCCGAAGTCGGCGCCCGAGCAGCGCGGGGGCATCACCGAGCCCCCGCGCCGTGCCGATGCGCCGACGGCCACGCCTCACTCGACCTAGTCCGCTTCAGGAGTCTTGGACAGTCGCCTTGGGCGAACCCAGCGACGGCTCGTCTCGCCAGGCGCGAGCAGCGGACGGGGGCGCGTGGGGGCGGTTCGTGGTGGCTTCGCTGGCGGCGTGAGCGCGTTCAAGGTAGCCAGGTGACCGCCAGCGCGTTGGTGAGGTTGTGCGTCGCGACCGTGCAGTGCGTCGCGGGATCGCGGAACCAGACCTGATAGTGCAACGTCGCGCCCGCGAGCGCCGTGCCCTTGATCGAGATCGGAGCGTCGGCGCCGCCGGGATACTGCGAGGCGCCGAGCACGTTGGCCTTGGCGCCCAAGCGCCGCACAGGATTGCCGACGCACTTGAGTCCGTCACCGAGGACGATCCCCGCGCCGCCGCCGAGCGCGCCCGTGCCTTGGAAGTACAAGGCCGTCGAATCGAGCATGCTGTCGCCGCGCAGGATCAGCGAATCGGCGCTGATGCTCGGCACGCCGATCGCGTTGAGGTTGCCCCCGACGCCGAGGGAGTGAGCGCAGCCCGTGTGGGCTCCAGCGAAGGTCGCGTTGCCGCAGGGGCACGCGCTCGCCGATCCGTCGCCTGCACAATACGGTGTGCCTGCGTCGGGCCGGTTCGGGCCGAGGAGCTGTCCGCGCACGAAGGCGACCACGACCGGATCGATCGGCCCGCCGAGTCCGTGACCTGCGCCGGGGATCGCGCGGTAGTCGTGGACGACGCCCGCGGCAAACAACGCGGCCGACAAGCGCGTGCTCTGCAAGCGCGGCACGAGCGTGTCGTTCGTGCCGTGCGCGACGAACATCGGCGGGTCGCTCGGATCGACCCACGTGATCGGGTTGGCCTGCGCGAGCAATTGCACGAGCTGCGGGTACGGAGCGTTCGGGTTGCCGAGGTTGGCCTTGATGTTGCCCAGGCCCTGCCCGGGTTGGTTCCAACCGATCAGCGCCGACTCGGGCGAGGTGTACGCATCGTGGTCGATCGTGCTGCCCGGCGGAGTGGTGACGTCGTCGTTCATCGAGAGCAAGTCGGTCGGTCCGAAGAAATCGACGGCCGCCTGCACGGCACTCGAGAAGCCGAGATTGCCTCCGACGTTGCCTTCGAGGGCGCTGACGCCGCTCGACGTCGCGAGCAACGCCGACAGGTGGCCGCCCGCCGAACTTCCGTGGCACGCGAAGCGCGCCGCGTTGAGTTGGTACGTCGCCGCGTGCGCGCGCAGCCAGCGCACCGCGCCCTTGACGTCGTGGATTTGCGCTGGAAACGTCACCGACGCCGGGGCGAACAGCGCCGCCTGCGTCGTGAGCCGGTAGTCGAGGCTCGCGACCGCGAAGCCCTGCGCGAGCGCCAAGTTGCACACGCCGGGGATCGGCGACTTGCTCCCGCCCGCCCAGCCGCCGCCGTGGATCCAGATCAGCACGGGGTACGGCGGCACACCGTTGGTCGGCAGATAGAGGTCGAGCTTGAGCGGTGCGGAGCCGACGACCGCGTAGGTGAGGTCGGCGTGCGTCTGCGCGCGTGCGCGCGAGCCCGAGAGGGCGAGCGAAAGACCGATGGCGATCGCAACGAGCTTCATGGGATCTTCGGAGGCACTCCGAGTTGGTTGTGGATCGATGGGACGAGACGGGTGGTGAGCGTGTTCCCCTGGACGCGATGTTGGCGCTCGATGTCGGCGCTCGATGTTCCCCCCAACCCTGTCCCTTGCCAAGGATGGCGTGCGCGGACTTTCGTGAGCGGAGAAGCGCCGTCTGTGCTGGCGGCGCGCGGCCTGCCGTTCTCGGCCATGGCTTCGTCGCCGCCGGGATCGAGCCCCTGACCGCTGCATTGAGCGCCGCGCCGCGCGCTAGCTGCTATCGTCCCGCCGCGTGGTGCGGTTGCTCTTCGTGGCGTATGGCCTGTCCGGTGCGGCGGCGCTCATCTATCAAGTCGTCTGGCAGCGCTGGCTCGTGTTCACCGTCGGCCTGTCCACGGTCGGCATCGGCATCATCGTGGCGGGTTTCCTCGCCGGCTTGGGCTTGGGATATCTGGCCGGTGGCCGGCTCGCGGATCGGCTGACGCCGCGTGCCGCGCTGGGGAGCTTCGCGTTGCTCGAGGTCGGCATCGCGCTGTGCGCTCTCGCGAGCGGGCCGCTGCTGCACGGCTGGCTCCCGACCGTCGAAGGCCTCGGACCGCGCTCGCCTTGGCTCACGTTCGCCGTCGTATTCGGGCTGCTCCTGCCTCCCACGTTCCTGATGGGGGCGTCGCTGCCGATCCTCTCGCGCTCGATCGCGCTCGAGACCGTGCTGCATCAAGCGGGGTTCATCGCACGTCTGTACTTCGTCAACACGCTCGGCGGTGCCGTGGCGGCCGCTGCGACGGCGCTCGTCCTCGCCTCCACGGTGGGTTTCGATGGTGCGGTGCGGGTGGGTGCCGCGCTGAACCTGCTGTGCGCGGCGACTGGGTGGATGCTGCGGCGGCGCACTCGGACCGACGCCGTCGAGCCGCTCGAGCGCGCGACAGCACTCGCCGTCGCTCCGCCTCCGTCCACGTGGTGGTGGACGGGCTGGCTGGCGCATGCATTTGCTGCCGGTCTCACAGGCATCGCGTGGGAGGTGCTGGCGTTTCGCGTCGTCGAGAACGTCGTCAAGTCTAGGGCGCAGACGCTGGCCGTGATTCTGGCCGTGCTGCTGACGGGCCTTGCAGTCGGATCGCTCGTCGGGGATCGCCTGCGCGAGCGGCTGGGCGCGCGTCGTCGCGCGGTGTTCTTGGCTTCGCAGGTCGCACTGTACGCGTGGCTCGCGGGCAGCGTGGCGCTGTTGGTCCACGCTCTCGAGCGTTGGGGCGTGGCTCGGCCATGGCTCGACTCGATCGGCGCCTACGAGCCCTCGATGTCGACGCGGATGCTGGCCCTCAACTACGCGTTCTTGCCGCTGGCGCTGCTGTTTTGTCCCGCACTGTTGATGGGTTTGGGCTTCAGCTTGTCCCAGCAGCTCCTGCAGACGTCGTTCGCCAGCGTGGGCCGCCGATTGGGGCGCGTGCAGTTCGTCAACATCCTCGGATGCGTGGCCGGCGCGATTCTCACCACGCATGTCGCCATTCCGCGCATCGGAACCTCCGGTGCGCTGAGGCTGGTCGCGCTCGTCGGTGTGTTCTACGCCGTGGTGTGGCTTCTCGAGTCACGCGGGCGACGAATGGCGCCGCTCTCGATGGGTTTGGTGCTCGGCTTGGCCGTCGCGAACGTCCCGGGGCAGGATCGCCTGTGGCGCGTGTTGTCCGGTCAGGCGGATGAGGGACGGTTGATCTATCGCGAAGACGCCTCGGGCGTCTCGAGCCTGCGGCTCACCGCGCCCGATTCGCGCAGCGCAGAGGTGTTCGCCAACGGGCTCGGTCAGAGCTCGCTGCCGAGGCCGCTCGACGGGCATCACGTGCTGCTCGGTGCCATTCCGACGCTGATTCACCCGCGACCCCGTCGCGTGGCCATCATCGGCTTGGGATCCGGCGGCACGCTCTGGGGTGCGAGCGCCCGACCGGAGATGGAGCGCGGCGTCGCGTGGGAGATCATGGCCAGCCAGCCGTCGCTGCTCGCCGAGTACGCGCAGCGCACGGGCGATCGGTCCGTGGATTGGTTCCTGCGGGATCCTCGCCTCGAGATCGTTCACGCGGACGGTCGACACGCCCTGCGCGCGTCCGTCGAGCGCTTCGACGTCATCGAAGCAGACGCGCTCCGCGCGATCTCGAGCTACGCGGGCAACCTCTACTCGCTCGAGTTCTTCCTGCTGGTGCGCTCGCGGCTGGCGCCGGGAGGACTGGCGGCCACGTGGGTGCCCACGCCGCGCGTTCTCGAGACGATGCGACGCGCCTTTCCGCACGTCGTGTACCTCGGCAACCTCGTCGCTCTCGGGTCGGAGTCACCGCTCGAAGTCGACTGGCGCGAGGTCGCCGAACGCGCCTCACATCCGGACGTTCGCGCTCACTTCGCGCAAGGCGGCGTCGATCTTCTCTCGCTGCTCGAGCCGGTGTTTTCGCGGGGACCGGCCGCGCTCGCTCTCCTCGGACCCCTCGATCCCGAGCGGTTGAACACCGACATGCATCCGCGCGACGAGCTGCCGAGTCCGTGGTCGGTCCTCGAGAAGCTGCGCGCTCGTTGAGCGAGCGGCTCGCGCGAGAGTTTCCCCGCGCAATTCTGTCGCAACCGGACGCCACGATCGCGCCGTTCGATGCAGCCGTGCCTGTCCTTCGTTCTCCACGCGTCGGCCGTCTCCCGCAGGGAGTCTGACCTCGCCGCCGCGCCCGACGCACGCCGATAGGGGTGTGACGGCGGCGCAGGACGAGTCGGTCTCGTTGCTTGCCACCTCCCCGAGCGCGGCGAGTGGAGTTAGCGTGGACGCAGGAGTGTTCGAGTGAAGCGGCGATGTGTGGGCGATTGGGCGGCGCGAACCGGCGGGGGGAGGACGATGCGGATCGGCGCGCTGGCGGTGGCGGTCGGGATGCTCGCCGGTGCGACGCAGGCGCAGTGGGGCGACGCGTTCGATCGCCCGGACGGTGGGCTTGGGAACGACTGGAGCGTGGTGAACGGATCGTGGGGCGTGCAAGGGTCGCGCGGCGCGCACCTGTCGGTGGGGGCGAACGAGGTTGCGCAGCACGTGCAGGCGAGCGGGCCGTACGCGAGCTCCGTCGTGCAACTCGACGTGTTCGCGCAGAACGCGGGCAGCCAGTTCTCGGGCGTGCTGATCGGCCTCGGCGGCGCCGACACGATTCTGGTCAAGCTTCAGGATCAGGACACCTCACCAGGCTTCTCGAACATCGGCATTTACCACCGCACGAGCGCGACGGGCTGGGGCTCGTGGGCGGGAGCGGGCAGTGGCTTTTCCACTCTGCAGGCGACGTTCGACTCGGCACGGCTGCGCGTGAGCTTTCCCGACGCGGACACGCTGCTCGCGGAGCTCGACACGAACTTCGATGGCACGATCGATCAGACGTACTCGCGCACCGGAGTCGGCGCGTTCGCGAGCGCGCTGGGCACGAGCTATGGCCTTGCCGCGTGGGGTTCGACGGCGCGCTTCGACAACTTCCGCATCGACGGACTCGCGATCGTGAGCACGTACTGCACGGCGGGCACTTCGACGAGCGGCTGTCAGGCCTCGATCGCGGCGAACGCCGCGCCGAGTGCGAGCGGCGCGACGCCGTGCGTGCTCACGCTCGCCAACGTCGAGGGGCAGAAGGCGGGCCTGTTCTTCTACGGACTGGCGCCACTGCCGCAGCCGTGGTGCTCCAACGGGGCGAGCTTGCTGTGCGTCAAGGCTCCCACCTCGCGCACGCCGGCGCAGAACTCCGGCGGCAGTGTCTGGCAGTGCAACGGCTCGCTCCAGCTCGACTGGAACGCGTTCATGGCGGGCCATCCCGGCGCGCTCGGAGCGCCTTTTTCCGCTGGAAATCGCGTGTTCGTGCAGGGCTGGTTCCGCGATCCGCCCTCCTGCAAGGGCACCAGCCTCTCCAACGCGCTGGCGATGACGTTCGCGCCGTGAAGCGTCGCTCGCGGCCGCGCACGAGCGAGCCTCGCGAGGCGCGAGCGCGGGCTCGCGAGCGCGGGCTCGCGAGCGCGTCAAGTCGAGCCGTGATCCGAACTCCGGGGCTCGATGCGCACGAGCAACGCGAGCGTGTCGTCGCGCTCGCCTAGGAGTTCGAGCTCGTCACCGGGAGCGAGCTTCGACATCGACAGGCTGTCGCCGGACGTGAGTGCAAGGGCCTCTTCCTCGCCGGTCACGCGCGCGAGCGCACAGCCGCGCGGCAGGTGCAGGAACGCGATCGAAGCGTCGAGGCTCAAGCGCGCGCGGCGCGTTCCCACGCGCAGCACCTCGACGTCGGCGCGCACGAGCTCGGGCCGGTAGATCACGTTGAAGTCGTTCGCGGGCTCGCCGAGCAGCTGCGCCTGAGTGTGCCAGTGGCCTGAGAAGCGATAGGGCTCGAGCGTGCGGACGCGCGCGCGCGGGCCGTGCTCGCCGTGGTCGAGCGACAGCGCTCCTCCGTCGAGCAGCACGAGGATGCGCTCGCAGCCTGGAAAGCTCGAAAACGCGCCGTTTTCAGCGACTTTCGCGCGCGAGATGCGCCAGTGGAAGTCGCCGCGCTCGAGGCTCGAGCCGCGCGGTTCCAGCGCCAGCTCGTCGGTGAAGCCTCGAGCGTTGCGCCACGGCGTGCGGCGTGCGGCGGCGAGGGCGAGAGCTTGGACGGAACGCATGGAGCGAGGATACACCGCGGCCGCGGCGCAGGTGCGGCTGTGGTGGGACGATGCGAGCGAGCCTGCGAACGCGCGGGGCGAGTCGGCACGCGTGAGCGTCGCTCTAGCGCGCGCGCTCCGCTCTCGGGCGTGCGTCGCAGCCGTGGAGATGGTCGTTGACCATGCCCATGGCCTGCAGCAGCGCGTACATGGTCGTCGGTCCGACGAAGGACCAGCCGCGGCGCTTGAGGTCCTTGCTGAGCGCGCGCGAGGCGGGGGACTCGGTGAGCTTGCGCAGCACGTCGAGCGTGATGCGCGGGGGACGTTCCGCCGCCGGCGGCTCGAACGACCACAGATAGCTCGCGAGCGAGCCGCGTTCTTCGACGAGCTCGCACGCGCGCCGTGCATTCTGGATCGCCGACACGATCTTGCTTCGATTGCGGATGATGCCTTCGTCCGCGAGCAGGCTCTCGACCTTGCGCGGCGTGAAGCGCGCGACGCGCTCCATGTCGAAGCCAGCGAACGCACGGCGGAAGTTCTCGCGCTTGCGCAGCACGGTGATCCAACTCAGGCCCGCTTGAAAGCCCTCGAGGCACAGCTTCTCGAACAGCCGCGTGTCGTCGCGCTGGGGAAAGCCCCACTCCGTGTCGTGGTACGCGCGGTAGAGCGGATCGGCCGCGCACCAATAGCACCGGCGCACGCCGTCCTCGCCACGGATGATCTCGGTGGTTTGTGCAGGCATTGGAGCGATTCTCGCGTCCGTGGGCCCCTCCGCGCAACGCGCGGTCGGTACGATCTCGCCATGACCCGCTCGCTGGCTGTTGTCGCGTTCCTCGCCGCACTCGCGCCTCCGGCGTTCGCCCAAGGCGCCAACGCGCGCTACGAGCTCGGCTGGCGCACGCGCCTGCTCGAACGGGCGTGGATGTCGACGAGTCGGGAGCAGCATGAACGCGCCCTGCCGCAGGTCGAGGCCGCCGTGCAGCGCTTCTTCGCGATGGACATGGCGGGCGTCGCGGCGGCGCTCGACGAGGCGCGCTTCTCGCTCGCGGGCCTCGCCGCGCCGCGCGATCTCGAGCGCTTCACGGTCACTCCGGTCGCGCGCCTGATCGATGCCGACACCAGGACGCTCCAGCTCTCGGTTTCGTCGCTCTACACGACGGAGCTCGCCGCGCCGATCACGCTGCGAGCGAGCTGCCGAGGCGTCGCGTTGCCGCTCGAGCCTGCGCGCTTCGAGGCACCCAAGCCCGGCGAGCGCCGCGACTTGCAACTGTCGCTGCATTCGCTCGCGGGCGCGAGCGGCGACTTCACGATCGAAATCGAGATCGGCAACGACGGTGAGCTGCGCTCGCGGCGCGAGCTGTCCGTCGCGCTCGCCCCGAAGCTGCAAGCGCGCTTGTCGTCGCTGCGCGTCGCGCTCGATGCGCTTCCGGAAGTCGCGCCCGCGCTCGAGCGCGAGACGCTGCGCGCCAACGTCAAGCTGCTCGAGAGCCTCGCCAAGGCGTCGAGCGAGGAAACCGACTTTCCCGGTGCGGCGCTGCTCGCGGACCACGAGAACATCGTCGCGCGCGCGGCCAAGGGCGAGCGCTGGTTCGGGATCGAGCGCGCCGGTGAGGCGTGGATGAGCGTGCCCAACGGCAAGCACGGTGCGCGCGTGCGTGTGTTCGTACCCGAGGGGCTCGCCGCGGAGCGCAAGGTGCCGCTGGTCGTCGCGCTGCACGGCGCCGGCGGCAGCGAGAACATGTTCTTCGACGCCTACGGCGATGGCCGCATCGTCGGATTGTGTCGCGAGCGCGGCTGGATGCTCGTCGCGCCGCGCGTCGGCTTCACGGGCGCGCCGGTGTCGGCCGTGGTGGAGGCACTCGCCGAGCGCTTTCCGATCGATCGCGAGCAGGTCTTGCTGATCGGGCACTCGATGGGAGCTGGCATGGGGCAGCAACTCGTCGCGAAGGACCCCGCCACGTTCCGCGCGTTTGCCGCGCTCGGCGGCGGCTCGGGGTTCAAGGACGCGACCGGACTCGCGAGCGAGCCGATCTTCGTCGGAGCGGGCGAGCGCGACTTCGGACGCCGCGGCGCGGAGGCGCTGCACAAGTCGCTCGTCGGCGGAGGTTCGGGAGTCGCACGACTCAAGATCTACCCAGCGTGCGAGCACCTGATGATCGTGATCGATGCGCTGCCCGACGTGTTCGAGTGGTGGGACGGCCTGCTGGCCGCGAAGTAGGGGCGCGCGATGCTCGTGCCGCTGTTCCTCGCGGCCGCGCAGGACCTGCGCGTCGCACTGCGGATCGACTTTGGATCCGCCGGCGGGACCGCGCTCGAGCGCGAAGTCACGCTGGCGCGCGGCTCCAACGTCGTCGACGCGACGCGGCGAGTCGCGGCGGTCGAGCAGGACTGGCTGTGTTGCTCGCCGGACGACGTGTGGTCGATCGGCGGCGTCGGACCGGACACGCGTCTGGACCGCTACTGGATGTGGAAGCTCGACGGCGCGCTCGGCCCGAACTTCCCGGCGAAGCACGTGCTCTCCGATGGAGCGCGCGTGGAGTGGATCTACTCCGGAAGAAGCCAGCCCATGAAGCTCGAAGCCCGCGCCGTCTCGCTCTTGCCCGCCGCCACGCAGATCGCGATCGCGATCGGAGCGGAGGGCGCGCTGGTGGGAATCTCGCATCTGTGCGTGCAGCCCCCAGGCGGCGAGTTGCCGCGTGTCCTGTTCACCAGCGTCGAGTCGGATCTCTGGAGCATGGGTCGCATCGACGCGTACCTGCGCGAGGCCGTGGCGCGCGGCGAGACGCTGTACAGGCTCGACGAAGAGCGCATCCGCGCGCTCGAACCCACGGTCGTGATGAGCCAAGGCCTGTGCCCCGTGTGCGCGGCGACTCCGCAAGACGTCGAGCGCGCGCTGGGCAGCCAAGCGTGTGCGCGGCTGCTCGTGCTGACGCCGCGCTCGCTCGCGGACATCGCGCAGAACATCCGCGAGGTCGGCGTGGCACTCGGACGCGCGTCCGCCGCGACGATCGCCGCGCGCGAGTTCGAGCGCCGCTTCGAGCGGTTGCGCGCTCGGCCGCACGCGACGCGGCCGCGCGTGCTGGTGCTGGAGTGGTTCGATCCGCTGTGGGTGTCGGGCGAGTGGATCGCCGAGATGGTCGAGGCCGCAGGCGGAACGCCGCTGGTCGCGGGCGCCGCGGACCCGTCCAAGCGCGTCGAGTGGAGCGCTGTGCGCGCCGCGGATCCCGACGTGATCGTGCTGGCGGCGTGCTCGATGTCGGTGGCGCGCGCCGAGCGCGAGATCGCGGCGTTCGCCGCCAATCCGCTGTGGGCCGAGTTGCGCGCCGTGCGCGCTTCGCGCGTGTTCCTGATGGACGGCGAGCGCCACTTCTCGACCCCCGGACCCGATCTCGCGCGTGGCGCCGAGCTGCTCGATGCCATTCTGCACGCGCCGGACACGGCGGCGCCGCCCGCGCCCGACGCGTGGAAGCGCATCTGCGGCGCGAAGTGACCTAGGCTGGACAAGCTCCGAGCTCGCACAGTACAGTCAGCGACGACTCGCTCCGACTCGGTTCGCGCCCCGTGGCGCGGCGACGACGATCCTGACGTCGGGTGTCCATGTTCTCGTTTCACTCGCGCATCTCTCGGAGTCTCTACTCGTGGTTCGATTCATTCACACCGGTGATTGGCAGCTCGGCATGACGAGGCACTACCTCGCGACCGAGTCTCAGGCGCTCTACACGGAGGCGCGCTTCGAGGCGCTGCGCGCCATCGGGCGCATCGCGCGCGAGCGGCATTGCGAGTTCGTCGTGTGCTGCGGCGACGTGTTCGAGTTCAACGAGGTCGACGCGCGCACCGTGGCGCGAGCCTGCGATGCACTCGCGACGATTTCGGTGCCGGTGTGGCTCCTGCCGGGAAATCACGATCCACTCAACTCGGCGGCGGTCTTTCGCTCTCGGACCTTCCTCGCACGCAAGCCAGACAACGTCCGCGTGATCGAGGACGAGACGCCGATCGCGCTGAAGCCGGGCGTCGAGCTCGTCGGGGCGCCGTGGACGTCGAAGCGTCCGCTGGTCGATCTGGTGGCGCGCGCGCTCGCTCCGCTGGGAGCGCCGCAGGCGGGCGTGCGCATCGCCGTCGCGCATGGGTGCGTCGATACGCTCTCTCCGGACGGCGACAATCCGGCCCAGATCTCGCTCGCGGCCGCGGAGAGCGCGATCGCCGCGGGCAAGCTGCACTACCTCGCCCTCGGCGATCGGCACTCGCTCACGGACGTCGGTGCAAGTGGACGCGTGCGCTACGCCGGAACGCCCGAGGCCACCGACTACGGCGAACGCGCGCCCGGTCACGTGCTCGTGGTCGAACTCGACGCACACGACGTCAAGGTCGAGGCGGTCCGCACTGGCACGTGGCATTTCCGGCGCGAGAAAGTGCAGCTCACCGGAGCGGCGGACCTCGCGCTCCTGCGGGAGCTACTCGCGGGTTTCGAAGACAAGGGACGCTGCATCGCGAAGCTCGATCTCGAGGGCACGCTGACCTTGTCTCAGAAGGCCGATCTCGACGGCATCCTCGAACTCGCGCGGCTGACGCTGGGCGCGCTCGAGGTCTCGGAGAGCGGGAGCGATCTAAAGGTCGTGCCGGATGCGGTCGATTTCGCAGGTCTGGGGCTGTCCGGTTTCGCCGAGCGCGCCGTCGAGCGACTGCGCGAGCAGGCCAGTGGGACGGGTCCGGATGCGCTCACGGCTCGCGATGCGCTCGGCCTCTTGCTGCGGCTCACCAAGGAGGCGTCGTGAGAATCCTCCGCATCAAGTTGCGCAACTTCCGCGGTGTCGCGGAGTGCGAGGTGCGCTTTCCACGCGATGGCGTCTCGATCGTCGCCGGCGACAACGAGGTCGGGAAGTCCTCGATCGCGATGGCGATCGACGCGCTGATCGAGCACCTCGATTCCTCGAAGAGGCAGGAAGTGCTCGCGCTCAAGCCCGTACACCGCGACGAGGGCGCCGAGGTCGAGGCCGACATCGAGGCCGGTGCGTACGAGTTCACGTACTTCAAGCGCTTCCATCGCCAACAACAGACGAAGCTCACGATCAGGAGCCCGCGCCCGGAAAACCTGAGCGGTCGCGAGGCGCACGAGCGCGCGGTGCAGATCTTCGCGGAGACTGTCGACATGGCGCTGTGGAAGGCGCTGCGCATCGAGCAGGGCTCCGAGCTTCTGCCGCCGGATCTGAGCGCGCAGAAGCGACTCTCGGCGGCGCTCGATGCCGCGGCGGGCTCGGCGAAGGCCACGGAGGGCAACGAGTCGCTCTACGACGCCGCGCACGCGGAGACGTTGCGCTACTTCACGGAGAATGGCTCCGAGCGCAAGGACTTCCGCCAACGGGGCGAGGAGAGCACCGCGGCTGCGCAAGCAGCAACGGTGCTGCGAGAGCGGCTCCGTGAGCTCGAACGCGACATCGAAAGCAGCGAGTCGCTGGAGCAGCAGTTGATGAACGACGAGCCCGAGCTCGTTCGGTTGCGCAAGGTCGAGACGGAACGTCAACAGGCGGTCCTCGCTCTCGCCGAGCTCGATTCCGCGGTTGCGACCGCGGAGGCGAAGCTCGACGCGGCTCAAAAGCAACTGGGGATTGCGGAAGAGCAAGCGCGCCAGCGCGAGAAGCTGCGCAGTGACGTCGTCGTCCGACAGCGCGCGCAAGAAGAAGCGCAGGAAGAGGTCGAGCGCGAGCGTTCGCTTGGGAGCTCCGATGCGGCATCTTCGGATCAAGCCTCTCGTGCGGTCGCGGAAGCGGTGGCCGCGCGCGATGCGGCCGAAGGACGACTCACGCTCGCGCGCAAGGACCTCCGGTTCCGGCAGAGCGAGCATGATCTGACGCTCCTGAGCGAGCGGCTGGAGCGGGTGGAGCGTGCTCAGGTAAAGCTCGCGCGGGCCGATCAGATGCTCGAGGGGCCGCGCGTGCAGGACGACGACCTGAAGGCCCTGCGAAGCGCGGGCGAGGAGGTCGCGAAGGCCAAGGCGGTGCTGCAAACCGAGAGCCCGCGCCTGCGGCTCGCCGTGCAGCGCAAGCTGAGCGTCGAGCTCGACGGCGAGCGGCGGGAAGTCGCCCCCGGCGCCACCGTCGAAGCGCACTTCAGCGAGAAGCTCGCGCTCGAGCTTCCCGAGCTGGCGCGTCTCGAGGTGCTGACCTCTCAAGGTGCCGCCGAGCAGCGTCGCAAGCTCTCCGAGGCGGAACGCGCGGTCGGGCGCATCCTCGAGCGGCTCGGCGTCACGGATGAGGCAGCGGCGACGCGCCGACGCGACGAGCAGCGCGACGCGCTCAAGGATCGCAAGGACAGCCAGGAGGTCGTCCTTGAGAGTCTTCGCGACCTGACCGAGCTCTCCATGCGAGAGAAGATCGCGCGTCTGGAGACGGAGGTCCGCGACTATCCCAAGGCTCGCGAGGTCGGTGGGCCGTTGCCGAGCGATGTCTCGACCGCCAAGCGGGCCGAAAAGGCTGCGGAGGATGCTTTCGAGGAAGCGCGCAAGGTCCTCGCGACGGCCGACAACGAGTCCAAGCGCATCGGCGAGGCGAACAGGAAGCAGGCGCTCGCGCTGGCGCGCGCGCAGCAGAAGCTCGCGACGGCGCAGATCGAATGGAAAGGCGCGGTCGAGAAGCTCGAAGTGGCGCGCGCGGAACGCGCGGACGCTCAACTCGAAGCGGACGTCAATGCCGCGCGGCAGCTGCTGAGCGCTGCGGAATCGGCGCAGAAGCTGGCGCGCGCAGCGTTGTCGGAGGCCTCACCGGAGGAGACGCGTGAGCTTGCGGGTAACGCCAAGAAAGCTGCTGATCGCGCCGAGGATCACCTGAAGCAGCAGCGCCAGCGGCGGTCGGAGCTGAAGGGCAAGCTCGAAGCCATGGGCGAAGCGGGCTTGGCCGAGCAGCTCGACGCCGCCACGGCGAAGAGCGAACAGCTCGCGCGGCAGTTCGAGCGGGATCTCGCGCGGGCCTCGGCCGCGAAGCTGCTGTTCGAGATGCTCGACGCCGCGCGTGCCGAGGCTCGCTCGGCCTACGTGGCGCCGCTGCGCGAGCAGATCGAGCGCCTAGGTCGGCTGGTCTTCGGACCGACGCTCTCGCTGCACTTGAGCGAGGAGCTCGCGATCGTGGATCGCACGCTCGATCAGGTCACGGTGCCGTTCGAGCAGCTCTCGGGTGGCACGCGCGAGCAGCTCGGCATCCTCGCGCGCCTTGCGTGCGCGATCCTCGTGTCGAAGCAGGGCGGTGCGCCGGTGATCCTCGACGACACGCTCGGCTACACCGACGACTCGCGGCTCGAGCGCATGGGGGCCGCGATTTCGCAGGCTGGCCGCCACTGTCAGGTGATCATCCTCACCTGCATGCCGCGCCGCTACGCGTCCGTCGGGGAGGCGCACATCGTCGCGCTCGAACGCTCGCACTCCTAGCTCGACAACCCAAGCGGCGCGGCTGCGCGTTGGGCCTCGGCGCGGCGG
>VGZD01000042.1 GCA_016872715.1 Planctomycetota bacterium
TCCTGGCGATCGTGGTGAGCCTCGTGATGGCCGCACTCGCCTTCGAGCTGGGCCTGTGCGCGCTCGGCAAGGGGCCGGTGGAGTCGCTGCTGCAGCACGACGAGCGCACCGGCTGGAGCAAGCGTCCGAACGCGAGCATCGCGCGCTCTGGCCGTGAGTTCGACGTGCGCATCCAGACCAACCAGCTCGCTCTCGTGGACGATCCGATGTCGACGCCCTCGAAGCCCGCGGGCACGTGGCGTCTGCTCGTGCTCGGCGACTCCTTCACGCAGGGCTTCACCGTTTCGCGCGACGACCTCTACGTCGACCTGCTCGAGCGGCGCTGGCGCGCGCAGGGGCGGCCCATCGACGTCGTCAACGCCGGCACCGAGGCGTGGTCCACCGATCAGGAGGTGGCGTGGTTTCTCGCGCACGGCGAGACGTTCGAGCCGGACTTGGTGCTGCTCGCGGCCTACGAGAACGACATCTACTGGAACGGGCAGGCACGCTACGTCACGCGCAACGCTGCCAAGCCCTTGTTCCGCGCGGATGGCACGCTGGAGATCGAGCGTTGCCCGGACGTGGGTCCGCCGCCTTGGACCGAGCGCTTCGCCACGACGAAGCTGCTCGCGGGACTGATCTCGCCGCAGCGCATCCCCGCCGAGCACCTGTTCCAGCCCACCGGCGCGGCGCGGCCGATCCTGCGCGAGTTCGCGCCGCTGCTGAACGAGCGCCCCGAGTTCCTCGAGCGCTCGATCGCCGCCACCGGTGGTGCCTTGATCGCTCTGCGTCAGGAATGCGAGCGCATCGGCGCGCTGCCGCTGCTGCTCGCGATCCCATCGCACGCCGCGATCGACCCCGCGCACGCGAGTCGCTTCAGCGAAGCGTCCCTGGGCGGGCTCGATCCGAGCACCTGGACCGCGGACGCGGCGCCGGATCTGCTGCTGCGACTCGCGCAAGCCTCCGGGTTGCGCGGCTTCGATCCGCGCGCCGCGCTGCGCGCGGCCCAGGCCGAGCGCGCGCAGTACTTCGAACTCGACTGGCACCTCAATCCGGCCGGCAATCGCACGCTCGCGAGCTTCCTCCACGACGAGCTCGATCGAGCAAACGTGCTGCCCGCCTCGTGCGCGCCGCGCCGCGCGGTGCCCGCGGACTCCGCGCCTGTGCAAAAGGGACTCGACTGGGGCTTCGTCGCGCTGCTCTACGTGGCGCTGCTCGGCTCGCTCTCGACGCTCTTCGCGCTCACCTACCCCGACGAGCCGCGCGCTCGCATCCCGCTCAAGGTCGGCGGCCTGCTCGCGCTGGTGTTCGCGCTGTTCCTCGGCGCGCGCGAGCTGATCGCCCTGCTGAGCCCAGCGCTGTCGAGCTGGGTCCTGCTCGCACTGGTGGTGACCCTGCTAGGCGTCGTCGTCTGGAAGCTCGGACACCGCGTCGCAACGATTCTCGAGCTTCTGCGCTGCTTTGTCCTGCGCGGTCATTGGTACCTGATGCCGCTGCTCGTCGTGCTGCTCACGATCGGCAGCCTGCTGGTCGTCGCCGCGAGCTCCCCGCTGATCGCGCCGTTCATCTACACTCTCTTTTAGCCGCAAGGAGCTCCGCCATGGCTCGAATCTGCCCCAGCTGCCACAAGCACGTCGAAGTCGCGAGCGCGCAGAGCTGCATTCACTGCGGTGCCTCGATGCGTGACGCCGCCGCCGCGCCCGCGCGCGGATTTTGGGCCGAGAACTGGCCTTGGATCGTCGGTCCGATCGTCGTCGTGGCGATCCTCGTCTTGGTGCTGCTGTGGTTCATGGGCAGCGAGGGCGATTCGGGCACCGTCTACAAGATCTACTGAGCGCGCTCACTCCGCGAGGTCGAGCCCGAGCTTGCGGAGCAGCTCGAAGCCGCCGCAGGCCTCCGCGACGAGCAGGTGCAGTCGGGCGCCGCCGTCGATGGCAACGCGCGGCAGGTCGTAGGCCGGAGCCGCGCGTCGATGGACGCCCGGGTGCATGTTCACGGCGCAGGTGAACCCCGCGGCGCGCGCCGCGGCGCGGCTCGACTCGTCGTAGTCCCAGCGACGACCCCACGGGTACGCGAAGGTCGTCGGCGCCTTGCCGAGTCCGCGCGCGAGGCTCTGCGCCCCACCTTCGATCTCGCGGCGCTGCTCGTCGGGCGCCAGCCGCGAGAGGATCGCGTGCGTCACCGTGTGACCGCCGAGTTCGACGCCCTGCGCTGCGAGGCCGCGCGCCTCGTCCCAGTCCATGTAGAGCTCCTCGCACAGCGCGCGCTCGTCGCCGCCGGCTTCGACGAACGCGAGCTCGAGCGCGCGGTCGCGTTCCTCACTCGGCGCGTCGTACTTGAGGATGCGCTTCAAGTGGTAGCGCTCGTTGCCGCGACTCTCGGCGATCATCTGATTGAGCGTGAGGAACGTCGCTGTCGGGCCGGAGTGCGCGCCGTAGCGTTCGACGAGCGCCTCGGGGCCGAGCTTGCCGAGCAGCCAGAAGTACTTGTGCGACCAATTGACGCGGCGTTCGTCGAGCGCTCGCGCCTCGAGGAACACGGTGGCTCCGACGCGGTTGCGCGCCAGCAGCGGCCCGAGCACGCGCGCGTTGTCGCGGTAGCCGTCGTCGAAGGACAGCGCGAGCAGGCTCCTGCCGGGACCGCTCGCGAGCCTCGCGACGCCGTCGCCGATCGAGAGGACCTCGTAGCGCGGCGCGAACCAGCGCACGAGCGCTTCGAGCTGCGCCTCGCCGATCCACATGTCGGGCGAGAGGTGCCGCCCCGCCGGCCACTCCCCGCGCTGCGGCTTCACGCAGTGCCCCGCGAGGATCACGAGCCTGCGCGGCATGAGCGCGTTCACGAGCGCGTGCAGCCCGGTATGGAACAGCGTTCGCGCGTAGGTCTCGCGCAGCGCGAGCTTGAGCGTGTGCTTGAGTCCCATGGCCCTCCTCAGCCTACGGTCTCGTCATCGCGGTCGCCGTCGGTGAAGTACCACGTCGCGGTGTCGCGCGCGGCCGCGACGAGCGGATGAGCGGGTTGGAGCGGGTGCAGGATCACACTCAGCGCGTGCTCGTCGCCGCGCGGCGCGAAACCGACGCGAACGAGAGCTTGCGCCCAGAAGCTGCGCTCGAGCGCTGTCGCTTCGACCACCGACGCTCCAGCGTGCTGCAACACGGCCAAGCCTGTCTCGAGCGCCGCCGCGAGCCCCGCATCGTCGCGCGCGAGCACGTCGACGAGGCAGCCGACGCGCTCTCCTGCGCGCGGCAGTTGGACGACGACATACGCCGCCAGCGTCGCGCCATCGAGCAGTGCGAAGGCGCGGTGCAGGCCCGACGGCGTGTCGAGGAAGCGCCAGTTGAGGTACTCCGCCGAGCGGCGCACCATGAAGCCAAAGCGCGGCTCGACCGCGCGCGAGAGCGCCGTGGCGCGCTCGTCGAAGCGCCGCAGGGGCTCGATCTGGAACGCACCGGCGCGCGCGCCGAGCGCCCTGCGCGCTCGCGCGCAGCGCCGCTGCTCGAAGCCCGTCGTCCAGCGCTTCCAACGCCCTTCCTTGCCGCGCGCCTCCTGCGCGGCGTCGTCGGCGCGCAGCACGAACAAGTGCGGTCGCACGGCGCCGATGCGCTCCCAACCGAGCTCGAGGAAGATGTGAGCGGAGCGGCGGTTGGGCAGGCCGAAGGCGAGCGCCCAGCCGCGGCCGCGGGCCGCCTCCATCGCGGCGCGATCGAGCCGGCTGAAGCAGCCGCGCTTGCGCCACTGCGGGTGCGTCATCACGTCGCCGGTTTCGCCCACGGTCGCGAGGGTGCGCTCGTCGCCGCCGACGAGCGCGACGCGCGGCGAGCAGGCGTAGCCCGAGATCGCGAGGCCGCCGCTCGCGCGCGCCACGAGGCTCACGGACTCGCCACAGGGGCTCGCGTCGTAGCGCCACTCCAGGCCACCGGAGGGCAGCGGTTTCTTGAAGCAGTCTGCATACAGCCGCGCCTGCTCGGCGCGGTCGGCGCGCGAGCAGCCTGCGATCTCGATCTCCTCGTCGCGCGCGGCTCCGGGTGCAGCCATGGCCCGATCATCGACCTGCGCTGGGCCGAGCGCAAAACTAAACTGGCCCGCGGACTGGCCGGCGGACTGGCCCGCGCACGGCCGCGCGTCGGGGATCACTCGCCCTTGGGGGCGTCCTCGGCCGTCATCAGCGACGTGCCGTTGGACCGGAGGTGGGTCATGGCCGACTTCGGCGGCGGCACGAGGCCGAGCGCGCGCCCGAGGCGCTTCTTCCCGAAGTGCGGGTTCTCCATGTAGTACAGCGTGCGCTCGAAGAGGCGCTTGGCGCGCTGTCCGTACGCGTAGTACCAGCGCTCGTAGCTGCGCACCATGTTCTTGCGCAGCTCCTCGAGCTCGACTTGGTTGAAGTGCTCGTGCACGTAGGCCGAGCGGTTCGACGACACGTAGTTCTCGCGCAGGTCGTCGACGTCGATGCTGGCCTGATAGTTGTCCCAGCTCTCGGTGCCGATCAGCGGGTTGAACACGCTGACGCGCACGAGGTCGGGGCCGGCGAGGCGCAGCACCTTCTCGGTCTCCAAGATGTCCTCGGGCGTCTCGCCCGGACTGCCGACGATCAGGTACACCTTGGCCCAGATGCCAGCGCGGCGCGTCATGCGCGCGGCTTCGACGATCTGCTCCGGCGTCAGGTCCTTCTTGAGCACGTCGAGCATCTTCTGCGAGCCGGATTCCCAGCCGTAGTAGATGCGGCGGCAACCCGCGCGGTGCATGTGCTTGAGCAGCGGATAGTCGACGCAGTCGGCGCGCGTGTTCGCGATCCACTCGAACTTCAGTCCGCGGCGCAGGATCTCGTCGCACATCTCGTGGATGCGCTTGCGACGCAGCGTGAGGATCTCGTCGACGAACAGCACCACGCCGGGGTTGTAGGTCTTGACCACGTGCTCGAGCTCGTCGACGATCATCTGCGTCGAGCGCACGCGGAAGCCGCGACCGGTCAGCTCCTTCTGGCAGAAGATGCACTTGAAGGGGCAGCCGCGCGTCGTGAACACGTAGGCGAGCTTCTCCGGGTTGAGCTTGAAGTAGCTCTCCATCGGAAGCAGGTGGCGCGCGGGCAGCGGGAGCTCGTCGAGCTTCTTGATCAGCGGCGGCGCGGGGTTGTCGACCCAGATCTGACGCTCGCGCACGCCCGCGAGGCCGGCGACTTGGCTGAGCGCGCGCTCGTCGTTGCCCTCGAGCGCCTTGAGGAACTCCGGCAGCGTCTCCTCGGCCTCGCCCTTGAGCACGTAGTCGAAGTGTCCGCTGTCGAGGAAAATGCCCTGATCGACCGAGGCGTGCGGCCCGCCCATGATCGTGAGCTTGCCCTTCTCCTTGGCGTACTTGGCCCAGGCGATGGCGCGGCGGATGTTCGGGGTCAGCGCGCTGAACCCGATGATGTCGTTGCGTTCGATCGCGGCCCGCATGGCCTGATCGTTTTCGATGCGCTCGTCGACGAGCTCGACGGGAAGCTGCGCCTTCTCCAGACAGGCGCCGAGGTAGGTGATGCCGAGCAGCATCGCCAGCGGGTCTTCCTGAACGTGAGGCTTGACGTAGGTGAGCAGCGTTCGGCGCATCTTGAAAAGTCGCTCGCGGAGCGTGGGCGCTCATCGGCCAGAGCGCGGCTCCCGCACGAGCACACGGAGCAAATGTACCGTGAACGGCAGGTTTTGGCTATTCCAGCCGCGTGGGGCCGGAAAACGCTGCGGCGCGCCCACGGCGAGGCCTGCCCAAGGCTCAGGAGCGCGCGCGAGCGAGGGCCAACTCGTACTCCTGAGCGAAGTCCGAACCCAGCCGCTCGATCCCGAATCGCTCCATCAGCCGCAGCCGACCGGCCGCCCCCAGGCGCAGGCTCTGCTCACGATCCTCGAGCAGCTCGATCAAGCTGCCCGCGAGCCGCTCGATGTCGAACGGGTTGACGATGCGGCCCGTGACTCGATCTACGACGACCTCGGGGCTACCGCCGAAACACGTGGCGACCACGGGGCGCGCGTGCTCCATGGCTTCCAGATTGACCATCCCGAAGGTGTCGAAGCAGATCGACGGCGTGACGAACACGTCGGCGGCCGAGTACGCGCAGGCGAGCTCGGCGCCGTCGAGCCAACCGGTGGGCACGACGAGCCGCGCCACTCCCAGTCGCTCCGCGCTCTCGGCGAACTCGAGGTCAAAAACGCGGCGATGCCCCATCACGAGCAGCCGCACGTCGCTCACGCGCTCCGCGACCCGTGCGAGCGCACGGAAGAGCTGCCCGACGCCCTTCTGCTCGTGCAGGCGACCGGCGATCGCGAGGACGCGCTTGCCCTCGAGCCCATGGCGGGCGCGGAACGCGGCCACGGCGGCTGCGTCGGGGAGCCGCTCGGTGACGGCGATGGCGTTGGGTACGACGCGATCGACGCGGATGCCGTTGGCGCGCAGCGCCAGCGAGAGCTCCTCCGAGACCGCGGTGAAGCGGTGCACGTCGCGCGAGAGCCTGCGGCGGATCGCGCCGTTGCGCCCCGGCCGATAGCGCAAGCGCTGGCAGGGAATGCACTTCTGCCAGTGCGCGGTGTAGTCGCGCAACTTGCCGCCGTGCTCCTCTCCGCCATGGAAGCAGGTCAACTTCTGGTAGCAGAACGTCATCACGTCGTGCGCCGTGAAGACCACGCCGGCGCGCGCACGACGCGCGGCCGCGAGCGCCTCGTAGGAGAGGTGCGTGTGAATGAGGTGGGCGTGGACGATGTCGGGGCGGAACGCGTCGAGCACGCGCTGGAGCGCCGAGCGCACCCGCGGATTGTCGAGCGACACCCACGCGCGCCAGCGCACGTCGTAGTCGGAGTGCAAGCGGAGCACGCGCAGTCCCTCGATCTCGGTCTCGCCCGCGAGCGCGGGATCCTGCACCGCGCACACCGCAGAGGTCTCGTGGCCCTGCGCGCGCAGCCATGCCGCGTGCTGGTACATCAACCGAACGGACGAGCCGATGCGCGGGTCGGAGAGGTCGTTGAGGAACAGGACGCGCACGCTCGCTAGCTCCCCCACTCGATGGCATGCCGGTTGTTGCGCAGCCACAGCGCGATGTAGGTGAAGTGCACCAGCGACCACGAGAGGTAGATCGCCTGCCCCCACACCGGACCCTCCTCGGGCCACAGCATGGTGATGTAGACGTTGATCGGAATCGTCACGATCGCGCCGATGAGCGCGAGCAGCAGGTTCGCGCGCATCTTGTTGGTCAGGATGTAGAACGGATCGAGCGCGATGCCAAAGCCGGTGGGAATCATGCCGATGGCGAGGATCCAGCAGCACTTGAACACGGGCTCGGTGTAGTCCTCGGGGTAGAAGCGCGCGATCATGGCGCGCGCGATCAGGAGCCCGAGTCCGATCGCGACGGCGATCGAGGCGCCGCCGATCAGGCTCGCGCGCCAGTACAGGCGCCGAAACCCAGGGAAATCATTTTTGCCGCGCTTCTCCGCCAGCGCCGGCAGCACGTTGCGCGACACGCCCTGCATGGCGATCGTCGCCAGCCCCATGATCTTCTGCGCGATGTTGAAGTAGGCGACCCACGCGAAGCTCGCGAAGCCCGACAGCAGCAGGCGCGGCAGCACGTTGATGAAGATCGTCGTGGCATTCTTGAGCAGTCCCAGCCGCAGACCCAGACGCAGGCCCTTGGCGAGCGGGATGCTCGGCACCTTGGCCCAGATCTCGCGCCACGACGGGAGCCACGCGGCGCCGTCCCTGCGCGCGTTGCGGTACATGTTGAGCGCGAGATAGGCCGCGCACATGCGACTTGCGATCTCGCCCAGCACGGCGCCCGCGGGCGAATTCGTGATCACGACGCCGCCGAGCGTCAGGAACAGGCGGATGAACTCGTGCGACGCGTCGAGCTGCGCGAGCGGAGTCATGCGGCGCGTCGCGTGGAACGCGACCTGCGCCACGGCGCGCGGCGTGTCGATCAGGATCCACCACGTCAGCCACCAGGCCCAAACGCCGAGGTCGCGCGCCTCGTCGAGCGGCAAGTCGTCGCCGTAGATTCGCTCGCACAGCTCAGGCAGCGCGAACCAGCCTATGCCGATCATCAGCGCGCCGGTGACGAGGTACGTCTTGACGAGGAACGCGAGCCACGCGGTCACCTTCTCGTGCAATTCGCGCGAGCTGGCCGCGGCGAGCTGGCTCACGGTGGCCTGCACGACCCCGACGTTGACCAGATTGAACAGCAGCGCCTGCAGCGTCACGGCCATGACGAACAGGCCTTGACCGTGCGCGCCCAACGCAAAGGCGAGCAGCGCCGAGGCAGCGAATCCGCTGGCCTGGGTCAAGAACCCGCTCGCTTGCAGCGTGAGCGTGTCCTTGACGAACTTGGTGCGAATCGCCGCGAGCAGCTTGTGCTTCACGCGCCGCCTCCGCGTCGCGCGAGCGCCTCGTCGTACAGGCCGAGCACGGAGCGCGCGTTGGCGGACCAGCTCGATTGAGCGGCGTGTGCGCGCCCACCGGCTCCCAGCCGCGCGCGCAACTCGTCGTCGTCGAGCACGCGTGCGAGTGCGTCGGCCACGGCCGTCGACTCTTGGGCCACGAGGAAGCCCGTGCCGCCATCCTCGATCGCGTCCTCCGCACCGCAGCCCAGCGTGCCGATGCACGGGATTCCAGCGGCGGATGCTTCGAGGTACACGATGCCGAAGCCCTCGAAGCCGCCGTCGCGCGCCGTCACGGGAACATGCAGGAATAGCTGCGCGCGCTGCAGCAGGTCGACCTTCTCCTCTTCGGTCACGTTGCCGAGAAACGTCACGCGACGGCCGAGGCCCGCTCGTTCGACCCGCGCGTGCAGCTCGCGCTCGTACTCGTCGCCCGCGCCGCGCCCGACCACGAAGTGGTGCAAGTCCGCGCGCGTCGCGGCGACGGCGCACCACGCCTCGAGCGCGAGGTGGTGTCCCTTGCGCTCTTTCAGCTCGCCGATCGAGAGCGTGAAGCGCAGTCCGTGCCACGGCTTGCGCGAAACGGACGCTGGACGCGCGTAGCGCGCGGCATCGACCGCGTTGGGGATGACGCGCAGGCGCGGGAGCAACGCATGTTGCGCGGGAAGCAGCTCGCGCACGCGCTCCGCGGTGAAACGGCTGACGGCGATCAGCGCGTCGAAGCGGGCGTAGGCAGCGGCCGAACGCCGAGCGTGGCGCGGATCGACGAGCGGCTGCACCGTGTACGTGCCATGGCCCGTCGCGATGCATGGCTTGCCCGCACGCTCGGCGCCGAGCAGGCCCGCCAAGTTGTGCGGGTAGTCCTTGATCGCGTGGACGAGATCGCAGTCGCGAGCCGCGCGCGCGACGCGGCGCTGGGCGAGTTGCAGGCTCGCCCAGAACTTCCACGGCGACATGTAGAAGAAGTAGTCGGGCGGCAAGGCCACCTCGACCTTCCAGTGCGCCGGGACGTCGGCCGACGTCGCGCGGTGCTTGCGACCGAGCAACACGCGCACTTCGAGCCCCGGACGCTGCTCCTCCAACGCTCGCAGCAGGCGCACGCCATAGCGTCCGACCCCGTCGAGGTCGGAGAGCGAATCGGTGAGGTAGAGGACGCGCATGACGGATCGGCTGGGCGTGGAGGGACTCGGGATGGATCGGCTCAGGAGGTCCGCTCGCCCATCCAGCGCACCAGCCGCCGCGCGCGCGCGTCCCAGGTGTGCTCCGCGGAACGTGCCGCGAGCGACTTCCCGAGCGCGCGCCGCAGGTCCGCGTCCCCCAGCAGTTTCTTCAGGCCGCCGGCAAGTTCTTCCGCATCGTCGGCCCGCACCAGCCACGCGTCGGATCCGTGCCGCAGCACCTCGCGCAGGGACGGCAGGTCACTCGCCACCAGTGGCAGTCCGACGGCCATCGCCTCGAAGACCTTGAGCGGCGAGGTGTAGCGCGCGCTGATCGCGGGCGTGGAGCGATTGGGAGCGACACCCACGTCCGCGGCCGCGAGATACAGCGCCACTTGCTTGGGCGGCTGGAAGCCGTCGATGCGGACGTTGGGAATGCCGCTTGAGCGCGCGCGCAGCGCCGCGACGTCCTGTTCCATGCCACCCGCGATCACGACCAGCGCCTCCGGCACCCGACGCGCTGCTTCGACGAGCACATCGACGCCCTTCCATGGGAGCAGCCCGCCGGTGTAGACGACGACCGCCCGCTCCGGCGGCAAGTCGAGCGCACGCCGCGCCTCGGAGCGCGTCGGACGGGGCTCGAAGCGCTGCGGCTCGAACGCATCGTGCTCGACCGTGAGCGCGCGCGCGTCGATGTCGAGCGCGAGCAAGTCGTCGCGCACCCCACCGGAAATCGCGACGATGCCGCGGACGCCGCGGGCCGCGCGCCGGAGCAGGGCTCGCCGTAGGCGACCCCCGGGAACGGCGTGGAGCTCGAGGAACACGCCGCGGTGCCCCGCGCGAACGAGTCGCTCTCCACACTCGATCTCTCGCGAGAGCACCCACCGTGGCGGCGCCTCGCGGACGAGCCGCGACGCGGCCTGCGCGGAGAAGCTCCACTCCTGCAAACGCGACGGCCAGAACTGCCACGCACGCGGAAAGCGCTCGAGAATGTCGAAGCACTCGACCGCGCTCACGCGCGGGTGCGCACCGCCGCTCACGCCGCAGTGAGCGAACAGGTCCGTTCCTGGCGGGAGCGCGAGCTCGCGCGCGCGCTTGGCGTGCAGGAGCTCGACGTCGAGCCCGAGGCGGGCGAACGCTGCCGCGCTCTGCACCACTTGGAGGCCTTGGGCGCGCTCGGAGGGCAGCCGTGTGTTGGCGACGATCGCGAGCGCGCGCTTCACGGCTGCTTGGGAGCCTGGGGGGCAGTCTGGCCGATGCCGTCGCCGTAGCCGATCTCCGCCATGCGGCGTGCGTTCTCGACCACGTCGCGCGGCGAGAGCACGATTTCATAGCGCGGGATCGGCATCGAAGCGTCCCAACCCGCGAGGGCCGCGAGCAGGCGTTGGGCCTGCGGCCCCGCTTGGGCGATCACGTTGTGGCTCTCGAGCGGGTCGCTCTCGAGGTCGTACAGGCGCGGCTTGGCGATCCCGCGGCCAGAGAGCGACTCGAGCGTCTGCCCCGCGAGCGCGAGCGGCTCGTTGCGCTCATCGACCGAGGGCACGACGAGCTTCCAGCGCAGGTCCTGCACGGACATTTCGAGGCCATTCTCGGCGAACGAGAATTCGCGCACCGCCGTGGCGCGGCCGTCGAGCAGAGGCATCACGCTGCGGCCGTCGAGGACGCCGTAGTCACGTCCGCTGGCGTCGAGCGCCGACTCGCTCGGCGTCGCGATGCCGAGCACCTCGCACACACTCGGCAGGAAGTCGATCGACTCGACGAGCGCCCCGACGCGCGCGTTCAAGGGCAGCTTGCGCGGCCAGTGCATCACGAGCGGCACGCGCAGGTTCGATTGAAACATGTGGTTGTGCTCCCACACGCCGTGCTCGCCGAGCTCTTCGCCGTGGTCCGCGGTCACGACGACCAGCGTGTCGTCGAGCGTTCCGAGTTTTTCGAGCTCCGCGAGCACCAGGGCGATCTGTCGATCGGTGTAGGTGACGCCGCCCTCGTAGAGCGCTCGAATCTGGCGCGCATCGGCCTCGCTCGGAGTGGCCTTGCCTTCGTGGATCGCGAACGCATGGTCCGAGCGAAACACGCTCAAGGGACCGGCGTAGCTCGGATCGCAGTACAGCGCGCGGATGTCGTCCGGCGGGTCATAGGGCGTGTGCGTCGCGAACAGGTGCACCATCGCGAAGAAGCGCTTGTGCCCATTCTTGCGCAGCCACTTGGACGCCTCGCTCGCCACCGGCGTCGAATCGAACTTCTGCGCCAGCTTCGTGCGCGCGATGTAGAGCAGGAGCTCGGAGCTGAACAGGCTCCACGAGTTCTCCACATCGACGAGATGGTGGCCCATGAACGACTCGAAGTACGAGTCGAACCCGCGCGCGAGCCCAGCCGACTGGGAAAGCGCGCCCGTCATGAACGTGACGCAGTGATAGTCCTCGCGCTCCAGCTTGCCACCCTCGAGCAGCGGCGCGTCCTTCAGGTGCGACGCGAGCGTGACGTTCGGAGCCATGCGCGTGTCGGGCGCCATGCGCACGAATCCGTGGCGCCGCGGGTACTTGCCCGTGAACCACGAGCCAAAGCTCGAACCCGTGAACGGCGCTTGCACGAACGCGCGTTCGAACAGCACGCCATCGCGCGCGAGCGCGTCCATGCGGGGGGTCTGCACGCGCTCGTTGCCGTAGCAGCCGAGCGCGTCGGCGCGCATCGCGTCGCACACGAACCACAGCACGTTGGGGAGCTTCGCCGTGCGCTCTCCGATCGCTCCGAGGCGCTCGGAATCGGAGCGCGACGTCGCCAGGAAGACTCCTCCGCCCAGCCAGCACAGCGCCACGAGCGCGGCGAGGGTCCATTGAACCGAGCGCGCGAGCTTGCCGCCGATGTTCACGCACGCCCAGCCGAGGAACACGCCGACGGGCGCGAGCAGCAACGAGGCGGCGAGCCGCTTGGGATCGGTGATGGAGATCCCTGGGAACACCCACGGTCGAGTCCACCACACCAGACCGACGAACCACGCGAGGCCGAGCACGGCGATCGACAGCCGCGTCAAGCGCTCGCCGAGAGTGCGTTGGCGCAGCCAACGGTGGCCGAGGAGCGCGAGCGCGAGCGCGAGCGGCGTGAGAACCGCGCCGTAGACGAGCGCGCTCGCGGCCATGCAGCCGAGCCACGTGAGCGCCCCGCTCGTGCCCGTACGCAGTCCCGCGCCGACGCCATCGACGAGTCCGATGAACGCCCCGGCACCGAGCCCTGCGTTGAGCGCGGCACGCAGCGTCGTGCCGAGTCCGCCGTGAGTGCGCGTCGGGTTCACGAGTCGACCTGTTGGTGCCCCAACCCTAGCACAGCCGGTAGGTCCGTTCCGCACTGCCTTCGCCGCGGCGTTCGGTCGCTGCGCTCGGCCAGCGATAGCGCAGGGAACGCAGCGCCTCCGAGGCTTCGCAGCGCTCGCTCACCGTGAGTCCCGCGCCATCGACCTCGAAGCGCCGCTCGAGCCGCGAGCCCGCGGGCGCGGACCCGTTGCGCCATGCGAGCGCGCCCGAGAGCGCGATGGAGCGCGAGTCGATCCGTGCGACGGGCGAGTCGTGAAAGGCGCTGGAGACTTCGCTCGACCCAAAACCGCACAGGCCGCGCCAGATGACTTCGAGCGGCGCCATGAGCGCGAGGGCCCAGCGCCCGCCGCGGAGGTGGTTGCGGAGCAGCCAGAATGAAAAGCGCAGCTGTGTGGCACTCGCGCTCCAGCCGCGAGCGAGCGAAAAGCGACCGGCGCGCGCCGCCCACTCGCCCTCCTGATCGCAGCGCCAACGCTGCCGTTCGAGCAGGTTCGCGCCATCGGACTTGCGCACGGCGCGCAGCAGCCCGCTGCCGTGTGGACTCCCGTAGTGCACGTTGGAGGCGGGGTGGCCGGCGCGGACCCACGCGACGACGCAGTCGTCCTCTAGACGTGCGAGCGCAGCGTCTGGGAACCAGCGCACGGTTCGTTCGAACCCGCGCCCGGGATCGACGAGGTCCGGTGCGAGGGCGGCCTGCGCTTGCGCGAGCTCGGGCAGCGCGCGCGCGATCCACTCGGCGTGACAGGCCCAGAACACCGGGCACTGGTAGCTCTTCGTGCGACCCTGTCCGGGGAGGTGCGAGCGCGGCTCTCCGCTCGGCATGAGGTGCGCGCTCCAGGTGCGAGCGGCGCGCACCGCGGCACGCGCGAAGCGCGGCTCGCCAAACAGCTTCCAGCCTCTCGCGAGCGCGTACACGTCGAACACATGCGACGCCACTTCATACTCGGCGCCCCAGTACCAAGGCTTCGCTTCGACGAGGCCGACCTTGAGGCCGTCGGGCCCGTGCAGCGCTTCGGTGAAGTCGAGCGCGGCGCGGATCGAGCGCGCGAACGGCTCGCGCGTCGGATCGCGACCGAGGCGCTCGAGCGAGTACATCAGGAACGCGGGAATGCGCGAGTGATAGAAGCTCGACGCGTCGCTCGCGCCTGTGCTCGGCGCTCCCCAGTGCCGCGGGTGATACGGGAAGCTCCCGTCGCCATTCTGCACGGCTTCGATCGCGCCGAACGCCTCGATCGCGGCCCGCTCCAGCTCCGCGTCCGCGGCCAGACGCGACGCCGCCGCGAGGCCGGTCAACCCCCACGCTCGCTGGGCCGGTACGCCCTTGTCGAGCACGGCGTAGCGCAAGTACGTGCGCGCATGCAGCAGGCTCGCGGCGCCGAACGCGGTTCGATCCGCGTCCGCGAGCTCGTCGCCGAAGATCTCGACGAGCTCGGCGAGCGCCGCGCTGCACGCACCGCCGTCGATGATCGCGTTCGAGCTGTTGTACTTGTCGTGGCGGCCCGGCCAGAACGTGTGGCACTCGCTCGTGCCCTCGCGATGGAGATTGGCGACCAGCCGACGTCCCTGCTCGAGCGCGAACGCGCGATGGCGTTCGCGATGCTCGGGCCTGTCGTGCAGCGAGAGTCGCGCCGCGAGCACCGCGGCTCCGGCGCTCTTGCCGGTGTGCTCGATCTTGTGCTCGGGGCACACGATGCGACCCTGCGCATCGCGCAAGCTCGCGAGCCAAGCGAGCGCTCGCCGCAGCGGCTCGAGCAACGCTTCGGGGATCTCTGCGCTCACGCTCGCCCTCGGTAGCCTGGCTGCATGCGCGCGACGAGTCTCTCCATCAGCGCGTCGACCTCGTGATCTCGGGCGACCAGCGCACGCAGGCGCTCGCCGAGCGCAGCGCGCTCGGGCTGTCGCAGGCGCAGGATGCGCTCGATGCGGTCGGCCAGCGAAGCCGCGCTGCCCGCTTCGAACAGCAGCGCCTCGCCATCGGCGCCGAGTTCGCGGAACAGGCGCGGGAAGGAGTCGTTGCAGGTGATCACGGGTCGCGCGCAGGCCATCGCCTCGAGGACCACCTTGTCGATGCTGCCCGTGCGGCTCGCGCTGAGCACCATCGTCGAGCGCTGGTAGTACGGCACGATCTCGCGATAGGGCACGGAGCCGTGCAGCATCACGCGCGAGGTGAGCCCGCCGACGGCGATCTGCTCCGCCACGCGCGCGCTGTACGCGTCATCGGACGCGACCAGTCCACCACCGACGAGATCGAGGTGCACGTCGAATCCACGCGCGACGAGGATCCCCACCGCGGCGATCACCGTCAGCGGATCCTTGGCCGGCGTGAGTCGCCCCACTTCGAGCAGGCGGATGGGACGCACGGGCTCCGTCCCGCGCGCGGAGAAGTGCTCGAGGTCGATGCCGTGACCGGTGACGACCTTCTTGTGCGTCTCGATGCGCAGCGACTCCTCACTGGCCGTGAACACGAGCTCGACGGCCTTCACCGCGCGCTCGAGCCGCGCGTCGACGGCGCCGTGCGTGTACCACAGGAACTCGCGGGCGCCGGCCTTCCGAGCGATGGCGCTCGAGAGCAGCGTGTAGCGCGGCACCATGTGCGCCAGAACGACGTCGAAGCCCTCATCGAGCAGCGCCTCGCGCAGGTAGCGGCGGTTGCGCAGGTAGCGGCCGATCCAGCCCTTGCGCCCGATCTCGCGCACGTCGACGTTGCCGGGCAGGCCCGCAACGTCCCCCACTTCGAGCGCCAGCACGCGCACGCGTTCGCAGCGGCGCGCGAGCCCCTCGATCCAGCGCGGAACGAAACCGAGCACCGCATCCGAGCGATCGAGCACCTGCGTGAGAAACAGCAGCTTCAAGCGCGCGCGCTCCGCTCGGCCACGACCGCTTGGTAGAGCTGCTCGAGGCGCGTCGAGAGCGCCTGTGCGGAGTGCCGCGACTGCGCGCGCATGCGCGCGCGCTGCCCCATGGCGTGGGCCTCGGCCGGAGACTCGAGCAGTCGCGCCAGACCGTACGCGAGCTCGTCGACGCTCGTTCCCAGACTGCCCGTGCGTTCCTCGGCCACGATCTCCGCGACGCCTCCCACGCGCGTCGCGACCACGGGCTTCGCGGCGGCCCCGGCCTCGATCAAGGCCACCGGCAGGCCCTCTTGGCGCGAGGTCAAGAGCACCGCCGTGAGGTCGGCGTACAGCGGGGCGACGTCGTCGATGGCGCCGAGCATGTGCACGCGCTCGCGCCAGCTCTCACTCAGGCCGCGGATGCGTCGCTCGAGCATTCCACGCTGATCCCCGTCCCCGATGAACACGAGCTGGAGCCGCGGATAGCGGCTCGCGAGCAACTCGAACACCTCGATCGCCCACTCGGGCCGCTTCACTTCGGCCAGCCGTCCGAACACGCCGACGAGTTGCGCATCCTCCCGCGCGCCCACGAGGCGGCGCAGGACGGCGTTGCCTGAGTCGAGCGCGAGGAAGGGCGCGAGGTCGATGCCCGGCGGAATCACGACGATCTGGTCCTCGCGCGCGACGGCCAGCCGCACGAGGTCGTCCGCCGTCGCGTGCGACACCGCCACGATGCGGTCGGTCTCGCGCGCGAGCTTGCGCTCGAGCGCGGCGATTCCCTTGGACACCGTCGGGTGGAAGTAGCCCTCGAGCACGTGCCCGTGGAAGGTGTGCACGCGCGGCAAGTGGCCGAGCCCGGCGCTGGCCCAGCGCGCGAGCGCGCCCGCCTTCGAGGCGTGCGTGTGGAGAACATCGGGCTGAAACTCGGCCAGCGCCGTGCGCAGGAATGCTCGCGCGCGCAAGTCGCCGACGAGCGACCAGCCGCGCGCGAGTCCGGGCACACGGACCACGTCGAGCCCGCGCTCTCGCGCCGTTTCGAACAGATCGCCCTCACCGCTCTGTGGGCTGCCGACGAAGATGCGGACCGCGTGTCCCCGCGCGCCGAGCAGCGGATCGCTCGCGAGCACCTGTCGAGCAGGGCCGCCGAGGTTCAGCCGCGTGAGCACACGTGCGATGCGCATGGACGGGAGTCTAGGGTGCGACGGGGGGCCGTTCGACGCCGCGCGGGAGCGTCACAGCAGCGTGAGGTGGTATCCGACCAGCACGGTGTACGCCCCCGCCGCGGTCCAGATGCCGGTGCGCGCGAGCGGGAAGTTCTTGTGGAGCGTCAACACCACGAGCGGAACGATGATCAGGAGCGACTTGGATGCGACGAAGCCCAAGCGCCCCGATTCCAACATCGCATTGGCGACGGGGTTGAGCTCGATGCCGCCCGATTGCAAGTGCAGCAGCGTGAAGAAGCTGTCGAGCGCGTTCATCGCGGCGATCCAGAGCATCGCGAGCAAGAGTCGACCGCTGTATTGATCCACGAACGCGCCGTCGTTCTCGCCCTCGCGCCGTCCGCCGCTGCGCCGTCGGCCTCCGAAGAACGTGTAGCGCGAGAAGCGCGGCGTCCGCCGCTGGCGCCGATCCGGGCCGCGGTAACGCTGCGTTTCGCCCTCGCTGGCGGCCACCGTCTGGGGCTGGGTTGGCGGCGTCGGTCGTTGCTGTTCGGACATGGCGCGTGCGCAGGGTCTATCGGCCGCGCGGAGGCTGTGGGTGCAACCGCGAGTACACGTCCAGCGTCTCCTCGATCATGCGCTCGAGCGCGAAGTTTTTTCTGACTCGCTCGCGTCCCGCGCTGCCCAGCGCGCGTCGGAGTTCCGCGTCGTCGGCGAGGCGCAGCATCGCGGCGCAGAGCGCGTCGACGTCCGCGGGCGGCACCAGCAGGCCCGTGCGGCCATCCTCGACGACCTCGGGCACCGCCGAGACGCGCGTCGCGAGCACCGGCAAGCCCGTCGCCATGGCTTCGAGGAACACGAGGCCGAGGCCTTCCCACAAGGAGCACATCACGAACGCGTCGGATGCCGCGAGCACCTGCGGCACGTCGCGACGGATGCCGGCGAACACGACCGGGCCGTGCACGCCCAGTTCGTGCGCGAGTGCGACGGCTCGGGCGCGACCCTCGCCGAACGGATCGTCGCCGACGAGCAGCAGTCGCAGGCGCTCACCGCCGCCGCTCGCTCTCGCGCGCGCGAAGGCTCGCAGCAGCACCGCGTGCGCCTTCTGCGGAGCGAAGCGAGCCACGCACGTGAACACGACCTCATCGTCGCCCAGTCCCAACGAGCGGCGCAGCTTGGCGCGCACGTCCGGCGCGGCCAGCGCCGCCTCCTCGAATGGCGTCGGATCGAGTCCGTAGTAGATGCGCGTCATTCGCGCGAGCGGAATGCGTCCGTGGCGCTCGATGAAGCGCGCCACGTGATCCGAGAGTGGAATCGTGCGTCGAGGCAGCCGTCCGATGAGCCCGTGCACGAGCGAGACGAGCGGTCGCGTCAGCACCTGTTCGTCGTTGTGCTTGCTCGAGACCAGTCCCGCGCGACGTCCGGCCAGCGTGGCGAGCACGGCCACGCCCATGTCGGCCTTGAGCAGGTGCGTGTGCGTGACCTGCGCCCAAACTAGGTTCGTGCGCAAGTCGCCGAAGAGCCCGCCTGCGAACGACGAGCGTTCGACGCGCTCGGCGCCCGCGGCGAGAAAGTCGGGCGCGAGCGTTCCCTGACCCTTGAAGTACACGACGCGCACACTGTGCCCACGCGCACACTGGCCGCGCACCTGCGCGAGCAGGTGCATCTCGGCGCCGCCCACGTCGAGCGTCGTGATCGCGTGGAGGATCCTCACGCGAACTCCCCGTACACGCCGAGCAGTCCATCGACCATGTGCTCGAGCGTGAAACCCGCCCGCACCTTGGCTTGGCCGGACTTGCCGAGCAGCCTTCGCGCGCCGCCATCCAGCTTCAGCACCGCCGCGAGAGCGTCCGCGATGTCCTGCGGTTCGCTGGACTTGCACACTCGACCCGCCTGCCCGTCCGCGAGCAGCGCGCGCGCGCCATCGACCGGCGTCGCCACCACCGGTCGGCTGGCGGCCATCGCCTCGAGCACGATGTAGGGCATGCCCTCCCAGCGCGACGGCAAGAGCAGCGCGTCGGCGGTGGCGAGCAACTCGGGAACGTCGTCGCGCCATCCCAGAAAGTGCGCGCGCGACTCCACCCCCAAGGCGTGCGCGAGCTTGCGCAGGGAGCCTTCCATCTCGCCGCTCCCCGCGAACGCGAGGTGCACGTTGGCGAGCGCGGGCAGGGCCAGCGCGCGCAGCGCGAGGTCGGGTCCCTTGGCGACGTTGAGCAAGCCGACGAAGAGCGCGAGCGGCGCGTGGAGCGGCACGCCCAGCGCGCCGCGTTCGCTGGCCACGGCGTTCTCGAAGCGCAGCGGGTCGATCCCGTTGCCGACCACGCGCACCTTGCTCGACGCAATGAAGTCGGCCGCGGCGAACGTCGCGGCCTCGTCGCCGCTCACGGCGATGAAACGATCCGTCTTGCGCGCGAGCTCTTTTTCCACGGCCCGGAACAGCGCGCGTGACAGCGGCGAGAACATGGCGCTGAACAGGAACGCGAACGTGTGTGGCGTGTGGATGCGAGCGCCGATGCCGCACGACCACGAGGCCAGCCTGCCGACCGCGCCAGCCTTGCTCGAGTGCGTGTGCACGATGTCGGGTCGCAGCTCCGCGATCACGGAGCGCAGCGCGAGTGTGTGCGCGAGGTCGCGGTGCGGAGCAATCGAACGCACCATCGGCAGCTCTCGCACGTCGACTCCCGCGCGCGCGAGCGCGGCCAGATCGTCTCGAAAGGCCGGATCGCGCCGCGCCGAGGCCGCCAGCGTGACGCGCACTCCGCGCGCGCGCAGCCCGCGACAGGCATCGACCACGTGTCGGCGCGTGCCGCCGATCGTCGCCTCGATCACGTGCAGGACGTGCACCGCTCGCCTGCTCAGTACGCGCCCGTGCCCTTCACCACCGCGAAGCCGGTCAGCGCGATGATGACCACGTCGAGCAGGAACGACTGGTGCTCGATGTAGTAGATGTCGTACTCCATGTTCTCGTGGATCGCCTCGCCGCGCGCATAGGAGATCTGCCACAGGCCCGTGAGGCCCGGCTTCACGCGCAGGCGCTCGCGCTCGAGCGGGCCGTAGCGCTCGACGATGAACGCCATCTCGGGGCGCGGACCGACGATCGACATCTCGCCCTTCAACACGTTGATCAACTGGGGCAACTCGTCGAGGCTGTAGCGGCGCAGCCAGCGCCCGATCGCCGTGAGGCGCGGATCGTGGTGGCTCTTGGGCTTGGGCGCGTCGCCGCCCTGCTCGACGTGCATCGTGCGGAACTTGAGCATCTCGAACGGCGCTCCGTCCTTTCCCACGCGCTTCTGCCGGAAGAACACGGGACCGGGAGACTCGCGTCGAATGAGCATCGCGGTGGCGACGAACAGCGGAGCCGTGAGAGCGAGCGCCGCCGTGGCGACGATCAGGTCGAGCGCGCGCTTGGCGGTGACCTGCAGGAAGGAGGGCTTGCGATCCGGACGCGTGACGAGCGGAATCGAGTCGAGCGTCTCGATGCGCACCTTGTGCGAGAAGATGTGGTGGAAGCGCGGCACGACGTGGTAGACCACGCCCTCGCGTTCGAGCGTCTCGATCAGTGCCATCAGATCGCGCTCGTCCGCCTCGGGGATCGCGACGAAGACCTCGCTGATCTTGTGACGCCGGATGAGGAACTCGAGTTCTTCCGCGACGCCGAGCACTTCGAAGCGATCGATGCGCGAACCGACCTCGTCCCTGCGCGCGCTGACGAAGCCGAGCAAGTTCAGTCCGAGCGTCGGGACGAGCACGAACTTCTTTTGCAGGCGGCGCGCCGTGTCGCCCGTGCCGAAGATCAGCACGTTGCGGTTGCCGATGCCGCGGCGGTGCAGCCACTGGATCACCTTGAACGAGCAGAAGCGGCTCGCGGTGGTCAACACGCCGATCATCACGAACGCGAGCACGACGCCCATGCGCGAGAACTGCCACACCCCGCGTTCGTCGGTGATCTCGATGTTGACGAAGTTGTGCAGCGGGATCAGCAGCTGGTAGATGCCGTGTTCGGGCAGGCCGGTGGCGGTGCGCAGCAGGAGCAGGAGCGCGTGCACGACGAGGAAGCTCGTCAGCGTCGACTTCGCGACCGACTTGAACTCCTCGATGTTGAGCAGGCTCTTGAGCGGGCTGTACATGCCCGTCGCGTGGAACGAGACGAGGGTCACGGCCGCGGTGAGCAGGAACACCTCGCGGTAGTGGATGAACTCCGGTCCGCTCACGCCGGCGAGCGACTCGCGCAGCCTCCAACCGAGCCAGCAGGCGAGCCAGATGACCGCCAGATCGACCAGCACCTGAACCGAGAGCACCAGCGGCTCGAAGTTGCGGCGGACGAACGTCCCTGCGGCGCTCAAGCGGCCCTCCCCGTGCGGGCGCGGTATCCCAAGGCGGCGGTGGCTGTGCGCTCTGGCATGGCGGGGCGGCGCCCGCGCGCGACGCTCGACGGCGAGCTGACACACGTTCTCGGCCGCGAGCGAGAGGCTAGCGCGGCGGTGCGAAGGTCGGCAATCGGGCGAGAGGTCACGTTCGGGGGGCGGCGCTCAAGGACTCGAGCAGCGCCGGGACCGTATCGGCCGAGCGCCCCGCCTGCCTTGGGAAATGCAACTTGAAGGACGCCGCCCCCAGCCCGGTGGCCCCATCCGTGACGGCGCGCAGTGCCGCCCACGGCACTCCGGCCGCGCTCGCGACCGCGGCCACCGCCGCCGTCTCCATGTCGGCCACCGCCGGCCCCGCGAAGGCCCGCGCGAGCCTCAGACGCCGCCACAGGGACAGCACGGGCCGATCGGCCGTGAGAAACCAGCCCTCGGGCCCCTCCGCGATCCGCCGCCAAGCCGCTCGCAGGTGAGCGCAGGACTCGACTTCGCGCCCCTGCGCCACCGCCAGATCCGCCTGCACGGCGCGCGTGCAGTGCACGAGGACTCCCGGCACCAGCCCGCGCTTGAGGCCGCCGCAGGTGCCTCCGACGAGCAGCCCCTCGCGCGCCCCGGCTCCCAGAAGTGCCGCCGCCGCGCGCGCCGCGGCCACCTTTCCGACGCCGCTGACGCACAGCACAAGGCGCGTCTCCCCCACCTGCAACTCGAGCACGTCGAGCCCGAGCGCGCGTTCCGCCCTGCTCGCGCGCTCGCGCAGCGTTCCAAGCTCCTCGCGCAGCGCACACACCAGTCCGAAGGTCCGCGCGCTCCCCATGCCTCCATCATCCCTTCGCCCCACCCACGCGGCGAGTCCCCCCCCGCCGCCTCGCGCAGAGCCCACCCGCCTCTCGCAGAGCCCAGAGTCCCCCCCCGCCGCCTCGCGCCGCGCCTCCCCGCCTCGCGCCGCGCCTCTTGGAGCCGCTCCTCGCCGCGGCTACAACCTCCCCGCAACAGCCTTCCCGGCACATCCTCCCCGCTCCCGCCGTGTCCGCCTTCCACCGCCAAGGTCCGCTCCACGTCGCCGTCACCGGCGCGACCGGCTTCATCGGTCGCTACATGGTGCGCTCCCTCGCCGCCGCGGGGCACCGGATCCGCGTGCTCGTGCGCCCCGGCCGCGAGTCCGCCCTCGAGCATCCCGCTCGCGCGCCCCTCGAGGTCCACACCGGCGATCTCGTCGACGCCGCTTCCCTGCGCGGCTTCCTCGCCGACATCGACCTGTTGATCCACATCGCCTCGGCGCACGACCACCTCGGCGACGAGTCGATGCAGAAGATCAACATCCAAGGCACGACCCACCTGCTCGACGCCGCGCGCCGCGAAGCCGCCCGCGATTTCCAGATCTGGATCATCTCCTCGGCCGTGATCGGCGCGCCGGTCTACAGCTACTACCGCGACACCAAGCGCGTGCAGGAAAAGCTGATCAAGGGCTCTGGCTTCGAGTGGGCGAGCTTCCGCCCGACGCTGGTGTACGGCGTGGGCGACTACCGTCACACCGCGCCGTTCCTGCGCCGTTGCGCCGCCCAGCGCGGTTCCTACTGGGTGCCCCACGACGGCCTCTCCAAGATCAACCCAGTGCACGTCGAGGACGCCGTCGACGCCGTGATGCGCTACTTCGCGTTCGAGCGCGGCGTCGACTGCGTGTACGAGATCGCGGGGCCCTCGGGCATCGCCTACAACGACTTCGTCGACCTCTCGATCGCGGCCGCCGGCGGCAAGCTGCGCCGCCGCAACATCCCCAAGAAGTGGGCCGACCGCCTGATCTTCCTCAAGGGCCTGTTCGCCGACAACACGGCCGACCGCCGCGCGAGCGCGTACTTCAACCTGCACCACGAGCACGACATCACGAACGCCAAGTTCGAGCTCGGCTGGGAGCCGCGCACCTACGCCCAAGGCATCCGCGAGGTCGCCGCCCTCGATTGGTGGCGCACGGACCGCCCGAGCTAGGTCCGAGTTCCCGCGCTCGACGCAGTCCCGAGCGCACAGCGCTCCGGCCGCACCGCCCGACCCGATCGCACCGCCCGACCCAACCGCGCCGCTCGACCCGATCGCGCCGCCCGACCCGATCGCGCCGCCCGACCCGATCGCGCCCATACTCAATCGAGTCTCCCGACCCCTTCCGAGCGGCCGGGCCGTGCCGCCGCGGGTCGCGCCCCTCCCGCGGGCCCCTCACCCGAGCGCGGCGAAACTCGATTCTCGTCGCCTCGCCGAGATCTGCCGCAACCCCGTGCGGGGGGCCGAGCGGACTCGATAGGAAATCGCATGGAAATTTGGGAACTTCTAGCGGGAGCGCTCCGTCTACGGCTTCGATGGCGTACATTCCGACCACCTCGGGCCCCTCCCACCGAGCGGTGCGCGAGCGGCTCGACGGGCTGAGGTCCCCCTCGACGCCGGGGCTCGCTCGGATTCCCCGTGCGCGATCGAGAGCCGTGCAAGGCCCGCGATCGCTCGCCCCACCACGCGAGGAACGTCCCTAGAAAAGGCGTCCCGCGCAGGCGCGAGACGCCCTCCATTCTGCCACGAGTGAGCTTGTTTCCCCTACCCCCCAAGTGCCTCGATGCGATCTCTCAATCTGTCGCTACTCGGTGTCGTGTTCCTCGCCTCCGCGGCCTCGGCCCAGTCCATCGGTCAGGAGGTGTCCATTGGCACTCACCTCGCCGACGGCGCTGAGTTCAGTAGTTCGCTGTCGAGGCTGCTGCAGCACGGTCGCGCGCTCTTCAGCGCGAATTGGACCTCGCAGGAGGGCGCCGGGCGTCCGCTGAGCGATGGCACCGGCGGCGCGCTGTCGGACCCGAGCTCTCCGCTGGTCGGGGCGCGCTCGTTCAACCGCATTTCGGGCCCGGATGCGAACTCCTGCGCGGCCTGTCACAACGCGCCCTTCGGCGCGCCCGGCGGCGGCGGTGACTTCGTGGGCGGCGTGTTCGTGCTCGGACAGCGCTTCGACTTCGTGGACTTCGACCCCAACGACATGACGCCGCTGCGGGGCCGGGTCGATGAGAACGGCCAGCCCGTCGCGCTCGACGAACTCGCCAACTTCCGCGCCAGCATCGGCATGTACGGGGCTGGCTACATCGAGTTGCTCGCCCGTCAGATGACCGCCGAGTTGCAGGCGCGCCGCGACGCGCTCGCTCCCGGCTCGAGCGTGGCGCTCGTCGCCAAGGGCATCTCCTTCGGACAGCTCGCGCGCGGCGCCGACGGCAGCTACGACGCGAGCGCTGTCACGGGCTTGAGCGCCGGCAGTGTCGCCACGCCCGCCGGTGCGAAGCCGAGCCTCGTGCTCAAGCCGTTCCATCAGGCGGGCGCCGTCACGAGCCTGCGCCAGTTCTCGAACAACGCCTTCAACCACCACCACGGTATCCAAACCGTCGAACGCTTCGGCGCGAGCGACGTCGATGGCGACGGCTTCACCACGGAGATGACGGTCGCGGACGTGACGGCGGTCACGCTGTTTCAAGCGACGCTGCCCGTACCCGGCCGCGTGATCCCCGACGTCGACGCGCTCGAAGCGGCGATCAGCACGGGTGAGCAATTGTTCGTCTCGATCGGCTGCGCCACCTGCCACGTGCCGGAGCTCCCGCTGAGCACCAGCATCTTCAGCGAGCCGAGCCCCTACAGCCCGGCTGGAAACCTCGCGCTCGGTGACGCCTACGTCGCGCAGCACGGCGTGTTCTCGACGAACCTCAACCACAGCGAGCTCCCCAAGCCGCGGCTTGTCGCCACCGGCGGCGTGACGAAGGTTCCCGCCTTCACCGACCTCAAGCTGCACGACATCACCGCCGGACCGAACGACCCCAACCGCGAGTCGCTCGACATGCACGCTCCGGGCGGTTCCGCGGCGTTCCGCGCCGGCAACGCCAAGTTCCTCACGAAGAAGCTCTGGGGCTGTGCCAACGAGGCCCCCTACTTCCACCACGGTCGCTTCACGACGCTGCGCGAAGCCGTGGTGAACCACTTCGGTGAGGCCGACGCCTCGCGGCTGGGGTTCCTCGCGCTCGACAGCTACGGCCGCGATTGCGTGATCGAGTTCCTCAAGTCGCTGCAGATCCTGCCTTCGGGCACGCAGCACCGCATCGTCGACGAGCGCATGAGGCCGCGCGACTGGCCGCCGTTCCCCGGCACGAACTAGTCCGCCAAGAAGCGTGCTTCGCGCGGCGTTCGCACCCCAGGGCCGGTGCGAGCGCCGCGCTCGCGCTGGCTCGATCGGGCTCAGGCCCGCGCGCGGAACAGCGTGAAGTAGCGCACGACCTTGCTCGCCAGTCGCAGCGGATGGCGCAACTCGCGCACGAGACGCCGCGGCCGAGTGTAGAAGCGGCGATAGGCCTCGCGGATCTTGGCCTCGATCTGCGCCGCGCTCATGAACTCGTTGCCTTCGAGCGCCTTGAAGCCCGTCATGGTCGCGTAGTCGAAGTCGCGTTCGCCCTTGAGCAGCTTGTAGAGCGGCGTGCCGGGATAGGCCGTGACCGCGCAGAACTGCACCTGATCGGGATCACAGCGTTCGACCAAGCGCAACGTGTCCTCGACCATCGCGGGCGTCTCCTCGGGAAAGCCGATCATGCAGAAGGCGCGCGTTTCGATTCCGAGCTCGCGCGCATCAGCGAAGACCTTCACGGCCGCGTCGTGGTCGAGCAGCTTCGCGCCGCAGTGCTTGCGCTGGATCAACTCGTTGCCCGACTCGACTCCGAGCGAGATGTGCACGCAGCCGGCCTTGGCCATCGTCTCGAGCAGCGCGCGGTCGAGCACCTTCACGGCCGTCTCGCACTGCCACTTCAGATCGAGCTTGCGCGCGAGGATCCCGTCGCAGATCGCGTGCACGCGGTCCTTGCGCGTGGTGAAGATCGGATCGCGGAACACGACGTGGTGCACGCCGTGCACGCGCACGACGTCCTCGAGCTCGCGCAGCACGTTCTCGGGGCTGCGGAAGCGAAAGCGCAGGCCCTGCGCGAGGGTGTAGCCGCAGAACGAGCAGTCGAGCGGGCAGCCGCGCGAGCTCTTGACCGTGGTGATCGGGCCGTCGATGCCGGGGAAGCGGTACAGCTCGTTGCGCAACAAGTGCCGCGCGGGCAGCGGCAGGCTGTCGAGGTCCCTGACCTTCTCGCGCTCGGGCTCGTGCACGATCTCGCCATCGGCGCGCTTCCACGTGATGCCCTCCACGCCCGCGAAGCTCTCCCCCGCCGCGACGCGCCGCGCGAGATCGCGCACCGTGAGCTCGGGCTCTCCGCGCACGACGCAATCGACGTTGTCCTGCGCGAAGATCTCGCCGGGAGTGAAGGTCACCTGGCTGCCGAGGATCGCGACGGGCACGCGCAGCAGCCTGCGCAGCTCCTGCGCCAGCGCGAGGTCGCGGTCGAGCGAAGTGCTCGAGCTGTCGAGCGCCACGAACGCGGGCGCGAGTGCGCTCACGGCCGCGATCGTCTCCGCCCTGCCGTGCCCGAGGGCGTCGGCGTCGTGGAGCGCGACCTCGTGGCCCTCGGCTTCGAGCACGCTCGCGACGTGGGCGAGCTCGATCGGCGGGTAGAGCAGCCCCGGGTTCACCGCCATGCCAAAGCCGCCCATCAGTCCGCGGCTGACACGGAACTCGCTCGGCGACGGCGGGCTGATGAGGACGATCTTCACGGGACGCGGTGGAGGCCTGCTCGGATGCGAGAGCCAGCGCGCTGGATCGGCCAGCCCCCCACCCGAACTCTACTCCCCACGCAGCTCGCCGCCCAGTTGGACGGCTTCGCGCTCCACGCGCTCGAGGAACTTCTTCACATCGGCCTCGTTCAGGGTGCGATCCGGGGCCGAGAGCGTCACGTGCCAAGCCAGCGAGCGTCGGCCCTCGCCGATGCGCTCGCCGGAGAACACGTCGAACAACTCCAGCCCGCGCACGAGCCCCTTGCCGCAGCGTTCGAGCGCTGCCATGACCTCGGCGGCGCTGCGCTCCACGGGGAGTGCGAGCGCCACGTCGACGCGGGTCGAGGGGAACTGCGGCAGCGGCGAGTAGCGGCGCGCGCGCGGCGCGGCGTCCAACAGCGCGTCGATCGACACTCGCGCGAGCGCGACGTCGCTCTCGACTTCGCCCGCGAGGCCGAGCTCGCGCGCGAGTCCGGGCTCGATCGCGGCCACCTCGCCCACCAGCGCGTCCCGCGCGCCGATGCGCAACGCCGCGGCGCGGCCGGGGTGCGCCCAACTCGGCGCCGCCTCGCAGCGCGACCAACTGCACGCCTCGAGTCCGAGCGAGCGCACAAGGTCCTCCACCACGCCCTGCAGCAGGGCGAGCGACGTGTCGTCGAAGCGCGCGTTCGCCTTGCGCGCGGGGCGCGCGAGCGCGAGCGCGACTTCGTGGCGCTCGGTCGGCTCCGCCGCGCTGACCGGCTCGTAGCCCTTGCCGACTTCGAACAGCCGCACCTCGGCGGCGCGTCGCCGGTTGGGTTCGAGCAGCGGCAGCAGGCTCACCACGACCGAGCGCCGCACGCGCGACGCGCCCTCGGTGATCGGATTGGCGACTTCGACGTGCGGCGTCGACTGCAGCGCGAGTTTCTCGATCGTGCTGTCGGGCACGAACGAATAGCTGATCTGCTGGTGGAAGCGCGCGCTGCCCGCGAGGCGGTCCTCGATGCGGCGCACGAGGCGTCGGCGTTCGTCGCGCGGCGGCGGAACCAGAATGCCGGCGAGCGGGATCTCGGGAATGTTGCCGTAGCGATAGATGCGGCCGACTTCCTCGACCAAGTCCTGCTCGATCGAGATGTCTTTCGTGCCGCGGATCGACGGCACGCGCACCGCGAGGCCCGCGCCGTCCTTGGCGACGCCGAATCCCAGACGCACGAGGATGTCGGTGATCGCGGCATCGTCGAGGTCCGCTCCGAGCAGCATGCGCACGCGCTCGCCGCGCAACCGAATGGTCTTCGCGGCGCTGGTCCACTGACCGACGTCGGTGGCGGGCGCCGTGAGCTTCACCGCGGGCTGCTCAGCCTGCAACAGCCGCACGAGGTGCGCCGCGGCGAGCGGCACGAGCTCGGGATCGAGCGTCTTTTCGAAGCGCGCGGAGGCATCCGTGCGCAGGCCCAGCCGCGCCGAAGTGCGGCGCACGGTCGGCGCGTGGAAGGCGGCGACCTCGAGCACGAGCTGCGCCGTGTCGTCCGTCACCTTGGAGCCCTCGCCGCCCATGATCCCCGCGAGCGCGACGGGCTCGTCGCCGTTGCAGATCAGCAGGTCCGAGGCCTCGAGCTTGCGCTCGACTTCATCGAGCGTCTTGAGCGTCTCGCCCGCGCGCGCCTTGCGCACGACGATGCCCTGCGGACCGATCCTGCGCGCGTCGAACAGGTGATTGGGCTGCCCGAGGTCGAGCATCACGAAGTTCGACAGGTCGACGAGCAGGTCGATCGGTCGCTGGCCGACCGCGAGCAACAGGCTCTTCAGCCACAGCGGGCTGCGCGTGGCGCGCGCGCCCTCGACGCGCAGCGCGAGGTAGCGCGAGCACGCGTCGCTCTCGATGCGCACGCCGACGCTCGCCCCGCCGCCGGTCGAGGGGAGCGTGAGGTCCAGCGGCAGGAGCGGACGGCGCAGGATGGCGGCGAGTTCCGCCGCGATGCCGCGGTGTCCCCACAGGTCGGGACGATGCGTGACCGACTTGTTGTCGATCTCGATCACCCAATCCTCGAGCCCGAGTGCGGCGCCAAGGCGCGCGCCGACGGTGAGGTTCTCGCCGAGCTCCCAGATGCCGTCGTGCTCGACGCCGAGCCCGAGTTCGCGCTCCGAGCAGATCATCCCGTTCGATTCGACGCCGCGGATCTTCGATTTCTTGATCTTGAAGTCGCCCGGCAGCGTCGTGCCCGCCGTCGCCACGACGACCTTGAGGCCCGCGCGCACGTTGGGCGCGCCGCACACGATCTGCAGCGGCTCGCCCTGTCCGACATCGACGCGGCACAAGGAGAGCTTGTCGGCGTCCGGGTGCTTTTCGCGCTGCACCACGTGGCCCACGGTCACGTCGCACAGGTGCGGCAGGAAGCGCTCCACGCCTTCGACTTCCGCGGTCGAGAGCGTCAGCTCCCTCGCGATGTCCACGGCGCTGGTGCCCGAGAGGTCGACGTGTCGCGCCAGCCAGCGGTAGCTGATCTTCATGGCTAGAACTGCTCCAGAAAGCGCACGTCGCCGGCCAGCAAGTGGCGCACGTCGTCGATGCCAAAGCGCAACATCACCAGCCGCGACAGCCCGAGCCCGAAGGCGAAGCCGGTCCACTGCTCGGGATCGATGCCACCGGCCTTCAGCACGTTGGGGTGCACCATGCCGCAGGGGAGCAACTCGATCCACGTCGAGCGCTTGCACACGCTGCAGCCCTCGGTGCAGAACGGGCAGCGCGCGTCGAGCTCGAAGCCGGGCTCGACGAAGGGGAAGTAGCCCGGGCGCAGGCGGATCTCGATCTCGCGCCCGAAGATGCCGCGCAGGAGCGTCTTCATCGCCGCGATCAGGTGCCCGACCGAGACGTGCTGGCCGACCACGAGGCCTTCCATCTGGTGGAAGGTGTGCTCGTGGCTGGCGTCGAGCGCCTCGTTGCGGAACACCTTGCCGGGCACGATCGCTCGGAACGGCGGCTGCAGGCGGCGCATCGCGCGCACCTGCACCGGCGAGGTGTGCGTGCGCATCACCAGCCGCGTGTCGCCCGGCGCGGTGCGCACCCAGAAGGTGTCCATGGTGTCGCGCGCCGGGTGATCCGGCGAGATGTTGAGCGCGTCGAAGTTGAAGTGTTCGGTTTCGACTTCGGGGCCGTCGAGGATCGTCCAGCCCATCGACGTGAACAGGTCCTCGAGCTCGCGGGTCACCTGCGTGATCGGGTGCAGCGAGCCGCAGGCCTGACGCGGCGGCGGTAGCGTGGCGTCGAAACCGGCGTGGGAACGCTCCGCCGCCAGCGCACGGGCGAGTGCGGCTTGCTCTTCCTCCGCCAGCGCGGCCAGCGCGGCCTGCTTGATCGCATTGGCCTTCGCGCCCACCAGACCGCGCGCTTCCTTCGGGAAGACGCGCATGGCGCCCAGCGGCGCGGCGCTCGCTTCGAGCAGCACGGCGCTCGTGAGGGCATCGTCGGAATGGGCGACGAAGCGCTCGAGGCGCTCGCGCAGGCTGCGCGTCTCGTCGCTCTCGCTCGCGCTTGCGAGCGCCGCGAGGATCTCGCCGAGCAGGGCGCGTACGGAAGCTGCGTCGTGGGTCATGTTCGCGTGGGACGGCTGGTGCGGCGCACAGGGTCGACCGCGTGGGAAACGACAACGGCCCGGAAATCCGGGCCGTCATCAGAACGAAACGAGCTTTCCCGTGCTACGGGAAGCGGTGGCTAGGCGTGCACGGCACCGGCGCGGGCGCCCTTGGCTTCCTCGACGAGCTTGTCGAAGGCCAGCGGGTCGTGGATGGCGAGCTCGGCGAGCTGCTTGCGGTTCAGCACGATGCCGGCCTTGTTCAGGCCGTCGATGAACTGCGAGTAGGGCAGGCCGCGCATGCTGCAGGCCGCGCCGATGCGCACGATCCACATGGAGCGGAAGTCGCGCTTCTTCAGGCGGCGGTGGGCAGTGGAGTAGGCCCAGGCGCGCGTCAGCGTTTCCGCGACGGTGCGCCACAGGCGGTGACGGCCGCCCCAATAGCCCTTGGCGAGCTTGAGACGGCGATTGCGCTTCTGACGACTGGGGGGACCGTAGGTGGAGCGGACCATGGGGCTACTTTCCGATCATGTTGCGCACGAGCTCAGACCAAGTCTTGTTGAGCACCATGCGACGGCGCAGGCGACGACCGGTCTCACCACTGAACGGAGCGTGGCCGTGACCACGGTCAGGGTGGCTGCACACGGCCTTGCCGTTCTTGGAGATGCGGAAGCGCTTCTTGACGGCGCCTTTGGACTTCTGCTTGGGCATGGGGAGGAGCTCCGAGGCGAACGCCTCAGGGAGTGTTTGGAGGGCCAAAGAGAGTAGCGAACCCAGCGAGCCATGCAAGCCCAAGGCCCCGCAAGCGCCGGAAAAGTGAAAATTCTGGTGCCCGGAGACCCTTGGGGTGCACCCCGCGGCCACGCCGAACCGTCGCGCCGGGCGGCCGCCGCGGGCGGGCCCACGCGCCGAGCGAGCGTTACTTGTGGGCGAGCAGCATCGTCATGCGCTTGCCGAGTTGCTTGGGCGGCGACTCGATCTTGGAGAGATCGGCGAGCGCTTCCGCGACTTCGGCCATCACGCGATGTCCGTGCTCGGGGTGGTCCATCTGACGTCCGCGGAACACGCACACGACCTGCACCTTGTGCCCTTCCTCGAGGAATCCGCGCCCTTGCTTGATGCGGTAGTCCAGATCGTGCTTGTCGATCATCGGGCGCACGCGCAGCTCCTTCATGCCGCCCGCGTGGCCCTTGCTGCCGCCCTTTTCCTTCTTGCGCTGCTCGTACTTGAACTTGCCGAAGTCGAGGATGCGGCACACCGGCGGCTCGGCCGTGGGCGAGACTTCGACCAGATCGAGGCCCGCTTCCTCGGCGCGCCGGCGGGCGTCGTCCGTCGAGATGATGCCGATCTGCTCGCCCTTTTCGTCGATCAGGCGAACCTGAGGGATGCGGATCTGGCGGTTGACGCGGAAGTTGCGGGAGGACACGTAGCTCCTTGGTTACAGGCGGGAAGGCGAGGCGAGCGCGAGGCTCGGGACGGGTGGCAAGAATAAGCCCACGGCGCGAGACGCGCTAGCGGGCCGGATTGGGGGTCGGCATCGCGCCCGGCGGCGCGCCCGTGATCGGCGTCGCGCTCGCGGTCGGCGTCGAGTCGGGGGA
>VGZD01000043.1 GCA_016872715.1 Planctomycetota bacterium
GCAGTCTCCCACGCATCGAGCAGGCCATCGCCGTCGCCATCGCGCAGACCCTCATCGCTCGGCTCGAGCCGCAGCGCGAGGAAGGCGCTCGGCCGCGTGCAACGGAACGCGCGCAGAGTGTCGTTTTGGCCGTCGCCGTCGACGTCTCCGCGCGCCGAGAAGCTGTAGGCCGCCTCCGGCTCGAACGGCGGAGGCTCGAGCACGGCGACCTCGCCGCGCTGCTCGCCCGCGCGTCGCTCGAGCTCCGCGCCGAGCGCCGCGCCAAAGCTCTCGGCGCCCTTCCAGCCGCTCGCCTTCCAGCCCTCGACCGTGCGCGCGACGAGCCACGCTCCCGCGACCCGCACGCACGCGTCCGCATGCCGATCACCATCGACGTCGTGCAGCACGAGCGCATCCGCCCGCGCATCGCACGAGGCCCACGTGCGCGTCAGCGCATCCTGCAGCGCGAGGAACAGCATCGTTCTAGGAGCTTACTGGGCCCACCGGCGCGAGCGGAATGCCGCGCTCGCGCGGGAGCACGAGCTGCGCCATCAGGTAGAGCTCCATCGCGAACGGCAGGTAGCCCAGATAGCCGAGGATCGGCATCTCGAACAGCTTGCCGAAGCCCACGTAGGGCACGTGGTAGATCCACTTCGGATAGCTCCAGAGGTTCCACATCTCCCAGAAGAACCCGCACAGCAGTCCACCTAGCCACAGCGCCATCCAATTGCGCCAGTCGCCGTGGCGGAGCTCGTCGGTGAACGCGCGGCGAGCGAGCTGCAGGGCCAGCGCCTCGAGCAGGAACACCGGCCCCACCCAGACCAACGGGAAGCATTGCCGCGGCCAGAGCAGCGTCGCCGCCGTCAGCATCGCCCCGACCGCCGCGAGCGCGACGCGATAGCTCGCTCCAACGCCCGAGCGCGGAAAGCGCGGCCCGCGCGCGAAGCGCTCGACGAACGCGCAGCTGCGCACGAGCTCCGCGCTCTCGAACACGGCGGGCACGACCGTCGAAAAGGACAGCGACGCGTAGAGGAAGTACTCGAGCTCGCTGAAGCGCTCGGAGCCGAGGTACTCCCAGTTGCGCAGCCGCTCGTTGAACGCCTCGAACAGCCACCAGCTCGGCACGGAGAGCGGAAACAGCGCCGCGAACGTGCGCGGCGCGCGCGCGAGGAGCGAGGTGCCGGTGCGCAGGCGCACGAGCCCGTCGACGGCGAGCACGTAGCCCAGCCACAAGGGAAAGAACAGCAGGTGCGTCTGCTCGAGCACCCAGTTCAGCGGCCAAAAGAGCGCCACGAGCGCGAGCCCGCAAGCGAGCGTCCCCCGACCCCTCCGGCGCGGTTTCATGGCGTCGAGCTTGGCGATCGGGTGGCTCGAGCGCCAGCGCGCACCCTCACGCCGCGCGCGATGCAGCGTCGACGAACCACGTTCCGCGCAACGCGCAGTGCGCGGGCAGGAGCTCCGTGGAGTTTGGATCGAGCGCGGCACGCACCGCGGCTGCTCGGTCGCGCCCCGTGGCGAGCACGATGAGCTCGCCCGATTCGTCGAGCACGCGCGGCGTCACCGTGATGCGATGGTGCGGCTTGGCGGCGGTCTCGACCGCGATCACGCGCCGCTCGCGCTCGAACAGCGCGCTCGAGCCGGGAAACAGGCCGGCGAGGTGACCGTCGAGGCCGAGCTCGAGCAGCGTGACGTCCAGCCGCTCGGGCAGCCGCTCTTCGTACTCGCGTGCGACCTCGTCGTGATCGGGCCGCTCGGCCTCGATGCGACATGCGCCCTCGGCGCGAATGCGCAGGTCGCTGAACAATAGATCCGCCGCCGCGTACCAGTTCGAGGCCGGATGCCGCTCGGGCACGCAGCGCTCGTCGGCGAACCAGAACTCGATCCGCTCCCAAGGCAACGCGAGCTCGCGCAGGTCCCGATACACCCACGGCGTCTGCGGACCACCCGACAGCGCGAGCGTCGCGACGCCGCGCTGCTTGATCGCCGCCTGCAGCCGCGCCGCGATGTGCAGCGCCACGGTGCGGCCGAGCTGGCCGGGAGCGACGAGGACCATCTCCGGACGAGCGGTTTCCATGGCTCGAGACCTCCGTCGAAAGCTACCGCGCGCGGGGGCCGCGCGAAGCGCTCGCGTCGAGTTTTGGAGCCGTGCGCGCCGCGGCGAGCGAACGTGTCGGCAAGAACTGCGGTCGCGAGGCGAGAAACACGGCCCGCGAGGCGAAAAATCCGGTGCGCGGGGCCTCGCGGGCCCCCGCGCCGAGCCCCCCGCGCGGCGCCTTGCGGGGGCAATCCCCCCGCCCGTTCCCCGCCCGTTGCCTGCGTCTGGCCCCGGTCGCGAAAGCGGACTAGGACGCCGTGCCCGCGAGCTTGCGCAGCACGTACTGGAGGATGCCGCCGTGGCGCACGTACTGGCGCTCCTGCGGCGTGTCGATGCGCACCACCGCGCGGAAGCCCACGCTCCTGCCGTCCTCGCGCAACGCGCGCACCTCGACCTCGCGACCGTCCGCGAAGCCGCCCTCGACGCCCTTGGCGAGCCCGAGGATGTCGAAGGTCTCGCGGCCGCTGAGCCCGAGCGACTCGGCACTCTCGCCGCCGCGGAATTGCAGCGGCACGATGCCCATGCCGATCAGGTTCGAGCGGTGGATGCGCTCGTAGCTCTCCGCGATGACCGCGCGCACGCCTTGCAGCGCCGGTCCCTTGGCGGCCCAGTCGCGCGACGAGCCCGAGCCGTACTCCTTGCCCGCGAGCACGATGGTCGGCGTCTGGCGCGCGCGGTAGCGCGCCGAAGCGTCGAAGATCGACATCTGCACGCCCTCGGGGAGCAGCAGCGTCTCGCCACCTTCGACGCCCGCGAGCAGCTTGTTCTTGAGCCGCACGTTGGCGAAGGTGCCGCGCACCATCACGTCGTCGTGGCCGCGCCGCGCGCCGTACTGGTTGAAATCCGCGGGCTTCACGCCGCGCTCCTGCAGCCACTTGCCAGCCGGGCTCGAGGCCTTGATGTTGCCGGCGGGCGAGATGTGGTCCGTGGTGATGCTGTCGCCGAGCAACGCCAGCACGCGCGCGCCCGCGATGTCCTTGAACGGCGAGGGTTGTTTCCCCATGCCGTCGAAGTACGGAGCGCGCTGGATGTAGGTCGAGGCCTTGTCCCACGCATACGTCGCGCCGCCCGGCACCTCGAGCGCGCGCCACTCGCTCTGTCCATCGAACACCGAACCGTAGCTCTTGGCGAACATCTCCGCGCGCACGCTGCGCGCGACCGCGGCCGCGATTTCCGCTTGGCTCGGCCAGATGTCCGCGAGGAACACCGGCTTGCCGTCGCGGCCCGTGCCGACCGGCTCGGTCGCCGGATCGAAGTCGACGCGGCCCGCGATCGCGTAGGCGACGACGAGCGGCGGCGAGGCGAGGTAGTTGGCGCGGATCTGCGCGTGGACGCGGCCCTCGAAGTTGCGGTTGCCCGAGAGCACGCCCGCGACGCACAGGCCGCCCGCGTCGATGGCCTTCGAGACGGCCTCGGGCAGCGGACCGGAGTTGCCGATGCACGTCGTGCAGCCATAGCCCACGGTGTGGAAGCCGAGTTGCTCGAGGTACGGCGTGAGCCCCGCGTGGTCGAGGTAGTCGGTGACGACCTTCGAGCCCGGCGCGAGGCTCGTCTTGCAGTACGGCGCGCGCACGAGGCCCTTCTCGACGGCCTTCTTCGCGACCAGCCCCGCCGCGACGAGCACGTTGGGATTCGACGTGTTGGTGCAGCTGGTGATCGCAGCGAGCACGACCGAGCCGTGCGTCAGCGTCGCGCGACGAGCGTCGATCTCGACTTCGACCTTGGGCGAGGCGATGGCGCTCGCGCCGCCGCCCGCATCGCCCTTGGCCCCCTTGGCGCCGACGAGCAGGTTCGGCAGCTCCTTCTCGAAGCTGCTCTTGAGGTTCTTCAGGCTGACGCGGTCCTGCGGCCGCTTGGGACCGGCCATGGCGGGCTCGATCGTGGCGAGGTCGAGCTCGAGCACGTCGGTGTACTCGGCGACCGGCGTCGACGCGTCGTGGAACACGCCCTGCGCCTTGGCGTAGGCCTCGACCAGCTTGACCTGATGCGCGCTGCGGCCGGTGAAGGCGAGGTAGTCGAGCGTGGTCTGGTCGATCGGGAAAATGCCGCAGGTCGCGCCGTACTCGGGCGCCATGTTGGCGATCGTCGAGCGGTCGGCGAGCGGTAGCGTCGCGAGGCCCGGGCCGAAGAACTCGACGAACTTGCCGACGACGTTGCGCTTGCGCAAGAGCTCGGTCACGCGCAGCACGAGATCCGTCGCCGTCGCGCCCTCGGGCAGCTTGCCCACGAGCTTCATGCCGATCACCTGCGGCACGAGCATCGACACGGGCTGGCCGAGCATCGCCGCCTCGGCCTCGATGCCGCCGACGCCCCAGCCGAGCACGCCCAGGCCGTTCACCATCGTGGTGTGCGAGTCGGTGCCGACCAGCGTGTCGAAATAGGCCCAGCCCTGCTCGGCCATCACGACGCGGGCGAGGTACTCGACGTTGACCTGATGCACGATGCCGGTCGCCGGGGGCACGACCTTGAAGTTGTCGAACGCCTGCTGACCCCAGCGCAGGAACAGGTAGCGCTCGCGGTTGCGCTCGAACTCGAGCCGGCTGTTCTGCTCGAGCGCGCTCGGGGAGCCGAAGTGGTCCACTTGCACCGAGTGGTCGATCACCAGCTCGAGCGGCACGCCCGGGTTGATCTTCCGCGGATCGCCGCCGAGCGCGACCATCGCGTCGCGCATGGACGCGAGGTCGACCACCACCGGCACGCCGGTGAAGTCCTGCAACAGCACGCGCGCGGGATTGAAAGCGATCTCGCTGTCGGGCTCCGCCTTGGGGTTCCAGCCGAGGATGCCCTGAATCGTCGCCTGCGTGATCTCGCTGCCGTCCTCGTTGCGCAGCAGGTTCTCGAGCAGGATGCGCAGGGAAAACGGCAGTCGCGCGAGCTTGTGGCCCGCGCGCTCGAGCGCGCCGAGCGAAGCGATCTGGTAGGTCTGGCCGTCGACGGAAAGCTGGGTCTTGGTGCGAAACGAATCCTTCACGAGCGCCTCCAAAGCGGGGTGTGCGGGGCGAAGAGTCTAGCTGGAAGCGCCGCGGCGATCCCGCAAAGGGACGCGCACCTTGAAGCGGGCGCGACGGCGAACGATGCTCGCACCATGCTCGCGCCCGTCCCCGCCCAAGGCGCCGCGCTGCCCCACGAGCCGCGCGCCGCCGCCAGCCTTCCGCGCCGCGCGGCCGCGGCGGGCCTCGACCTGCTCGTCGTGGGCACGCTCGCCAAGCTCGCGAGCCTCGCCGCCACCCGCGTCGGTTGGCCCGCGCCCGCCGAGGCGCTGCACTGGCACCTGCACTCGCTCGCCACGCTCAGCGTCCCGACTTGGCTCTACCTCACGCTCTGCGAGGCCCTCCCCGGATCCGCCTCGCTCGGCAAGCGCGCCTTGGGTCTGCGCGTCGTCGACACCTACGGCGGCCGACTGCCGCTTGCCCGCACCGCCCTGCGCGCCCTGCTCAAGCTCGGCCCCCTGCTGCTCGCACAGGTCGCCTGCGCCTACCCCACGCCGATGAGCGAGCTGGGAACCGCTCCCATGCCGCGACTGCTCGTCGCTGCCTACGCCGCGCTCGGCCTGTACGTGGCGACGGCGATGATGAGCCTCAAGAAGCAGAGCGTGCACGACTGGGCCACCTCCGCCTACGTGATCCGCAGCCCCGCTCCCGCCCGCTAGAAACCAGCGTCGCTCGCCCCCCGCTCCCGACCGCGTCCGACGGGGGTGCGGCCCCTTGGCAAGCGCCCCCGCCGACCGCTATCCTCTCCGCCCTTCGCGTGGGGGCTTAGCTCAGTTGGTAGAGCGTCGCGTTCGCAATGCGAAGGTCGAGGGTTCGACTCCCTTAGCCTCCACCACCGCACGACACGGGCTCGGCCTCGGCCGGGCCCGTGACTGTTTCGGCCCGCGACCTGATTCGGCCCGCGACCTGATTCGGCCCGCGACCTGATTCGGCCCGCGACCTGTTTGGGCCCGCGACCCGTCTCGTCGGCCCCGCGCGCGAGGCGCTGTGGTCGGGCCGCGAGTGGCTCGCGGCGAACGCGCGTCGGCCTAGGCCGTCGCCGCCGCGCGCCGCACCAGCGTCGTGAGCACCATCGAGGCCAAGATCGCGGCGCAAAACCAGTAGATCCCGCGCTCCGCCGCGACCGACATCTTGTTGGCCACGATCAGGATCGCCACCGCGAACACGTCGAGCATCGACCAGCGTCCGACGGCCTCGAGCGCTTCGAGCACGCGCCGCCGCAGGGCGGGGCCGGTCGGCAGGAACCACAGCCAGCCGAGCAGGGCGAGCTTGGCGATGGGCGTCACGAAGGAAAACAGAAACACCACCACGGCCAGCGCGCGGTCCTGATCGTCCCACAGACCCTTCACGCCGCCCCAGACCGTGTAGGGCAGCTTGCCGAAGATCAGGCGATCGACGGTGATCACGGGCTCGCGCAGGCCGAGCCACAGCGCCACGCCGCAGCCCGCGAGCAGGAGCGGAATGTCGAGCCGCCGTGGATGGGCTCGGAACAGCGCCCGCGATTCGCCGCGTTGCTCGCCGCTCATCGGCGACCTCCGCGACCGCGCCGCCGCGCGGGGTCCGCGAGCTCCGCGGGAATCTCGCGCAAGCCGCGGCGCACGACGTCGAGCAACTCGGGTCCGAACAGGCTCACCTGCCAGTCGAGCAGGCCGTCGGTCGCGACGAGCGTGCGCTCCTCGACCGGCTTGCGCTGGGCGAGCCGCGCGAGCACGTGACGGTTGAGGACCAGCGCCGAGTCGAGGCCGAGCTGCTCCGCGCGCATGCGCCGCCACAGCTTGAGCCGCTCGTGCAACTCGTATTCGAGCTCGTCGAACTGCGGCTCCCCGTCCTTGGGAGTCGGTCGCGGCGGCTGGTGGATCGGCCCCAAGTCCTCGGCGCGATCGAGCGAGCGCGCGATCGCATCCCACAGGCGCCGCGCCTGCTTGGGCGACACGCTCGGCACGCGCGCGAGGTCGCTCTCCGTGCGCGGACCGACGCGCGCGATCTCCACCAGTTGCTCGTTGCCGAGCACCTTGAACAGCGGCAGATCGAGCTGCTGCGCCACGCGCTGGCGCTCGGCGAACAGCTCGCGCAAGCGACGCTGGCCGTGGGGATCGAGCGTGCGCGCGCCCTTGAGCTTGACGTAGTCGTCCGCGCTGAAGACGCTCAGGCTCGGCGCGATGCGCTCGAGCCGCGCGCACTCGCCTTGGAGGATCATCTGCCGCTCCCGCGCCGCGAGCTCGGGAGTCTGCGCGTCCATCAGCGCCGCGAGAAAGCGCGTGTCGAGCCGCGCATAGCTCACCTGCCGCTCCGAGAGCGGCCGCGCGCTCCAATCCGAGCGCTGCATCGACTTGTCGAGCTCGATCCCAAAGCGCGCGCGCAGCACGGCCGCGAGCCCCGGCGCCTCGACGCCCAGCGCCGCCTCCGCGATGCGCGTGTCGAACAGGTTTCTGAACTCGAAACCGTACTCGCGCTTGAGGATCAGAATGTCGAACTCGCCGTCGTGGAAGATCTTGGTCTTGGTCGGATCGGCCAGCACCGCGCCGAAGGGCCGCAGGTCCAGACCCGCGAGCGGGTCGAGCAGGTAGTCGCGCTCCCCGACCGTGACCTGCACGAGACAGACCTTCTCGCGGAAGCTGAAGAACGAGTCGGCCTCGGTGTCGACCGCGATCCGGGACGCCCCGGCGCAGTCGGAGAGCACGCGCTCGAGCCCGCGGGCATCGGTGACGAGCGTCGGGGGCGGGAGTTCGTGCAGGTTCATGGGTGCGCAGGGCCGAGAGTAGCCCGACCGCCACGCTGCGGAAAGGCGCGGGGCGGCGCTCGCCCCTCCCCATCGAACCGCGCTCGCGCCCTGATTCGAGCCCGAGAAGCCCCGAGGCCCGCGGCTCCGGGCGGAGCGGCAGGCCTCGGCTTGGGGGGAGTGGCGAGGACGACGGGACTCGAACCCGCAACCACCGGCGTGACAGGCCGGTACTCTAACCGATTGAGCTACGTCCCCGCCTTGTAGGGCGAAGAGGATAGCGACTCCGCGGGGGGCTCGTCCAGCCCCTTTCCGCGCCGCGCTAGCCGCCGAGCCGCACGGCGGCGATCGCGTCGTTGCGATTCATGCGCCAGATCGGATAGCAACCGGCGAGCACGCCGACGACCACCGCCCCGCCCCAGCCGAGCGGCAGCCAGATGCCGGGACCGACAGGCGGCAGCGGCAGACCGGAGATGACCGTCAGCGCCTGCACCGTGACCGGGATCACCGCCGCCCCGAGCGCCGCGCCGAGCCCGCCCCCGACCACGCCGACGACCAGCGACTCGAGCAGCACGCTGCCCGCCACCTGAGCGCGGCTCATGCCGAGCGCCTTGAGCACGCCGAGTTCCTTGCCGCGCTCGAGCGCCGACAGCAGTTGGCCGTTGAGCACGCCGAGCCCCGCGAGCGCCATGGTGAGAGCGAGGATGATGTCGAACAGCAGGAAGTCGCGCGCGATGTCCGACGAGTGCCAGCCGTAGAGGTACTCGCCGGTCTTCACCGTCACGCCGCGCTCGGGCAGAGCGAGCGTCGTGCGCACGAGCGCCTCGGCCTCGACCGGATCGGTGCCCTCGGGGAAGCGCACGGAAAAACTGCCGACCTGCTCGGTCTCGAGGCAGAACTGCTCCTTCATCCAACGATCGCTGACGATGCCGTACAGACGCTCGTCGGGGTCGGGAAAGTAGCCGTAGGCGTCGCTGATCGCGATCACCGGAAAGCTCTCGACGCTGCCGCCGGGCGCCTCCATGTGAACCATGTCGCCCACTTCGTACTCGCGGTGCTTGGCGAGCCGTCGCGACAGGATCATGCCGCGCCGCTCGCGCAGCGCCTCGATCAGCCGCGGGTCGTCTCGGCACGGCCCGTAGTTGGCGAGCTCCGACTCGCGCACTCCCACCACGAGGAACGGCTCGTAGTGCCGCGCGACGTTGGGCTCGACGCCGAGCACCTGCGGATGCGCGTGCAGCGCCGCCGCGAGCTCCGCGAACGGCCGCGGCGGCATGTCGCGCACATAGACGCGCGGGCGGAAGGCCTCGGCGCTCCACAGCTCGATCTCGGCCTCGAGGCTGCGCGTCATGCCGTGCAACCCGACGAATCCGGCGGTGACGAGCGCGAGCCCCGTGACGCCGCCGGCGATGCGCGCGGGTCCCTGCTGCATGGTGCGCGCGGCGAGCTGACCCGCGAGCGGCCAGCGCAGCTCGAACGGCCGCGCGAGGCGCGCGCACACCAACGCGATCAACGCCGGAGCGACCAGCGGCACGGCGATGAACACCGACAGCACGCCGAGGCCGAGCAGGATTACCTTGACGAGCTCGCCTTCGCCCTCGCCGATCACGGGCACGACGAGGAAGTACACGACCGGCAGCACCAGCGCGAGCAGCGCCGCCGAGAGCCACTGGAATCCGCGCGAGCCGCGGGCCGCGCGCGCACGCGTGTCCTCGCCGCGCAGCGCCGCGACCGCGTCCGTGTCGCGCGCTCGCACGAGCGGATAGATCGAGCCCGCGAGCGCGATCGCGACACCGGCGACGACCAGCGGCCCGACGACCTCCCACGGAATCTCGAACAGCTCGGCCATCTTGTGGCGCGGAAGGCCGACGCCGATGCCGACCGTCGTCACCTGCTTGCGCAGCAGAAACCACGCCAGGGCGACGCCGCCCGCGAGCCCGCAGGCCCCGCCCGCGCCCGCCACGAACAGCGCCTCGCCGAAGAACACGCGCGCGATCTGCGTCCGCGAGCTGCCGAGCGCGTGCAGCACGCCGACTTCCTTGACGCGCTCGACCACGCTCATCGAGAGCGTGTGGAAGATCACGTACAGGCCGAGCACGAGCGCGAGCAGGCCCGCGAAGCGCACGCCGTTGCGGAACGCGCGCTCGTCGGCCGCCTGCCCGATGATGACGCTCCGCTTGAGGTCGTAGCTCCACGCCTCCCCGAGGTTCGCCTGCAGCGTCTCGAGGTTGATCTTCGGATCGCGCCGCACCCAGTAGCGCTTTTGCACGCGCCCGTCGGCGAACAGCGGCGCCGCGACGTCGACGTCGGCGACGACCACTTGCCCGCTCGCGCGCCGCCCGATGCCGTCGCGCGCGAGGATGCCGACCACCTCGAACTCGCCGCGCGGCGGGTCCTCGGCTTCGAGTTGCTGGCGCACCAATTTGCCGCCGACGCACTCCTCCGCGGGCACGACGCGCGGCGCCGAGAGCCCGACGCGCGCGCCGAGCCCGAGTCCGAGCTCGAGCGCGAGGTTCTCGCCGACGAGCAGCTCGGCGCGCCCCGGCTCGAGGTCGCGGCCCTCGAGCAGCGAGTACTTGCCGAGCGCGCGCGCGTGCACGGGCTCGAGCCCGATGAAGTACGTGCCGCGCGGCTCGCCGTCCTCCGGCCACAGCGAGGCCTGCGACTGGAACACCGCGGAGACATCCGTCACGCCGACGACGTCCTGCAGCTCCGCGCGCGGATTCTTCACGCCTTGGCTCGGGCTGACTTGGATCTCCGCCTGCCAGTCGGGATCGTCGGAGTGGGCGCGCAGGATCAGCGTGTTGTGGTCGAGCGTGAAGATCCCGACCACGGTGGCGATGCCGACCGCGATGCCGAGGATCGAGAACAAGGTGCGTCCGGGCCTCCGAAGGAGGCTGCGGCGCGCCAGAATGGCGGCGAGTCCCATAGGTTTCGTGGGGCGCGTGTCTGGTGGTGCGCGGGTTTCGTGGGGCGCGTGTTGGGTGGTGCGAGGGCGCCTCAGCGCGCGCGGGCCTTCGCGAACAGCTCCGCGAAGGTCTCGCTCCCCGCCTCGCCCTCACAGCGCGCGACTTCGCGCCCGTCCTTGTCGAAGGCCAGAGTCAGCGGGATCGGTCCGGGCAGGTCGAGGCGCTCATTGACGAGCTCCAGCCCCTTCTCGCCGTAGATCGCGATCGGAAAACCCCAGCCGCGCGCGCTCGCGAACTTGCGCACGCGCTCGGGCACCGCCGCGCGATCGGCCTTCGGGAGCTGCAAGTCGTAGCTGACGAGCAAGACGTCGACGCCCTTGTTTTCAGGAGCCCGCGCGACCTGCACGAGGTCGGGCATCTCTTCGATGCACGAGCTTCACCACAGGGCCCAGAAGTTGAGCACCAGCGGCCGACCTCGGCGCGCGGCGAGCGCGGCTTCGAGGCCAGCCATGTCGACGGTCTCCACGGAGAGCGCCGTCTCGCGCGCGGCTCCGCCGTCCGCGGGCTCGCCACAGGCGAGCAGCGCGCACAGCGCGAGCGCCGAGAGCAGGTTGCGTGTCATCGGTCGTACTTGCGAACGTCGAGAGGTTCGAGCGCGAGGAATCGAGTGGCTCGCTCCGCACGGGAGCTAGCGCTTCTTCTTGATCCTTCATCCATAGGCGCGCGTCTCGGTGACTTTGACTTCCTTGCCAGCGAGCAGGGCGTCCGCGGCGTCGCGCACGTAGACCGTGGCGCCGTCGCCCTTCTCCTCGCCCGGATCGTCGTCGAGCGCGCCCGCGTATCGCAGCACGCCCTTGGCGTCGATCACGAAGCAGTGCGGCGTCGAACGCGCCTGAAACAGGTCGCTCAGGACGTTGCCATGGTCGACGTAGATCTTGTGCGTGTAGCCGACTTCGCCAGCCTTCTTGCGGAGGTCGACATAGTGCTTCGACCAGTCGGTCGTCTCCTTCGGCGGCGCCTCGCCGAGCTCGCCCTGATTGGAGGCGATGGCGACGATCACGACATCCTTGCCCTTGTAGTGCTCCTCGAGCTTCTTCACGATCGGGTCGGCGTGCTTCTCGGCCGGGCAGCGGTCCGACCAGAAGTGCACGATCACGACCTTGCCGCGCAGCTCCTTGAAGCTGATCGGCTTGCCGTCGAGGTCCTGCATGGCGAGCGTCTCCGCCACGGTCGAGCCCAGCTTGAGCACGTCGCTCTTGGGCGCCTCGACGGGCGGCTTCTCGTCCTTCTTCTTGTCCTGCGGCTCCTGCGCCAGCGCGTCCGGGAGCCCGACGAGGGCTGTCGCGGCGAGCCATGCGATCCAAGACTGCTTCATGGGTTTCCTCCGGGGGTTGGGGGTCGTGTCCTTGGAACCCAAGGATAGGTGTTCGGCATCGGTCGAGTTGGACTCCGCGCTCAAATATGCAGGCTCGCCAGTCGCTCGTGGACGGCCTCGACCGTCAGATTCGGCCCCGTCAAGGCGTGCTGGACATCGAGAGCGCCGTCGACCAGAAACAGCACGCGGTCGGCGAAGGTGGCGTCGCGGGGGTTGTGGGTCACGAGCACCACGGTGCGGCGATTCTCGTCGCACACCTGCCGCAAGATGCGCATCACCTCGAGACCGGCCTTCTGCGACAGGTTTCCGGTGGGCTCGTCGCACAGCAGCAGCGGCTGGCCGCCCGCGAGCGCGCGCGCGATCGACGTGCGCTGCATCTCGCCGCCGGAGAGCTGGTGCGGAAACTGGCCTTCCTTGCCCGCGAGTCCTAGGCGCGCGAGCAGCGCGCGCAGTAGAGCTTCCTTCGCGGACGGGTGCGCGCCCTGAATCGCGAGCGGCAGGCCCACGTTCTCGAGCACGTTCAAGTTCGGCAGCAGGTTGAAGAACTGGAACACGTAGCCGACCTGCTCGCGCCGCAGCAGAGTGCGCTCCGAATCGGCGAGTTCCTTGAGGTTGCGCCCCGCGAGCTCGACCGCTCCGCCATTGGCCGCGTCGAGCCCCGAGAGGATGTGCAGCAAGGTCGACTTGCCCGAGCCGCTCGGCCCCATGATGCACACGAACTCGCCGGGCTCGACGTCGAACGTGATGCCCTTCAAGACCGGCGTCGCGCCTTCGCGCTGGTCGAAGAACTTGTACAGCTCGCGCACGCGCAGGATCGCAACCATGGCTCCATCGGAACATCCGCACGGCCGCCGCACAACGCGCGCCGCTGCAAAAGGCCTGTGCAGGCTGCGGGCGGCTCCCACGCCGACCGCGCTCCGCGATCCCCTGAGTAGGCCGCGCGCTATTCCGCGGCCTTGGCGCGGCGCCACGCCGACATCATTTCATCGAGCGTGCAGGCGCCAAACGGGCGCGCGAGGTCGCGCTCCATGGCGCGAAAGCGCGACTCGAACCGGCGCAGGGCGGCGCGGGTGGCGCGCTCGGGGTCGAGGCGCAGGTAGTTGCCGAGGAACGCTCCGGCCATGAGCACGTCGCCGAGCTCGGACTCGAGGCGCTCGCGCTGTGCGTCGGTGGGCTTGCCATCGCGCGCGGCGAGCAGGTTGGCGGCCTCGATCTCGCGCGCGAGCTCGTCGACTTCTTCGCGCAGCTTGGCGAGCGCGCCCTGCACGTCGTCCCAGCGAAAGCCCGCGGAGAGCGCCTTCGACCCCATGCGCTGCGCGCGCTGCAACGCCGGCAACGCCACGGGAATGCCCGCGAGCGCGCTGGTGTCCGCGGCCTTCTTCTCGCGCTCCATGCGCTTGATCGCATCCCAATTGGCGAGCGCCTCGCTCGCGTTCGAGGCGACCACGTCGCCGAAGACGTGCGGGTGACGGCGCTCGAGCTTCTCGCTCACGGCGAGCGCCACCGTCGCGAGATCGAAGCGTCCGCCCTGCTCCGCGATGCGCGCGAGCAGCACGATCCCCATCAGCACGTCGCCCGCTTCCTCGACGGCATGGTCGAAGTCGCCCTGCTCGACGGCCTCGGCGAGCTCGTGCACCTCCTCGATCAAGTGCGGCACGGTGCTCGCGAGCGTCTGCTCGCGGTCCCACGGGCAGCCGTCGGGCGCGCGCAGGCGGTCGACGATCGCGACGAGCTTGCGCAGCGCATCCGCGCGCGGTTCGCCGATGGGCGCGGGAACTTCGAGGGGGCGGGGCGCGGGCTTCACTTCGCTCATTTGGCCCAGCATGACCTACGACGCGCCAGGGAGGGAAGCGCCGTCGCAGCGAGGAGCCCAGCCGCCCGAACCGCGCAGCGCTGCGTCGCCACGGACGAGTTCGCCGGTGGGCTTCGAGCGTCGAGGGACAAGCGGCCGGGGAGCCGTCCCCCGACGACTCCCCGACAACTCCCCGACAACTCCCCGACGACTCGCCGCCTCCCCGCGGGGCGGCGCGCTGCTCGCGCCCGTCGTTTCCGATGCGCGGCCCATCGCACTTCGATCTCAGGAGCGGCCTCTCACGCCGCCGCATCCTTGGACGCCCGCGCGCGAACTTCCTTCCCGCATTCTTGCGCCCGCGACCGGCCACGCCACGCGCACCCCCGTGGGCGCCTCGCGGGCCTTTGATTCCCCCGCTCCCCCACCCGATCATGCCCCCACGATGCGCGTGGGACTGATCGGTGCCGGCAAGATCGGGCAACTGCGGGCGCGCACGTTGCGCGAGCATCCGCAGGTGGAGCTCGCGTGCGTGTTCGACCTGAATGCGGAGCTCGCGGCCGCGGCGGCGGCGAGCAGCGGCGCGCGGGTGGTGCGCTCGCTCGAGGAGTTCCTCGACGTGCCCATGGACGCCGTGGTGATCTCGACGCCCGTGCACGTCCACGAAGCCGCCTGCCTCGCCGCCTTCGCGCGCGGACTGCACGTGCTGCTCGAGAAGCCCATCGCGAACACGGCGGTGGGAGCGCGCAAGCTCGTCGACGCCGCGCTCGCCGCGCGGCGCGCCTTCGCCGTCGGCTTCAACCTGCGCTACTACCCGGCCTTTCGCTGCGTGCAAGAGACGCTCGCGCAGGGTCGCATCGGCGCGCTCGACCACCTGCGCGTGTACGGCGGCCACGAGGGGCTGACGAAATTCGCGCACGAGTGGGAGTACAAGGCGCCGAACTCGGGCGGCGGTGCGCTGTGGGACGTCGGCATCCACATGAGCGACCTCGCGCGACACTTCCTCGGCGAAATCACCGAGGTGTACGGCGTCGCGACGGAACACGTGTGGAAGCTGCCCGGCTCCGAGGACAACGCGCTCGCGCTGCTGCGCTCGCCCGCGGGCGTCGCCGCCTCGTATCAGGCGACGTGGACCGAGTGGAAGGGCTACGGCATCTTCGTCGAGGCCTACGGCGAGAGGGGCATGGTGCGCGGCGCCTACGCGCCGATGTCGAACTTGCTCGTGCTGCAGGAGCGCGCGGGCGCGCCGCGCACGACGACCCAGTTGCGCTACCCGTGGATCCAAGTGCGCGAGAAGCTCTTCTCGTGGCAGACGACCGCGCTCGAGTCGTTCCGGCTCGAGCTCGATGACTTTCTGCTGCTGTGCCAAGGTCGGCGCGACCTCGTGATCGCTGACGGCTACGCGGGCCTGCGCGCCTGCGAGATCGCCGAGGCGGTGCGGACCTGCACGCGCACCGGTGAACGCGTCACGCTGCCCGCGCTCGGAACCATGCCCGCATGAGCGCGAGCGCGTCGCCCGCTGTCGTGCCCGGGCGCATGAGCCTCGTGATCACCGTCGTCGAAGGCGGCGACACGCTGAGAGCGTTCCTGCGCGCCCTGCGCGCGCAAGTCGACGCACCCGCGCTCGAGATCCTCGCGCCCTTCGACGACTCGCGGCCCGACATCGGCGCGCTCGCGAGCGAGTTCCCCGAAGTGCGCTTCTTCTCGATCGGAGCACCGACCACGACGCATCCGCTCGCGTCGGCGGGCGGCCAACACGAGCTCTTCGACCGGCGCCGCGCCGCCGGACTCAAAGCCGCGAGCGGCGAGCTCGTCGGCATCCTCGAGGATCGCGCGCCGCCGCGGCGCAATTGGTGCGCGACGATGGCGCGCTTGCACGCGAGCACGGAGCACGCGGCGATCGGCGGCGCGATCGACTGCGCCTCGAGCGACGCACTCAACTGGGCCTTCCACGCCTGCGACTTCAGCCGCTACGCACCGCCGTTCGAGGCTGGAACGCGCACGTGGATCTCGGACGTCAACGTCTGCTACAAGCGCCGCGCCGTCGAGCTCACGCGCGATTTGTGGCACACGCGCTTTCACGAGCCGGAAGTGCATTGGCGCCTGCTCGAGCGCGGCGAGACGCTGTTCCTCACGCCCGAGGCCGCGGTCGACTACCGCACGCGCTACACGAGCCTGCTCGGCGTGCTGCCCGAACGCTTTGGCTGGGCGCGGCTGTTCGGCTATGTGCGAGCGCGCAACGTGACGGCGCTCGAGCGGCTCAAGCTCATCGCAGCGGGGCCGCTGCTTCCATTCGTGCTGTTCGCACGCCATGCGCGCGCGCAGCAGCGCCGCGGCTTCGGCGCGCGGTTCTGGCGCTCGGCGCCGTGGATGTTCCCGATGTTGTGCGCGTGGTCCGCGGGCGAGGTCTGGGGCTACCTCACGAGGCGCGGATGAGCACGCCCATCGAATTCGACGCGCTCGTCGTCGGCTCGGGCGCCGCGGGCGGCTGGGCGGCCAAGGAGCTGTGCGAGCGCGGGCTGCGCACGCTGCTGCTCGAGGCCGGTCGCACGCTCGACCCCGCGCGCGATTTTCCGCCGCCACCGGCGAAGGACACGTCGAAACTACAGGTCTGGACGCGCGGCCGCGCGTTCCTCGAAGGGCAGGGCATGCAGGCGCGCTGCATGTCGTTCAGCGCCATGACGCGGCACCTGTTCGTCAACGACCGCGACAATCCGTACACGACGGAGCGCGGGGCGCCGTTCAACTGGTACCGCGGTCGCCAGCTCGGCGGTCGCATGCACCTGTGGGGCCGCAACGCCCTGCGCATCGGCGACAGCGAGCTGCATCCGCAAGACGGCGCGAGCGGCGGCTGGCCGATCTCCCACGCCGACCTCGCGCCGTGGTACGAGAGAGTCGAGCGCTTCCTCGGCGTGCACGGCGCCGCCGCGGGGATCGCGAGCATTCCCGACGGCGTGTACGAAGGGCCGCTGCCGCTCACGGGCATCGAGCGCCGCATCCTCGACACGCTCGCCGCGTCGTGGCGCGAGCGCCCCGCGACGACCTGCCGCATCGTGCGCCACACGACCGATCGCCGCACGCTGCCCGTCGCCGCCGCGCTCGCCACGGGCAAGCTCACGCTCAAGAGCCTCGCCGCGGTCTCACGCGTGCTCGTCGATGCGCGAGGGCGCGCGAGCGGCGTCGAGTTCGTCGACGCACGCACGCGCGAGCACCACGAGGTGCGCGCGCACGTGATCGTGCTCGCCGCCTCGACGATCGAGACCCTGCGCATCCTGCTGAACTCGCGCTCGGCGGAACACCCCGCGGGCCTCGGCAACTCGAGCGGCCTGCTCGGTCGCGCGCTCACGGACCACGTGATGGTGTTCAACGCCGGCCCCGCGAGCGTCGAGGGCGCGCCGCGCACGGATCCCTACGATTTCGGCTCGCAGTCGGGCCTCTACATCCCGAGCTTCCGCAACGCGCACGGACGCGCCGACGCGCCCTTCCGCCGCGGGTATTCGATCCTCGGCTCGGTCGGACGCATCGAGCCCGGCTGGTTCTTCATGGCCGTCGGCGAGATGCTGCCCAACCTCGACAACCGCGTGACGAGCGACCCGAAGGTGATCGACGCGCTCGGAATTCCGGTCGCGCGCGTGCGCTGCGTGCACGGCCCCAACGAGGCGGCCATGGTGCGCGACATGCACGCGACGCTGCTCGAGCTCGCGAGCACCTGCGGCCTCGAAGTCGATCACCTGCGGCGCGAGAGCTTCCTCGCCAAGCTCGTGCACGGCGCCACGCGGCGCATGGTCTACACGCCCGAGGGCGCGCTCTTGCCGGGCTCCGCGATCCACGAGGCCGGCGGCGCTCCGATGGGCGCGCGAGCGAGCGACTCGGTCGTCGATCCGCACAACCGCCTGTGGGACTCGCCCAACGTGCTCGTCACGGACTCGGCCTGCTTCCCCACTTCGCCGTTCCAGAACCCGGGGCTCACGATCATGGCGCTCTCCGCGCGCGCGGCGCACGCGGCGGCGGACTCACTCGGCGCGTAGCGGCCAGCCGAGCGTGCGGCGCGCGAGCTCGCACGGATAGTCGAGCGGCCGACAGCGCGCGGCGAGTCGCGCGCGCTGCAGCGCTCCACTGCCGCGACCGACGAGGTTCGCGAGTCGCGACGCGGCGCTCAGCAGTCCCCACGGAAGTGAGACCACCAACGGGCGCGGCCGCTTCGCTCTCGCGAGCGCGCGCAGGTATTCGCCGCGCGTCGTGACGCGCTCGTCGACGATGTTGGCGGTGAAGTCGCCCTGCCGCACTTCCGCGGCGAGCACGAAGGCCTGCGCGCAGGACTCGAGCGACACCAGCGGCAAGCGCGCGGAGCCGCACAGCGCGATCCACACGCGTCCACCGAGGGCGAGGCCGAGGTGGTGGAACCACTCTCGCCCCTCGCCGTGGATGAGCCCCGGCCGCAGGATGCGCGCGTCGAGTCGACTGTCGCGCGCGAGGCGCTCGACCTCGAGCTTGGCGGCCACATAGGGACCGCGTACGGCGAGGTCCCGCTCGAGTGGGGCCGACTCGTCGAGGCGCTCGCCGCAGAGCAAGTGATCGTAGACCGCCAACGAACTGGCGAGCACGAGTCGTCCCACGCCCGCGCGCTCGAGCGCGGCGACGAGCGCGCACGTCGCGTCGATCGTGTCGCGCTGCTGCTTCGTCGGGTCATTGCGCATCGAGGCCGCGCAGTGGATCACCGCGTCGTGACCCCCGACGAGCGCCTCGAGCTCGGTCGACTGCGCGAGATCGCCGTGAACGACGCGCGCTGGCGCGAGTTCAGCGCGCGGCTCAGCGCGCGGCTCACCGCGCAAGAGCGCCGTCACGTCGTGTCCGCGCGCGAGCGCGACGCGCACGACCGCTCCGCCGAGAAAGCCGCCCGCTCCGGTGACGAGGATCCGCATCGCCCCCACTACAACGCGCGTCGAGGCTCGACTCCAGCCCTCGCACGCGACGCGCCGCCGCGGCGCGGCTTCGCGCCTTCAAGAGAGGTAGGCGATCGGGTCGCGCAGTCCGGCGCGCGCGAAGCCCTCGAGTCGCAGCACGCACGCGTCGCAGCGCCCACAGGCCAGCGAGACTCCGTCGCGCGAGAGCGGGTCGTAGCAGGTGTGCGTGAGAGCGAAGTCGACGCCGAGCTCGAGCCCGCGCGCGACGATCTGCGCCTTGTCGAGCTCGAGCAGCGGGGCGTGCACGCGAAAGCGCACGCCGGTTTCGGCGCCCGCGGCGGTCGCGACGTTCGCGAGCGCCTCGAAGGCCCGCAGAAACTCGGGTCGGCAGTCGGGGTAGCCCGAGTAGTCGATCGCGTTGACGCCCACGAACAGGTCGCGCGCGCCGCGGGCCTCGGCGAGGCCGAGCGCGATCGAGAGGAACACGGTGTTGCGCGCGGGAACGTAGGTGACGGGAACGTCGCGGCGAAGCTGCGCCGCGGGTCGGTCCTTGGGCACGGCGATGTCCGCCGTGAGCGCCGAGCCGCCGATCGGACCGAGCTCGACCGCGACTTCGAGGTGCTCGGCCGCCCCGAGCGCGCGCGCGACGCGCCGCGCGGCCTCGAGCTCGCAAGCATGGCGCTGACCGTAGCGCACCGACAGCGCGAGCGTCTCGAAGCCGCGCGCACGGGCTTCGGCGAGGACCACGGCCGAGTCCATGCCGCCGGAGACGAGGCACACGGCGCGCGGCGGGCGTTGCGAGGCGGTCACGGGCACAGAGTAGCAGCCTCGCCGAGCCCGTTCGCAGCTTGGGGTCAGCCCCGCGCGGTCGCTCGAAGTGGGGCCGCGCGTGCGCTTGCTAGACTCTCCGCCCCTCACGCTTCAGGACACCCCAGCGCTCCGCCCCCATGCCCGCGACCACCCAGACTCAAATCCTCGACGCCCTCCGTGGAGTCGTGGACCCCGACCTGCATCAGGACATCGTCAGTCTCGGCTTCGTCAAGCGCGCCGAGATCGTCGACGGCGTGGTCTCGGTCACGATCAACCTCACCACTCCGGCCTGTCCGGTGAAGGACCAGCTCAAGACCCAGGCCGAGGGACTCCTGCGCGCGCTGAGCGGCGTGCGCGAAGTGAGAGTCGAGATGACCGCCGAGGTGCGCGGCCAACAGGGCGGCGCCCCGCGCGTGCTCGCACCGGACGTGCGTCACATCCTCGCGGTTTCCTCGGGCAAGGGTGGCGTCGGCAAGAGCACCGTGGCCGTCAACCTCGCCGTCGCGCTGGCCCAGTCCGGCGCCAAGGTCGGCCTGCTCGACTGCGACATCTACGGCCCCGACGTGCCGATCATGATGGGCCTCTCCGGCGCCCCCGATCAGGTCGGCCGCAAGCTGCTCCCCAAGGAGCGCCACGGCATCAAGACCATGTCGATCGGCTACCTGCTCGACGACGAGAAACCGGCCATCTGGCGCGGTCCGATGGTGCACAAGCTGATCGAGCAGTTCCTCGGCGATGTCGAGTGGGGCGCGCTCGACTACCTGCTCGTCGACATGCCGCCTGGCACCGGCGACGCGCAGCTCTCGCTGGCGCAGATCGTGCCGCTGTCGGGTGCGGTGATCGTGACGACGCCGCAAGCCGTGTCGACCTTCGACGTCGGCAAGGCGATCGCGATGTTCCGACAGGTCAACGTCGAGATCCTCGGTCTGGTCGAGAACATGTCCGGCTTCGTCGTCGAGGGCCGAGTCGAGGGCGCGAACGCCGGCCAGAAGGTCGCGTTCGACGTCGGAGCGGGCACCCAGACCGTCACGACCAACGAGGACGGCCGCTTCCACGCGGTGTTCAACCTCTTCGGCGCCGGCGGCGGCGACATGCTGTGCAAGAAGCACGGCTTCCCGCTGCTCGGCCGCGTGCCCCTGAACCCGGTCGTGCGCGTCGGCGGCGACGCGGGCGATCCGGTCACCATCGCGCACGCCTCCTCGCCGGTCGCAGGCGCGTTCCGCGAAGTTGCCGGGCGCGTGGCCCAGCGCCTCGCGATCAAGTCGATGCAGGCGCTGCCGATCCTGCAATAGCGCTCAGGGACAGAAGCTCACGCGCAGCGCGTCCGAGGTGTTGCTGAAGCCCGGCGCGGCTCCCGAGTCGCGGTACCAGAACTGGAAGCTCCACGCGGAGCCTGCGCTGATCTGGCCTTGGGGCGCGGGGGGCGCCGTCAGATCGAGCGCGAGGTTCGCGGCACCGCTCGCGTTGGTCGCCACCAGCGGCAAGCGCAAGATGCCGCCGCCGATGCACAAGAAGCCGTTGCGGAAGGGCTGCGCGGCGGTCGAGTTGGCGGCGTAGAAGAAGATCCCGCTCGTCGAAGGCGTCGCTCCGGTGACCGAGAGTTGCAGCGCGTTCGCGGACACCGAGGTCGAACCGCTCCAGCCGATGCGCGCGCCCGCTCCGCTCGAGTTGGCCGCCCCGACGCAGTAGGTCGCGGGCGCGGGGCACGCCGGGTTGCCGAGCGTGCCGTCGTCGTTGAGACGCTGCGCGTAGATGTCGCCCGAGGGATCGGCGCGGTTGTCGTCCCAGTTGAAGCACACCGAGCCCGACGCAGTGCGCACGAGCTCGAGATCGTCCTTCGGCGCGAGTGTCGGCGTCTGCTCGCTCACGATCACGTTGCCGCCGATCCACTGCGGCACGCCGCTGGCGTCGAGGCGCTGCGCCACCACGCGCGCGTCCGGAATGGCGCCGCTGGGATTGTCGAACCACGCGCAGATGGCGCCGTCGCCGTGCGCCACGATGCGCTGGAACGACTCGTGCTTCGTGTCGAGCGGCTCGAGGATCACCCCAGCGTCCGTCCACTGGCGCACGCCCGCTGCGCTGATGCGCTGGGCGCCGACGCCCCACGCGCTCTGGACCGTGTTGCGACGATGGAAGCACACGACGACGTCGCCCGAGGGCTGCACGACGTCGATCGCGGGTTCGAGCTTCATCACGCCCGCCTCGAGCGACACGGCGACTCCGTTGTGCGGGAACACCTCGAGTCCGGCGCTGTTGAGCTTCTGCACGAAACACTGGAACACGCCGCTGGGCGCGTAGTGCCACGCTACGGCGGCTCCGCCCGCCCCGTCCGCGCGCAGCACCGGCCAGTAGGCGATCGGCACGGCCGCGGCATCGAACACACTCACGGGAGTGCCCCCGTTCCACTGCGCGACACCGGCCGAGTTGAACTTCTGCAGCTTGATGTGACGCGGGCTCGAGAAGCTCGCCACGTTGCGCAGAAACGAGACGATGTACGCCCCGCCGGGAGCCGCGACGACGTCGGCGAAGCCCGGGCGCTCGTTCACCAGACCGCTGATTCCGAAACCGTCCATCGCAAAGCGCGGCGCGCCCGCGGCGTCGAGCACCTGCACACGGATCGAGCCGGTGCCAGAAGTCGGCATGCGGCCCCACACGAAGACGCTCGAGCCGTCGTCGAGCACCGCGCAGCGCGGCGAGGCCTCGTACTCGCCATTGCTGGAGAGCGTCACGCCGTTCGAGCCCCACACGAAGCTCCCGCTCGGCGAGATGCGATAGGCGTAGACGTCGAGGTCCGTTCCCCCGCGCGTGTCCGTGAAGACGAGCACCGCGTCGCCATTGGCCGCGACCTCGAGATCCCAGTCGACGAGCGACGTGCTCTGCGGCTGGCTGGAGACGAGCAGGCCGTTGGAGGCAAGCTGCTCGTTGCCCGCCGCGTCGAGCAACTGCACGTAGACCGCATAGCCGCTGCTGCGAGCGTCGAACCAGCCGTGCCATGTGCGACCGTCCGCGGTCACGCCGATCTTCGGCACGGCTTGGTCGTTGGCCGCCACGGCGATCGGCGTGTTGAGCGAGGAACTCGACGTCCACTGCGCGGTGGCGAACGGCGCGAGGAGCACACAGGGCACGAGCAATCCGAGGGTCTTCATCCCGCCCATGGTACCCCTCTTTCGAACATCGAGCCGGGCCCCGTGCAGCGGGGCCGACCGCCCGAGAAAGGCGACCGGCCCCGCACGATTCAAACCTGTCAGCGTGATCCGTCAGGAGTGCTCGGCAGGTCCACCCCTATCAGGGACAGATCGTGAAGCTCACGGCATTCGTCAGGCCCGTCGTGTACGGATCGTTCGGGTCGCGGTAGTAGTACTGCGCGGCGACGAAACGTCCGGGCACGAGCAAGGTGTCGAGGCCGGAGCGGATGCGTGCGTTCATGTCGAAGGTGAAGGTGCCCGAGCACTCGTTGGGGCTCACACCGCCCGAGTCCTGCACCGAGGTGCGACGCAGCGGCGACTCGACGCACAGCGTGCCGCCCTGGAAAGGCGCGTTCTTCGTCGCGTAGCCGTAGTACAGCAGGCCGGTCTTGCTGCGCAGGATGTTGGTCGCCGTGATGTTGAAGGCCACGCTCGAAGTGACGCTCGGAAGGCCGGCGAAGTCGATCGCGGGCATGCACAGCTCGCTGTTGACCTTGCCCACGCAGTAGGTCAGCACATTGCCCTGGCAGCCGACCGGACCGAGCGTGCTGACGCACACGTCGTCGATCGCGGCCTCCGTGATCGAGTTGTTCGGGTTGTCGATCACGCTGAATCGCACGCGCGTCGTCGCCGTCGGCGTGACCACGGAACCGACGTCGACGACCGCGCTGTTCCATCCGCCCTGCAGGCCGGTGTACGTGCGAGCGGTGACCCAGTTCGTTCCGGCAGCGTTGGTGGCGATCTCCACCGTCAGCGCGTCGGCATCGTTGTCGTCGTTGTAGAACCAGTAGGCGTAGCTGAGCTCGGCGTTGCCGGCGGAGAGGTCGAACGGCGGAGAAGTCAGGATAGTCGGGCCGCCGTCGAGGTCCGCCGCACCGACGTTCGTGCTGCCCGCCGTGCCTTGGCCCGTGAAGTAGCAGTTGACGCCCGTGCCCGCGGGGTTGTCCGTCTCCGGCTGTGCTTGGACGCCGTTCTGACTGGTTCCGTTCGGATCTCCGCGCTCCCATGCGCCGGTCGTCACCGAGGTGTTCGTCACGGTCCAGGCATTGGCGCCGGTGTCGAAGTTGTCGCAGAAGACCTGCTGGTAGGCCCCGACCGCGAAGGTCAGCACGCCAGCGGTCGGAGCGTTGAGCGGGAAGGCGAGCGAGTTGCCGTTGCCGTCCGTGCCGCGCACGTAGTACGAAACGACCTTCGGGGCGATCTGGCCGGGAATCGCGCCCGAGTAGACGTTGCCGCCGACGGGCGCCATCGTGACCGCGGTGTACGTCGCGGCCGTGCCAGCCTTGTAGAACAGCTGCGCCGAGCTGATCGACGAGCCGAAGTTCGAGACCATCGTCGCGTTGACGACGTAGGGCCCGTACTGGTTGGTGGTGTTGGCGAGCTGAGTGACGTTGGTGATGCCGATCGGAATCAGCGTGACGCCCGGGAAACCCTGCTCGCGGAAGGCCGAGTCGATGTCGTTGAAGTGCGGCGTCCCGTTGTTGATGTTGCCGTCGGTGTCATCGAGCGTGAGCCATTGGGTCTCGATCACGCTCTTGATCTGCGTCTGGTTGTAGCTGTTCATGTAGCCGAGGAAGAGCGCGTTCGCGATCGACCCGCCAACCGCCACGCCGTTGGACGTCTTGAGGTTGCGTCGCACCTTCCACACGGCGCCCATCAGGGGCTCGCCGTCGGTGTGCACCGCGCCGTAACAGCCGCCACAGCAGTCGCCGCAGAACTGACGCGTGTTGAGGCCCGAGCGAATCACGCCGCCGGTGGTGAAGAAGCCCTCGCCGACGAGCGGCGTGTCCCACGTGTACATGGCCCAGCAATCGGCCGTGCCCTCGCCCGTGCCGTCCGAACCATTGCCCGTGCCGTAGAGCACATTGAGCCAGTGACCGTCCTCGTGCGAAACGACCGTCGAGAAGGCCGTGTTCACGCAGTTGCCACCGGCCTGATAGAAGTTGATCGACGAGCCGTTGAAGAACGCGTTGCAGGTCGAGGCGATGTTCGCGTTCGCGGTGTGGACGAAGTCCGCCTTGCCGTCGAGCGGGTTCGTCGCGCGAATCCAGTCGCGCTGCACGTTGATGGTCTGGAAGACGTTGGCCTGCGCGGTCTCGAGTACGCCCGAGGACGGGTTCAGCAGGATGTTCGCGCCCGTGCCGACGGGCACGGAGGTCGTGAGCGAATAGGCGCCCCCACCGCTCTGCTGGACGTTGTTGAACGTGCCGACGTACGTGAACGTGCAGGAGAGCGGCGCCGCGGCGCCGACGTAGTTGAAGTCGCCGTTGGCGTTGGTGTAGACGGTGCCCGCCGAGCTCTGCACGCGGGCGTACTTCATCGGCTGCTGGGTCTCGGGATTCGCGCTGGTGTCAGGACGCGAACCCGGCGTCGCCATGGTGAACACGCGGCCGCCGACATCGAGGTAGTGGATGGCCTCGTCGCGACGGGCGACTTCCCCGCTGCGCGCGTCGAGGTAGTAGACGGTGCCGAGCGGCTCCATGTCCGCGGGCAGGTACAGCACGCGGACCTTGTAGGCGAGCACACCGCGGCGCGTCTCCGCGTCTTCGATCTGCGCGATCACCAACTCGGGCTCCTCGGAGACCGAACCGACGACGCCCTCGTCCAACCGGAACTGCTCGACGGCGCGCAGGGCCGCCTCGTCGGCCGTGTAGGTCGGCGTGACGTCGAGACCCGCGATGCCCGGCAGCGCGCGCGTTTGGATCGAGAGCAGGTCGCCGCGCGCGTTGAACAGCACGTTGACGAAGCCACCGTCGACGGGCACGCCGCCGACCATCTGCTGGAACTTGACCGTCTGCTTGTCGGTCGAGCCGATCATGCCGAGCGGCTGGAATAGGGTGCTGAACTCGACCAGCGTTCCGGCCTCGATGCCGTGGATGGCCTGCGCCTGCGCCAGCGCGCCGCGCGCCAAGGTGAACCAGTCGGCCTCGCTCACCGGCTCGAAGGGCGCCGCCACCGAACCGCCGTAGAGGAAGTCGGCCATGCCGGTGCCGCTGTCCATGAACATCGACCAGCTCGAGCCATGCTGTTCGCGCCAGCCGGAGAGGGCCTCTCGAAGGCTGGGTTGCTGGGCGAAGGCGGGCGGGAGGGTCGAGCCGAGGGCGAGGAGCAGGGTGAGTCGCATGAGCATGGAGGAGCTACCTGAGGGGCTGGCAACGCGGTCGGACGGTCTGGGAACCGCCTGGGACAGAGCACGATGAAACCCGCGAGCACAGCTCGGGGTTCCGTATCGACGTACGCGGCGCCGAGTTTGTTTCCTCCAGTCTAGGCTCCCGGGGCGAGTCAGGGGGGGGTGCCGCGCGCGCGCGGCGCCCGGTTTTTCCGCAGACAGACGTTTCTTCAGGTCGGCAAGGCGCTGCGAGCCCCCTCCACGGTTGCTCTGGACACCCCGCAGCAACCCGTTGCCCGTGGTCTCAGGAGGTGTGCCAATGACACCGTGGCGCTCGACGCCGCTAGTTTCCGCTTTGGCGTAGCCATCGCAGACCAGAGCCACTGCATACCGACCCCCGACCCGCGGCGTGGGAGTACGCGCGCCGACCGTAGCACCGCTTCGTCGCCTCCCAGCGCTCCCTCGCCCACTTGACCCACCCCCTCGTCCTCGCCCTGCATCGCGATGATCTCGAGCCTCCGCGCCATGCGCGGGCCCTCGCGCCTCGCGGGCACGGTCGCTCGCGCGCTGCCCTGCACGGTCGGCGTGTACTCGGGCCACGCCTGCAGCGCCGCCCCGTAGCTCTCGAGCGCATCGTCGACGAGGGGCAAGTCTTGCGGCGGACGCGATCCTCACCGATCGCGCCAGATCTTCGCCGCAGCCGCGCGCGGGGGGTCAACCGCGCTCCGAGCATCGACGGCGAGCGGCGCGACGAGGCCGCTACACCCGCCGGACCGCCGCGAGCACCGAGCGCGTCGCGAAGCTCCGGTTGAGCGTATAGAAGTGGAGTCCGGGGGCGCCGCCCTCGAGCAGGGCCCGGCACTGGAGCACCGCGTGCTCGATCCCGACCGCCATGACCGCCGCCGGGTCGTCGCCGGCCGAGCGCAGGCGCTCCCCGAGCTCGGCGGGGATCTTGGCACCGCACAGGCGCGTGAAGCGCTCGACCTGCGCCACGTTGGTGATCGGCATGATCCCCGGGATGATCGGAACGCGGATGCGGGCATTGCGAGCGCGCTCGACGAACGCGAAGTAGTCGCGGTTGTCGAAGAAGAGCTGCGTGACGAGGAACAGCGCCCCCGCCTCGACCTTGAGCCGCGTGTGCGCGAGGTCGAGCTCCGCGCTCGCGCTCTCGACGTGCCCCTCGGGGTAGCAGGCCGCGCCGATGTCGACTTGATAGTTGTCCTCGAGGTACGTGATCAGTTCGCTCGCGTGCGCGAAGCCGCCCTCCGTCGGCTCGAAGCCTCCCGCGCCCTTGGGCGGGTCGCCGCGCAGGGCGAGGATGTTCTCGATGCCCTCCCCCACCAGCGTGCCGATCTCCTGACAGATGTCGTCCTGCGTCACGCCGACGCAGGTGAGGTGCGCCATGGCCGTGAGCCCGAGCTCGCGTTGCACGCGCGTGACCGTCTGCAGCGTGCGCGCGCGCGTGGAGCCACCGGCGCCGTTGGTCACCGAGACGAAATGCGGTTGCAGCGCCGACTTCAGGTCGGCGATCGTCTTGAGCAGCGGCTCGACCTGCTCGTCGTTCTTCGGAGGGAAGAACTCGAAGCTGAACACCGGCCGACCGCGGCCGTGCATCTCGCTGATCCTCATCGCGCGCCCTCCTCGAGCAGTTGCTCGAAACTCGGACGAAACTCGTCGGGGAGCCGCATGGGCGCGAGCGTGTCGAGCGCCACGCAGGCGGTCACGTGGCGCGCGTCGACCGCGAGCTGGCCCGCGTTCTCGATGCGGTAGCGCAGGCCGAGCGAGCTGTTCCCAAGCCGCGTGCAGGTGACGCGCACGAGCGGCCGGTCCCCGAAGCGCAGCGGCGAGTGGAAGTCGACCTCGCTGTGCACGAGCGGAAAGCCCAGCCGCCGCACGGCGATCAGCTCGTGGTAGCGCACGCCGACGTGGCGCTCCCACAGCGCCTCGAAGGCGTCGTGGAGGAACCCGTAGATATTCGGGAAATACGCGATGCCGGCGGCGTCGACATCGCCGAAGCGCACGGACAGCGGGTATTCGAAGCCGTTCATTGGAAGAGCTCCGGCCAAGTGGCGCTCACCGCGTCGAGCACGGCCTGCGCGAGCTTCTCGACGCTCTCGCGTCCCTCGGCTGCCGAGGCCTGCGCGGGATCGCCGCAGTAAGCCTGCGCGATGCCGATGTCGACGAAGTGGATCGCGCCGCGCCCGATCTCGCCGATGAGATCGACCTCGACCGGCGGCAGGCTCGCGCGCACTTCCTCGCGCACGTTCTCGACGTCTTGCGCAAGCACGAGGCTCGTCTCGTAGCGCCCGGCGTGATCGCCCTTGCAGAAAGCCTCGCCCAGCGAGGCCGCGAGCTTGCGGCGCGTCATGTCGACGAACAGCACGCGCGCTTCGTCGGGCTTGGGCTCGGAACGATCGAGCGCCACGCCGCGCAGCACCTCGACGTGCGCTGGCTCGAGATGCCCGTTGACGAACACGATGCGCTTGACGCCGTGATCCTCGAGCGCCTCGACCAGATCCTGCAGAATCGACCACAGCGTCGCGGGCTGGATCGAGAGCCGTCCGGCGAAACCGTCCGTGAAGCGCGTGACGCCGTAGTTCACGGCGGGCAAGACCAGCGCGTGCACGCGGTGCTCGCCGAGCAGCTCCGCCGCGCGCCGCGCCTGAGCGAGCGCGATCGTCACGTCGGTGTCGAGCGGCAGGTGCGGGCCGTGGGGCTCGGTGCAGCCCACGGGCAGGATCGCAACGCAGTCCGGTCCGAGCACCGCGGCCGCTTCGGGCCAGGTCAGCTTGGCGAGGTCCATGAGGGGGCGCAGAGGGTAGCAGTTCGCATGGCCGCGCGCTCCCGCGCCGCTATCCTCTTGCCCATGCGAATCGCGAGCATCGGAGGCGGTCCGGCGGGACTGTATTTCTCGATCCTGCTGAAGAAAGCCTTCCCATCGGTCGAGCTCGACGTCTACGAGCGCAACCGGTCCGACGACACGTTTGGCTGGGGCGTGGTGTTCTCCGACGAGACGCTCGGCAACTTCGAGCGCGCCGACCCCGCGAGCTACGCGGCGATCACGGGCGCGTTCCGCTACTGGGGCGAGATCGACACCTACGTCGGCGGCACGTGCGTGCGCTCGACCGGCCACGGATTCTGCGGCATGTCGCGCAAGCGCCTGCTGCAGCTCCTGCAAGCGCGCGCCACCGAGCTCGGCGTGCGCCTGCACTTTCAGACCGAGATCCTCGACGAGCGCCAAGTCGGCCCCGCGGACCTCGTGCTCGCCTGCGACGGCGTGAACAGCGCGCTGCGCAAGCGCCACGAGCAGCACTTTCGGCCCGCGATCCGGCTCGGCACCTGCCGCTTCGCGTGGCTCGGCACGACCAAGGAGTTCGAAGCCTTCACGTTCCTGTTCCGCGAGAACGAGCACGGCCTGTGGCAGATCCACGCCTACCCGTTCGAGCCGGGACTCTCGACCTTCATCGTCGAGTGCCACGAGGACGTCTGGCAGCGCGCGGGCTTCGAGCGCGCGAGCGAGGCCGAGACCTGCGCCTACTTCGAGAAGCTCTTCGCCGACGTCCTCGACGGCCACCCGATCCTCTCGAACCGCTCGCTGTGGCGCGTGTTCCCCGAGGTGCGCTGCGAGCGCTGGAGCCACGGCAACGTCGTGCTGATGGGCGACTCGGCGCACACCGCGCACTTCTCCATCGGCTCGGGCACCAAGCTCGCCATGGAGGACGCGATCGCGCTGTGCGAGGCCTTCCGCGAGCACGGGCTTTGCGACGTGCCCAAGGTGCTCGCGGCCTACGAGCGCGCGCGCCGCGTCGAAGTCGCGAAGCTGCAGCGCGTCGCGCGCACGAGCCAGCAGTGGTTCGAGGAATGCGCGCGCTACATGCAGCAGGATCCGGTGCAGTTCACGTTCAACCTGATGACGCGCTCGCGCCGCATCACGTGGGACAACCTCGCCGTGCGCGACGCGGCGCTCATCGAGCGCACGCGCGTCGAGTTCGCGCGCCGCACCGGCGTGCGCATCGAGGCGGGAACGCGCGCGAGCGAGCCGATGTTCACGCCGTTCCAACTGCGCGAATTGCGGCTGCGCAATCGCGTCGTGGTCTCGCCGATGTGCCAGTACACGGCCGTCGACGGCGTGCCCAACGACTGGCACCTCGTGCACTTGGGCAGCCGCGCGGTCGGCGGAGCGGGGCTCGTGATCGCGGAGATGACGAACGTCTCGCCGGAGGGCCGCATCACGATCGGCTGCGCGGGCCTGTGGAACGATGCGCAGGAGAGCGCGTGGCGCCGCGTGGTCGAGTTCGTGCACACGCACTCCGCCGCGCGCGTGGGCATCCAGATCGCGCACGCCGGTCGCAAGGCCTCGTGCAGCGTGCCGTGGGAAGGCGACGCGCCGCTCGCCGACGCGCGCGCGTGGACCGCGCTCGGGCCCTCCGCGGATCCCTTCGGTCCGAACTGGCCCGCCCCCAAAGCGATGGAGCGCGCCGACATGGAGCGCGTGCGCGACGCCTTCGTCGAGAGCGTGCAGCGCGCCGACCGCGCCGGCTTCGACCTCGTCGAGCTGCACATGGCGCACGGCTACCTGCTCTCGAGCTTCCTCTCGCCGCTCTCCAACCGCCGCACGGACCACTACGGCGGCGCGCTCGAAAATCGCCTGCGCTTCCCGCTCGAAGTCGCGCTCGCCGCGCGCAAGGCGTGGCCCGCGCACAAGCCGCTCGCCGTGCGGCTTTCGGCCACCGACTGGCTCGACGAGCAGGGCGGCTTCACGCTCGCCGAGGCCGTGGTGGTCGCGCGCGAGCTCAAGCGCATCGGCGTCGATCTGATCGACGTCTCGTCCGCGGGCAACACGCCGCTCTCGCGCCCCGAGTACGGCCGCATGTACCAGCTCGGGCTCGCCGACACCATTCGCCACGCCGCCGAAATCCCCGTGCTGTCCGTCGGCGGCTTCCAGAGCGCCGACCACGCCAACTCGGCCATCGCGGCGGGCCGCGCCGACCTCGTCGCGATCGCCCGCGCGCACCTCGCCGATCCGTACCTGACGCTGCACGCGGCACAGAAGTACGGCTACGACGACCCGCACTGGCCGCTGCAATACCTCGCCGCGAAGCCGCGCTAACGCGCGCCGCTCGACGCGAGCGACGTCGAACGCGCTACGATCCCAACCACGGCGGCGGGGCCCTGTGCGACGTTTCTTCGGGACGAAGCGCGCGCCTCGCTCGTCCCACCCTGCTCGAGCGAGCGATGAAGCGCACCTTGATCGTCGTGTTCGCGCTGGCCGCGCTCGCCGGAGCGTGGTGGGTCCTGCGTGAGCGGCCCGCGGCGCCGCCCGAGGCGCCCAAGGTCGCGGTCGAGCCCTCCAACGACGCGTCGACGCTCGCCCCACCCGCGGTCGAGGAACCGACGCCGCAAGCGCCCGCGAGCGCGCCGCCGCTCGAGAGCGCGCCGGAACTCGAAGCGAGCGGGCCCGAGGTCCTGTGGACCCTGCGCGGCGCCGTCGTGCGCGCGGGG
>VGZD01000044.1 GCA_016872715.1 Planctomycetota bacterium
TCGGCACCTGCATGCTGACGATCATGGGCATCGTCGCTCGCCGTCACGGCTGGGACCTCTCGGACGCCAGCGTGGAGGTCGAGAAGACCATGGTCGCCACCGGCGTGCGGCGCATCGGCTCGCTGGCCGTGGTGATCCGCGTGCCCGCGAACCTCGATGCGGCGGCTCGAGCCGCGCTCGAGAATGCCGCCCACACTTGCCCGGTGCACAAGAGCCTGCATCCCGACATCCAGATCCCAGTGCGCCTGCTGTTCGGAGCACAGGCGCGCGCCACGGGCACGGTTTGACGCAATCGAAACCGGTTGCGCCTGCCCGCGCGGCGGCGCGTGGGTTCCACTGATGCCGAATTCACTTTCCCCGATTCGAATGCGCCCCGCTCTCCGATCTTCGTGGCTCTCGTGCACGCTCGTGTTCGTCGGCCTCGTCTCGCTCGTCTCGCCCGCGCGCGGGGGCGAGGTGGATTTCGCCGGCCTCGCGAAGGAGTTCTTCGAGCGGCACCCGCTCGAGGGACGCGCTCCGGCCGAGGTCAGCTTCGAGGACGTGCTCGCGGCGCACTACGCGCTCGCGCAGGTGGGTGCCATCGACGTGCGGATTCCGCGCGAGTTCCTCGCGGACAAGGGCAAGGTCGAGGACTTCAAGGACTCCCTCGCGGCGGTGCTCGCCACGCACCAGCTATGGCTCGACTGGATCGGCGCTCCCTCGAGCGCGGTCGCCGCGGCGCGCGCGGACATCGCGGACGTGCTCAAGTTCCTGAAGACCGCCAAGGCGGGAGCCGGTGCGGCGAAGCGCGAGCAGTTCTTCGATGCATTCGCGGGTGGAGCGAGCCTCGCGCCCGCGCTCGAGCGGCTGCGCGACGGATTCCGCAGCGGCAAGCTGCTCGGCATCACGCCGCTGTCGACGCGCACGCAGGTGCTCGTCCTCGCTCCGACGCGGGAGCACTTCCTGCAACTCGCGGGGGTCCTCGGTCAGCGTCAGGAGGGCGCGCGCAGCCTGTATTGGAACGATGGCCTCGCCACGTGGACCGAATTCGGCTGGCAGGAAACGCAGGTGATCGCGCTGCAATATCCGCCGATCAAGCCGAACCTGAAGAACTTCGGCGAGGGCGTCGCGATGGACTCGCGCGAGCCGACGGGACTGCTGCAGAACGTGGCCCAGCGCGCGGCGGTCACGCTGTGTTGGCACAGCTTCGGCCACGCGCTCGACGCCGCGTTCGAGACCGCCATCGGCCAAGTGGCGGTGATCGACCTCTACGGCGAGAACAACACGCGCTCGGGCGGCTCCGGCCGCTCGAACTCGACCGACGGGATCACGGCCTTCATTCCGGGCGGTCGCTCCGAGGGTGGCGTGCTGCCCCCCAACAACGCCGAGAGCCTGTGGCGCGAAGGCGGTGGGAAGGACTACTTCGTGAAGGTCCTGCAAGAGGGTCAGAGAAGCGGTGCGAAGGGCGGCGCGAAGACCAAGGACGAGCGGCTGCTGTTCTTCCAGTTGCGCAGCGACGACACCTCGAAGCGGACCTTCGTGCGCGCGCCCTTCTTCGGCACCGGGGCGCAGGGCAAGGAGCTGCCCGCGCGCGAGTTCTTGACCGACTACCTCGAGTTCTTCCGAGCCTACAAGTCCTGCTTCCTGCACTGGCTGCGCGAGCAGAGTGCGCCCCAACCGGCCGAGAGTCGCGCCAAGTTCGCTCAGTTCCTGCGGCAGGTTGCCGAGGCGGGCAGCGCGGTGGGCTTCGAGGAACTCGTGTCCGAGGTTTACTCCGTCCCGCTCTCCGGCGTCGACCTCACGCAGGACAGTCTGGAGCAGCGCTTCCTCGCGTGGCTGGCCGCGCAGTAGACTGCGCGCCTGTTCTCGTCCAATCTCGCCCGTCGCGGCGCCTCGACAGCGAGGTGCAGTGGGGGAACCCGGTGCGAATCCGGGACTGGCCCGCAACCGTGAGGGCCGCGCGCGTCGCGGCTCGAAGTCGGAATGCCCACGGCCGCGACGGATCTCCCTTCGGCCGCAAGGTGTCTCGATGTACGTCCTGCCGCAGCTTCGCGCTCTCGAGCGCCTCGCCCGCGCCTGCTCCCTCCTAGCGCTCGGCCTCGCGGCTGGAGCGTGCTCGCGTGTCGAGCACGCGCCCGCGCCGAGCGTGGCCCGACCCGAGCGCATCGTCGCCGCGAGCGCGACGGCGGTCGACGTCGCGGTGGCGGTCGCGGGGCTCGAGCGCATGGCGGGCGTACCCTCGCAGGCGCTGGAATACTCCGTGCTGCACGCGGGGCGACCGGAGCCAAGGCCGATCGTGCGCTTCGACGCCTATCTCGCCGAGTCCTTGCTCGCGCTGCGACCCGATCTGGTGGTGATCGATCCCTGGCAGGCGCCCGAGACGTCGGCGCAACTGCGCGCCGCGGGCGTGAGCGTGTTCGCCCTGCCGATCGTGCGCGACTTCCCCGATGCGCGTGCGGCGCTGGTCAGCGCCGGTGCGGCCTTCGGCGATCCCGAGCTCACCGCGCGCGCGCTGGCGGATTTCGATCGACGCACGCGTGCGCTGCGCGAGCGACGCAGCGAACGCGGCTGGCGCGGACTGGCCTACTCCAACTTCGGCGGAGCTGGCTCGACCGCGGGCAGGGAAACCACGATCGACGCGCTGTTCGAGCTGGTCGGAATCCGCAATCTGATGGCGGAGCGCGGAACCGTGGGGCACGCGGGCATCACGTTCGAGGACCTGCTCGCGCTCGACCCGGACGTGATCCTCGTCAGCGAGCCGTTGCGCATGGGGGAGGGACCGAGCGGCGATCGCGGCGGCGCGGCCGAGCGGCTTCTGCGCAGCGAAGTCAGCCTCGCGGGACTGCGTGCGGTGCGCGAGGATCGCATCGTGGCGCTGCCGGCGTGGCTGTTCGCCACCGGCTCCCAAGAGCTCGTCAGCGCCGCGGAAGAGCTCGAGCGACGCGTGGAGCAACTCGCCCGTCGACTCGCGCAGCAGGGGAGCCAATGACCGTGCGCACCCGCGTCCTCTCCGCGCCGCTTTGGTATGGCCTGCTGCTCACCGGTCTGATGGCGGGCTCAGTGATGCTTGGCAGCTCCGCGCTCGCGGCGGGCGAGGTGCTCGAAGGCAGCTTGGCGATGCTCGGGCTGTCCGAACCGCTCGAGCGCAGCGCGCAGGCGATCGTCGAGCTGCGCGTGTGGCGCGCGCTGTGCACGCTCGGTGTCGGCGCGTCGTTGGCGCTGTCGGGCGGCCTCATTCAAGGCCTGTTCCGCAATGCACTCGCCTCGCCGTCTCTGATCGGCGTGACGGGCGGCGCAAGCCTCGGAGCGGCCTTCGCGATCTTGATCGTCGGAGGCTACGCGCCGCGGCTGGTGCTGGAGAGCAGCGTCGGCCTCGATGCGCTGCTCGTGCCGCTGTTCTCGTTCGTGATGGCGCTGTGCACCACCGCGCTCGTCGCATGGATCGCCTCCGCGCGCGGCCGCGCGAGCGTCACGACGCTGCTGCTCGTTGGCATCGCCGTGAACATGTGCGTCGCGGGTGCGTTCGCGGCGATCCAGTACCTGACGCTCGAGGAGTGGGAGATCAGTCGCGCGATCCTCGCCTGGACCTTCGGCACGCTCGACGATCGCAGCGGCTTTCACTGTCTGACCGTGTTCGGCGGCCTCGCCGTCTCCACGCTCGCCGTGCCGTTCGTGGCGCGCGAGCTCGACCTGCTCAAGGGCGGCGAGGAAGACGCCGAGGCGCTCGGAGTCGACGTGGCCGCAACCAAGCGCGTCGCGCTCGTCGCCGCCGCGCTCGCCGCCTCGGCGGCCGTCGCCGTCGCGGGCCAGATCGCGTTCGTCGGGCTCGTCGTACCGCACCTGCTGCGCCTGTGCGGGCAGCACAGCTACCGCCAGCTCCTCTGGCACGCGCTGCCGGCGGGAGCGGCGTTCCTGCTCGGCGCGGACGTGCTCCAACGCTGGCTGTTCGGAGCGGGGGCGCTGCAACCGGGGGTGATGATGTCCGTCGTCGGCGGCCCGTTCTTCCTGTTCCTGCTCGTGCGCAGTCGCCGGGAGGTGAGCACGTGGTGAACCAGCTCGTGGCTCGCGACGTGTGCTTCGCCTACGCCAACGGTCCACGCGTGCTGCACGACGTGAACCTCGAACTCGCGCGCGGCGAGCTCGTCTCGCTCGTCGGCCCCAACGGCTCGGGGAAGAGCACGCTGTTGCGCGCCATCGCTGGACTCGTCGAGCTCGACAGGGGAGACGTGCTGCTCGATGGCAGACCCCTGCGCGCCGCTTCGCCGCGCGAGCGCGCGCTCGACGTGGCGGTCGTGCCGCAGTTCCTCCCCAGCCTGTTCGACGTGCGCGTCGAGGACTTCGTGCTCGGCGGGCGCTACGCGCGCATCGATCGCTGGGTGGGACCCAAGTCCAGCGACCGCGAGGCGATCGAGAGCTCGCTCGCCGCCTGCGATGCGATCGAGTGTCGCGGACGCGCCATGAGCGAGCTCTCCGGCGGCCAGCGCCAGCGCGTCGTGGTCGCGCGCGCGGTCGCGCAGGAGGCGGCCGTGCTGCTCGTCGACGAGCCCACGACCTCGCTCGACCCCGACCATCAGGTGACGATCTTCGAGCTGCTCGCGCGCCTGGCGAGCGAGGGCCGCATCGTGCTGGTCGTGACCCACGAGCTGAACCTAGCCGCGCAGTTCTCCACCGCATTGGCGGTGCTGCACGAAGGGCGGCTGGTCGCGCGCGGCAGCGTCGACGCGCTGATGCGCCGCGAGGTGCTCTCGAGCGTGTACGGCGAACGCCTGCACTTCGGCCGCACGGACGATGGATGTCCGTTCGTCGTGCCGCGTGCGCGGCTCGCGCGTCGACCTCAGGGCTGAGCGAGCAGCCACTGCGCGAGCGCGAGGCGCTCCGCATCCGTTCCGAACGTCGGCGGCATGGGCGTGCGGAACATGCGCGCGGCCTCCGCGAGCCGCGGCTCCTTCGCCAGCCAAGGCTTGGGCTCCTTCAGAAACGCCGCGAGATCGGTGGCATTCCAGTGGGCGGCGAGCCCACGCAGCGGCGGAGCCTGCATGGTTCCGTCGAAATCCCGACCGTGGCAGGTGATGCAGTTTCGGGCGCGATAGAGCGTCTCGGGCACGAGCGCCGCGGAGCGCGCAGCTCCGAGGTCACCGTCGAGCGACTGGGCATCGTTGGAGCAGGAGCACAGGGCGAGAACGAGCAAGAATCGCGAGGTCGGCATGGCCTAGGGGGTCGAGATGTTCGTGTGCGGCGAGCACTCGCGCAAGACGCTCGCGACCTCGGCGTCCGACGCGAGGCCGAGCTCGTGCGCGCGCCATGCCGCTCGCTCGGCAGCGTGGTAGTCCGCAAGCGCGAGCCGCGCTTTCGCGAGACCGCGCCACGCGTGGGCCATCCCCGGCGCCCGTCGCGTCGCCTCCTCGTAACTGGAAGCTGCCTCCGCAAACTTCTCGCGCCGCAACAGCAGCGCGCCGAGATTCGCATGGGCGAGCGCGTTCCCGCGACCGAGCTCCGCGGCGCGTCGCAGGCAGCGCTCCGCCCGCTCGAGATCTCCCTCGGCGAGCGCGAGGCGCCCGAGGTTCGACCACGGACGCCCGTAGTTCGGATCGAGCTCCAGCGCGCGCTGCCACATGCGCAAGGCGCCCGCAACGTCTCCCGCACCCTCGAGCGCCAGCGCGAGCTCGTTGTGCGCGGGCGCGTCGTCGGGGACATGACGCAGTTGCTCGGCGTAAAACGTGGCCTTGGACTCGTACACGCTCGAACGCCACCACGCCGTGGGGATCGCGCCCGCGAGCAGGAGTGCCGCGGCCCACGGCGCGAAGCGCCCTGCCAAGGATCGGAAGACCTCGTCGAGCGCGAGCACTCCGAGGAGCATCGGCACGTAGAGAAACCGCGGCGCGAACAACACGCCCGCAGGAACGAGCTGCACGAGCGGCAAGAACGCCGCGCACGCGAGCCACGCCGCGAGTCCGGCGCCTCGCGATGCAGTGACCTGCATGCGGCGCCAGCCCCACACCAGGGCCGCGAGCCACGCGCACCAGCCCAGCGCGCCGAGCCATGGCTGCACGTCCTCGAAGACGGCGCTGCGCTCATAGACGAGCGGATGACCGAAGGGCAAGGCCGTGACGCGCACCGCTTCGAGCAGCGCACGCCCGCCGACGAGCCAGCGCTCGCTGAAATCAGCCGCGGCGAGCGGCGCATGGGGAGCCGACGGCCACGGCGATCCGTACACGCAGGCGCGCAGGCTCGTGTAGAGCGCCAGCGCCGCTGCCGCGCCCAAGGCAGCCGCGACGGCGGCGCGCCGCGAGTGCGCCAGCCCCAGCAGCACGAGCAGTGGCGCGAAAATCAGGCCATCCTCCTTGGCGAGCAGCGCGAGCAGCGTGCCCAGCCCCGCGGCCGCACCGACCTTCGACAGCCGCCCCGCGCTCTCGTCGCGCCACGGAACCGTGAAGTGCGCCAACAGCACGACGCCCACGAGCCCGCCGCAGGCGCTCAAGCTCGACGTGCGCCCGGAGATCCATGCCACGGAATCCGCGAGCGAGGGATGCGTCGCGAAGAGCGCCAGTCCGATCCATGGGAAGGGGCGGGCGGGTGCGTAGACCCCCAGCAGCACGAGCGCGAGTCCCGCGAGCATCACCACCGCGGCGTGCAGGAGCGCGTTCGTGCGGTGAAAGCCCGCGGGGCTCTCTCCATGGAGCGCAAGGTCCAAGCGCAGCGAGAGCGTGGCCAACGGTCGATAGTGGCCCGCCGCGCCGAGGTGGGACCAGTAGTCCTGCCGAAAGGCCTGCGCCGCACTCAACGTGCCCTGCACGACCCCGTTGTGCTCCAAGACCTCGCGATCATCGTAGGCCCAGCCGTCGAGCCGACTCGCTGGCAACCACGCGAGCAAGGCGAGCAGCGTGCACAGCAGCACGCACAGCGGTCCGCGCGCGGTCGCCGCGCCGGTGGCGGCCGAGTCGAAAGGCGTCGCCGTGCTCACTCGGGCAGGGTAGCAGCCGACGCGGCCGCGGTGCGCGGACGCCGTGGATGTCGCGTCGAATTGCCGCGCGTTGATTGCTAGTGTCCCCGCGTCCCATGAGCACGGCTTCGGACCAACCCGCGCGCTGGCGCCACGAGTGGCTCGGCTGGGCGCTCGCCTTCGCGGCGCTGCGACTGCTGCTCGCCGCGTCGTTCTGCGACGTGTTCGTGTACGGCGAGGAATTCGAGAAGGCCGCCGCCGGCAAGGCGCTCCTCGACGGCGTTCCGATCGCAACCCACCTGCTGCCCTACCATTCCTACGAGGGCGGCGGCTTCATGGTCAGCCTGCTCGACGCGCTCGCGTTCTCGCTGGTGGGGGAGAGCGTGCTCGCGCTCAAGCTCGTCGCCATCGGACTGGGAGTCGCGATCCTCGCCATGGGCTGGCGCCTGTGCGAGCACTTCGCCGGTCGCTCGAGCGCGCGCGCCTTCGCGCTGCTGTACGTGCTCGCGCCCGAGAGCGTGCAAGCGAACTCGCTGCTCGCGCTGGGCATTCACTACCACGCCTGCCTGTTCGTCGGCGCGATCCTCTACCTCGCGCTGCGCGCGGCGATCGCGCGCGAGGCGCGCGGCGGCCTGTGGGTCGCGCTCGGAGCCGTCGCCGGATTGGGCTTCTACGTCTCGTACCAGTGCGCGCTGACGATCGCCGTGGCGGGAGGCCTATTGCTCCTCGCGTGGAGGCGCGAGCTCTTCCGCGCGCGCCTCGCGTGGGCCGTGGCCGGCGCGCTCATCGGCCTCACGCCGCTACTGTGGATGGCGCTCAACGTCGGCGCGGCGGTGTTCGACATCCACGGCGCGAGCCTCGTCGGAGGTACCCCGCCCAAGGCCGCGTTGCTGGCCGAGTTCTGGAGCTCGCTCACGCAGGAGCGCGCGTGGTTCGACCTGCTCGCGCTCGCGCTGCTCGCACTGACGCCGCTCGCGGCGCTGCTCGCGCTGCGCGGCGCGCCTTCGCGCGCCTACCGCTGGACGCTCGCGGCGCTCGCCGCGCACATCGTCGTCTTTCTCGCCGTGTACCTCGCGACTGCCTTCACCATCGGACGCGCGCTGCACTACTTCTACCTGCACCGCTTGATGCCGCTGTGGTTCCTCGCGGCGCTGCTGTGCGCCGTCGCGGTCGCGCGCGTGCGTTGGCTGTGGCTCCCGATCGCGCTGCTCGCGACGCTCGGCCTCGTCGACACGCTGCGACTCGTTCGCGACGCGGCCCCCGCGAGCCTGCGCGCCAACCTCGCGACGCTCGCGAGCGAGAAGGGCTACCGCTACTCGCAGTACTTGCAGAAGCTCGAGCCGCGGCTCCCCGGCACGCGTCCGCACAAGCTCGAAGTGCTGAAGGGCTTCCGCGAGAGCGAGCCCGAGCTGTTGCACGAGAGCCTCGCGATCGCGCTCTACGGCTGGGGCGAGGGCTCGTTCGAGTCGATGTGCGACGAGATTCGCGCCGCGGGCGTGACCGACCTGCGCGGCTTCGAGCTCGGCATGGGACTGATGCTGATGCGCCACAAGAGCCGCGACTTCGGCGAGCGCATCGCGCACGTGGCGGGCTTCGAGGCGCCGGTGCGCGACGCGCTGATCGAGAGCATCGGCCGCTTCGGCCAGTGGGAGCTCGGCCGCGAGGACACCGTGCTCGGCGAAGTGCGGGCGGGCACCGAGGCGGGCTTCCCCGAGCCCTTCTTCCGCGGACTCGGACGGCGGCTGCAACTCGCGCTCGGCGACGCGCGCATCCGACACTACTTCCAACGCCATTCCGCGCCCGCGTTCCTCTCGCGCGACAAGGCGCTCGCGCTGCTCGCCGAGATGCCCGAATCGGCGCGCGCCGCGGTGCTCGCGGGCTACGACCACGCGCGCCTCCTGCACCGGCTCCCCTGACAGGGCGCGCGACACATAGCGCGCGGGGCGCGACAAATAGCGCGCGGCGCGCGACTGGAGTGAGCCGCACGCCGCGCGTGTTCAAGTCGCGAGCAGGGTCGCTCTCAGTCGACCTTCACCTCGGGCACCTGCAGCGCCACCTTGTCGCGCTTGTCGCGCTCGAAGGCGTAGCTCCACTCCGACGAGCGCACGCGCGCTTGGTAGGTCTTGCGGCGGCCGCGAACCTCGAACCAGTCGGAGATCAGCACCGGGTTGCGCACCATGGCGACCAAGCGCTCCCACTTGCGCAGCAGGCGATTCTTCAGGCTGCGCGTCGTGCGCGCGTGGATCTTGAGCAGTTGCTCGCGATCGTCCTGCAGCTCCTTGTGCGTGAACACGGGGTGCTTGAACGACTCCGTGCCGTGCCAGTAGTGGAAGTCGACCTCCGACATGTCCATCAGCAGCACCGGCTTGAGCTGCTCGTAGATCTCGGTGCCCGGGATCGGCTGCAGGAGCGAGAGGTGGATCTGATCGGGCCGCGTCTGCCGCACGATCCACTCGGTCATGCGGTGGTCCTTGGCCTGTTCCTGCGGAAAGCCGTACATCAGGAAGTACTTGAAGGTCATCCCGACTTCGCGATTGAGCTTCGCGGCGGCGAGGATCTTCTCGGTGGTCAGGCCCTTCTTCACCGACACGAGCACGTCGGGCGAACCCGACTCGAGCCCGTAGTAGATCTTCACGCAGCCCGCCTTCTTCATCCAGCGCAGGAGCTCGAAGTCCATCGTGTCGAGGCGCGACTCGCAGGTCCATTCGAAGAACAGGCCGCGTCGGATGATCTCCTGGCAGATCGCGATGACGCGCTTCTTCTGAATCGTGAAGAGGTCGTCGAAGAACATGAACTGCGGCGGGTTGTACGTCTTGAGCAGGTGCTCGATCAGGTCGACCACCTTGGTCGGGCTCATCGAGCGATACTGCCGCGGCGTCATCTCCGCGTCGCAGAAGGTGCACGCGTAGGGGCACCCGCGCGACGTGATCATGTTCACGGACGGGTTGATCATCAGCCGAAGGAACTTCGGCATGTCGTAGAGGTGGTAGGCCGGGTAGGGCACCTCATCCATCTTCTTGATCAACGGCCGACGCGGATTCTTGACGAGTTGTCCGTCGTCGCCCTTGAAGGTCATCCCGAGGATGTCGGGCCACGCGGAGCGGTCCTGCCAGTGTTCGAGGATCTCCGGCAGCGTCAGGTCGCCTTCGCCCTGCACACAGATGTCCGCGGCGCCGGCGTCGAGGAAGTACTCGGGGTTGGTCGTCGGGTGGGGGCCGCCCATGACCACGAAGCGGCCGACCTCGGTCTTGGCGACGAGCCCGAGCTCGCGCGCGCGGCGAGCGTTGGGAGTGAGGGTCGAGATGCCCACGATGTCGGACCACTCCATGGCCGATCGCAGGGTGTCCATGTCCTCGATGGAGTCGTCGAGGATCTTGACCTCGTAGCCGCGCTCGAGCAGCCCGGCGGCGAGGATGGCGATGCCCAAGGGCGGGATGATCTCGTCGCGGGCCCCGTTGCCGGTGGCGACGCCTTCCTGAGCGAACAGGGCGGCGGCCTTCTCGCGCAGGACTTGGCTCTTGGCGTAGATGAGGACGACTTTGGGCTGCATGGTGAGGGCGCCTTCGGCGCGCACAGAGCGGTGTGAGGATCGAGCTGAGCCGGAGTCGGTGCGGTATCGGTCGATGGCGTCCAACCCCCGCGCGACTTCCTCCCCCGTCGAGAGGAGCGGGAGGCCGTCTGGAGCCGAGGCCGAGAAAAGCGTTCTCTGAGCCTACCGTGAACGTGAGATTCGGCAAGGAGTGCCGCCTGCGGGGCTGTCCGAAGGCCTTCTGGACCCTAGACTGGCGCTCCCATGGCCAAGACGAGCCAAGCCAATCAGGGGGCGGCCCCGGAGTGGACCTTCGACCAACGCATCGAGCGCCTCGAGGCGCTCGTCCGCGAGCTCGACCAGGGCCAGATCGGCCTCGAGGACGCCATCGCGCGCTATCAGGAGGGAACCGAGCTGGTGCGGCGCTGCCGCGAGCAGCTCGACCTGTACCAGCGCCGCGTCGAAGAGCTGACCGAAGCTGGCTCGAAGCCCTACGCGGGCGATCCGGACGCCAAGGGCTAGGGCGCGTGGCGTCGCTCTCGGTCGAAGAGTGGCTCGCGGACACCCAAGGCTGGGTCGAGGCGGAGCTCGAGCTCGCCCTGCGGACCGAGCGCGAGCGCGTGCCCGCGGTGCTCGCGGATGCGATGGAATACGCCTCGCTCGGTGGGGGCAAGCGCTTTCGCGCGGCGCTCGTGCGACTCGTTGGGCGCTGGTGCGGCGCCGAGGACGCGGTGTGTTCGGCTCCGGCCGTCGCGGTCGAGCTCGTGCACGCCTACAGCCTCGTGCACGACGATCTGCCCTGCATGGACGATGACCAGTGGCGCCGCGGTCGAGCGAGTTGCCACGTGCGCTTTGGCGAGGCGAACGCGCTGCTCGCGGGAGACGCGCTGCTCACGAAGGCGTTCGAGGTGCTCGCGCGCACGCGTTCGCCGTGGTCCGCGGCCGCGGTGCTCGCGCTCGCGCGCGCGGCGGGCGATGCGGGCATGGTCGGCGGGCAGGTGCGCGATCTGGGTTTGAGCGGCGGCACGGTCACGCTCGCGCAGGTCGAGCAGATGCACGCGCAGAAGACGGGCGCGCTGATCGCGGCGTCCGCGGAGCTCGGCGCCCTGTGCGCGGGCGCGAGCGAGCAGCGCTGCCGCGAGGCGCGCGAGTGGGGGGCGACGCTCGGCCGGACCTTTCAGGCGGTCGACGACGTGCTCGACGTGACCGCGGACCGCGAGCAGCTCGGCAAGACTCCCGGCAAGGATGCGGCGCAGCGCAAACCGACGCTCGTGGCGGCCCTCGGGCTCGACGCGACTCGGCGCTATGCCCAAGAGCAGGGCGAGCGCGCGCGCGTCCAAGCGCGTGCGTGGGGTGGCCCGTGGAGCGCCGCGGGGCTTGGAATGGTCGATTTCCTGCTCGCGCGACGCTCCTAGGGCTCGCCCGAGGGCTCCTGCGACGCTTGGCCGGTTGCAAACCGAGGCCCGCTACCCAAGGATGGAAGATCCCAGCACGGGGCCCCGATGTCCGACACCCACGCTAGTGCCTCCCGTCCCGCCCAAGGCGACCACACGCCCTTGCTCGAAGGCATCTCCAGCCCCGCCGACCTCAAGCGCCTGCCGCTCGAGTCCCTGCCGCAGGTGTGCTCGGAGGTGCGCGAGTTCCTGCTGCAGTCCGTGCAGCGCACGGGCGGACACCTCGGCTCGAACCTCGGCGTCGTCGAGCTCACCACCGCGCTGCACTACGTGTTCGATCTGGAGCGCGATCGCTGCGTGTGGGACGTCAGCCACCAGTGCTATCCGCACAAGATTTTCACCGGGCGCCGCGAGCGCTTCGAGACGCTGCGCATGACCGACGGTCTGTGCGGCTTCACGCACCCCGAGGAGAGCGAGTACGACCTGTTCCACACCGGCCACGCGGGCACGAGCATCAGCCTCGCGCTCGGGCTCGCGCGCGGCACCGCGCACGAGACGCCGCAGCCCCACGCGATCGCCGTGATCGGCGACGCGAGCCTCGGCGCGGGCGTGGCCTTCGAGGCGCTCAACTACGCGGGCGCGAGCGGCCAGCGCGTGCTGGTGATCCTGAACGACAACGAGTGGTCGATCTCGAAGTCGGTGGGCTCGATGGCGCGCTACCTCTCGCGCATCCGCAGCGCGAAGGTCGTGCAGCGCGCGAATCAGGAGCTGCACAAGCTGCTCGCCGCGATCCCGGTGATCGGCGAGAAGGTCGACCGCACGCTCGAGGACATGGCCGAGGTCATGCGCCACGCGATCGTGCCGGGCCACGTGTTCGAGGAGCTCGGCGTCACCTACGTCGGACCGATCGACGGCCACGACGTGAAGTACTTGGTCGAGAACTTGCTGCGCGTGCGCGAGCTCGAAGGCACCGTGCTGCTGCACGTGCTCACCGAGAAGGGCAAGGGCCACCCGAGCGCGCCGACGCACCCCGAGCGCGTCCACGGCGTGAAGGGCACCGCTCCCGCTCCCAAGCTCGCCGGTGCGGACTCCAGCAAGTTGCCCGGTCCCGCCGCGGCTCCCAAGCCCGCGGGCCCGGCGTACACCAAGGCCTTCGCGGACGCGCTGCTCAAGCTCGCCGAGCGCGACGTGCGCGTCCACGCGCTCACGGCCGGCATGCCGTCGGGCACGGGGCTCGAGACCTTCGCCGAGCGCCTGCCGAGCCGCTTCCACGACACGGGCATCACCGAGCAGCACGCGGTCGCGATGGGAGCCGGCATGGCCAAGGCCGGACTGCGACCGTTCGTCACGATCTACTCGACCTTCTTGCAGCGCGCCTACGATCAGGTGTTCCAAGAAGTCGCGCTGCAAAACCTGCCGGTCACCTTCTGCATGGACCGCGCGGGACTCGTCGGTCAGGACGGGCCGACGCACAACGGCGTGTTCGACATCGCGTACCTGCGCACGTTCCCGAACTTCACGATCGCGGCGCCGCGCGACGCGACGGACCTGCGCCGCATGCTCGAGCTCGCGCTCTCCGAGAGCGGCCCGCTCGCGCTGCGCTACCCGCGCGACAACACGCCGGGCAACGAGCGCATCCACGCCCACGAGCGCACGGCCATGGTTCCCGGCAAGGCGGAGGTCCTCGTCGAGGCTCCGGCGGGGGAGCGCGCGGTGTGCCTGTGGGCCTTCGGCGCGCTCGTGCATCAGGCGCTCGACGCCGCCGAGCGGCTCGCCCGACGCGGCATCGCGGTCTCGGTCGTCGACGCGCGTTTCGCCAAGCCGCTCGACGAGGAGCTCTTGGCGCAGCACGCGCTCGCCTACCGTCACATTCTGACCGTCGAGGAGCACCAGCGCGCCGGCGGCTTCGGATCCGCGGTGCTCGAGAGCCTCTCGCGCCTGCCGTCCGCTCGCGCGCAGGTGCGGCTGTGCGGAATTCCCGATCGCTACATCGAGCACATGACCACGCGCGAAGAACAACTCGCCGCGTGCGGACTCGATGCGGAGAGCCTCGAACGCGCCGTGCTGAACCTCGTCACGCCGACCAAGGTCGGCTGAGCGATGGGCGCACGCTCCTTGTCCGGTGGCGCTGCGAGCGCCGGTGTGCCCGCGCGCGGCGCCGTGCAGACCGTGCTGGTCGCGTGCGACTTGGACAAGCCGGACGTGCGCACGCTGCAGAACGAACTCGTGCCGTGGCTGCGCGCGCGCGTCGCGCGCGTCGACCTCGAGTCGGACGTGCGAGCGCTGGTCGAGCGTCGCTCGGCGCTCTCGCTCGCGGAATCGCTCGCGGGAGCGCCCGACCTGTTGATCGTCCTCGGCGGAGACGGCGCGATTCTGGGCGCCGTGCGCGCCTTCGCCAGCACGCCCGTTCCGACGCTGGGCATCAACCTCGGACGCGTGGGTTTCCTCGCCTCGACTCCGGTCAGCGACTGGCGCGAGGCCCTCGAAGGCGTGCTCGGCGGCGAGGGCGTGCTCGAACCGCGCATGCGGCTGGTCGCGCGGCTGGGCTCGGGCGCCCAAGGCAAGGCAGGCCTCGAAGCCATCGCCCTCAACGAGGTGCTCGTCGCGCGCGGCACGGCGCCGGGGATGCTCGCGCTCGGCCTCTCGGTCGGCGGCAAGTGGGTCGCCGACTACCGCGCCGACGGCCTGATCCTCGCGACGCCTTCGGGCTCGACCGCGCACTCGCTCTCCGCCGGTGGTCCGATCCTGTTCCCATCGATGCTCGGGATGGTCGTCACGCCGATCTGCCCGCAGGGACTCTCCTATCGCCCGATCGTGCTGCACCCCGACAGCTCGGTGGAGGTGTTGGTGAAGGAGAGCTCGGGAGACACGCTGCTCGCGCTCGACGGGCAGGCGTTCCATCCGATGCAGGTCGGCGACGTGGTGCGCATCGAGCGCCACGCGCAGGCCTATCCGCTGCTCTCGTGGAGCAAGCTCGACGCGTATCGTCGCCTGCGCGATCGGCTGGGCTGGAGCGAGACGCGCTACCGTTCGACGGACGGTTAGACGCCCGCGCCTAGCCGCGGCCCGACACGGCGCCGACGATGCTCCCGGCCTCGAGGCGCAGCACGCGGCTGCAGCGCTCGGCGAGGCGCACGTCGTGCGTGACGAGCAGCAGCGAGAGGTTGCGCTCCTGCTGCGCGCGGAAGATCAGATCGAGCACCAGCTCGCCGGTGTCGCGGTCGAGGTTGCCCGTCGGCTCGTCCGCGATCAACAGCGGCGGATCGAGGAACAGTGCGCGCGCGAGGGCCACGCGCTGGCGCTCGCCACCGGAGAGCTGGGCGGGACGGTGTTTCAGGCGGTGCGCGAGCCCGAAATTCGACAATAGGTCGCGCGCCTTGGCGAGGTGAGCGCGTCGGTCGAGGCGGAATTCGCGGCGCGACTGGGCGATCATCGCCGGCAACATCACGTTTTCGACCGCGTCGAGCTCCGGCAGCAGGTGATAGAACTGGAACACGAAGCCGATGTAGCGATTGCGGAGGCGAGCGCGCTCTTGCGTCGAGAGCGACCACGCATCGCGGCCATCGAGATCGACCGTTCCAAAGGTCGGGTGCTCGAGCAGGCCGAGCACGTGCAGCAGGGTCGACTTGCCGGCGCCCGAGGGCCCCATCAGCGCGAGCCGCTCGCCCGCGCGCAGGTCGAGGTCGATGCCATGGAGGATCTCGAGCTCGCTGTCGCCCGACTCGAAGCGCTTCACGATCGCGCGAGCGCGGAGCACGAAGTCGCCGCTCTCACTCATTGCGCAACGCCTCCACGGGGTCGAGGTTCGCCGCGCGCCAAGCCGGAATCGCGGCGAACACCAGCGTGCACACGAACGCGCCGACCACGATCGCCGCGACCGCGAGCGGCGTCACGACCGACGGGATCGAGTCGAACATGTACACCTCGCGGTTGAAGATCTGCACGCCGAAGGTCTCGCTCAACTTCTGCTCCAGCGGATCGATCTCGAGCGCCATCCACGTGCCGGCGACCGCGCCAAGCAGCGCGCCGATGAGCGCGTCCCAAAAGCCGATCAGCAAGAACAGCACCAGCACGCCCTGCGGAGGCGCTCCGAGCGCGGTGAGGACGCCGATGTCGCGGCGCTTCTCGGTCACCATCATCGAGAGGATGGCGAAGATGGTGAAGCCCGCCACCACGAGGATCAGCGAGAGCATGATGCCCATCAGCACGCGCTCGTTCTCGATCGCGCCGATCAGCGCCTTGCGGAACTCTTCCCACGTGCGGATCGAGCAGCTCTCGTCGATCAGGCCAGCTCGAAACAGCTGCGCGCCGAACGCTTCGCGAGCGACCTTGGCGTCGCGCTCATAATCCTTGAGCTTGACGAGCACTTCGGAAAAGTGAATCGAGTCCTCCGGCAGCGCGTCGTCCTCGCTGACGCCCGAGAGGAAGCGCGCGAGCTGACCGCGATCGATGTACACGCGCTCGATGTCGATCTCGTTCTCGCCGGAGCGGAAGCAGCCCGCGACCACGAACTCGCGTTTCTTCGCGGACCAGCCCGAGTCGGACGCGGGATCGGGCACGGCGGTCATCAGCGTGATGAACGAGCCGCGCCGCAGGCCGTGGTAGGTCATCACCTTCTCGCCGACGATCACGCTCGCGCGCGGACGACCGACGCTCGCGTCGTACTCGGGCGGGGCGGCGAAGGGATCCGCGAGGTTCGCCACGCGCACCCGCGGCGCCTCGATTTCGCCGTCGTCGTTGCGTCCGGCCCTGTCGAGCGAGGGACGGAACTCCGTTGCGTTGTCCTCGGTCGCCGGATCGATGCCCGTGAGCTTGATGCCCGCGATCTCGCTCATCTGACTGTCGACCAAGATGCGCAGGCTGCGTTCGTCCTGACGCGTGAGGATGCACATCCAGCCCAAGTGCGCGCTCGCACCCGCGACGCGCTCGTCGGCGCGCAGCAGCTCGAGCACGGGCGCGGGATCGCGCGGCCGCCGCGAGTCGCTGTAGGGCGGCATCGTGATGATGATGTCCGACAGGCTGCCGCGCGCCGAAATCCGGGTCTCTTCGAGGAACCCGGTCATGATCGAGAGGATCAGGATCAGCGCGCCCACGGCGAGGAAGATCCCGAACACGCCGATCAGGTTCGTGCGGCGACTGCGCAAGAAGCGCCACGAGAGGAAGACGCGGTACAAGCTGCGAGTTCGCTAGGGAGTGGGCGGCGTCGCGCTCGCGGGTTCACCCCCGAGCGGACGCATGGCGGGGAAGAGTAGCACGTCACGGATCGTGTCTTGTCCGGTGAGCACCATCACCAGTCGGTCGATGCCGATCCCCAGGCCGCCGGTGGGGGGCATGCCGTACTCCAGCGCCTGCACGTAGTCGACGTCGACCACACCGGGCGCTTCGGGATCCTTGCTCGCGACCTGTTCCTCGAAACGCCGCTCCTGCTCGGCGGGGTCGTTGAGCTCGGAAAACGCGTTGCCGAGCTCCATGCCGCCGAGGAACAGCTCGAAGCGCTCGGCCAGCCGCGGATCCTGCGGGTTGGACTTGGCGAGCGGACAGATCTGCACGGGATAGTCGATGCAGAAGACCGGCCCCGTCAGCACTTTTTCACAGGTCGCCTCGAACACGTCGTTCATCAGCTTCCAGTAGTTGCCGCCGTCCTCGATGCAAAGCGCCGCCGCGCGCGCGCGCACGGAAGGCTGGTCGTCGAACTCGCAGCCGTTGTGCTCGCGGAAGAGCTCGGTGTAGCGCAGCCGGGCGAAGGGCGCCTTCAGGTCGTATTCGACGCCGCGGAAGGTGACCTTGGTCGTGCCGTTCACCTCGCGCGCGAGATGCTCGATCATCTGCTCCGCGAGCTCCATCATGCGGCGGTAGTCGGCCTGCGCCTCGTACAGCTCGAGCATCGAGAACTCGGGGTTGTGGCGCGTCGAGATGCCCTCGTTGCGGAAGTTGCGCGCGATCTCGAACACGCGCTCGAGTCCGCCGACGATCAAGCGCTTGAGGTACAGCTCCGGCGCGATGCGCAGGTAGAAGTCGCAGCCGAGCGCGTTGTGGTGCGTCACGAACGGCCGCGCGGTCGCCCCGCCGAAGATCGGGTGCAGCGTCGGCGTCTCGACTTCGAGGTAGCCCTCGGCCTCGAGGAAGCGGCGCACGAGCGAGATGATCTTGCTGCGCTTGACGAAGACATCCATGACGCCTTCGGTGGCCCACAGGTCGACGTAGCGCCGCCGGTAGCGCTGCTCGACGTCGGCGAGCCCGTGCCACTTTTCCGGCGGCGGCGCGTAGCTCTTCGCGAGCAGATGCACCTCCTTGGCCCACACGGTCAGCTCGCCCTTCTGCGTGAAGCCCACTTCGCCGCTGATGCCGACCTGATCGCCCGCGTCGAGCCATTTGCGCGTCGGCCACCACTGAGCGAGCGCGTCGCGCTGCAGGCCGATCTGCACGCGTCCCGTGCGATCGACGAGCGGCGCGAAGATCAGCTTGCCGAAGTCGCGCGGCATCAGCATGCGGCCGGCGATCGTGACGCGCGTGCCGATGGCGGGGCCGGGGGCCGCGGCGGTTCCGGCGGCGGCGATCAAGGCGGCGATGGGCTGCGAGGCCACACCGCGGGCGGGGAAGGGATCGGCGCCGGCCTGGCGCATGGCCATGGCCTTGGCGAGGCGGTCGGGCTGGGCGAGTTCAGTCATGGGCGAGGGACGAGGATAGCGGCGGCCGACGCGATGCAACCCTGCCGACGGCGCGGGCCACGCGGCGCGGCGCGTGGAGCTCTCGAGCGGGGGGCGGCGTCACTGGGGAGGCGACGTCACCGGGGAGGCGACGTCTCCGGCTAGACGGCGGCACTGGGGAGACGGCGCCACTGGAGGGGCGGGGGCGCAGCCAAAAGGCGCGCGGCCACCCCGGCAGTTTGCCGGAGCGGCCGCGGTGCTGGTGGAGGATAGGGGACTCGAACCCCTGGCCTCGACAATGCCATTGTCGCGCTCTACCAACTGAGCTAATCCCCCGGTGTTCCTTGGCAGAGGCGCACGGCGCCGCTGCTCCGAAGCATCGGAAGGGCGGAGAGGATGACGCACCCAGGCCTCGCCGTCAACACCGCACCCGCTTTGGGAGGCGTGCCTTGCCCGCGCCCTTCGCCTATCCTGCCCGAGCGCGGCGAAAGCTCGTTTCGGGCCGCGCCCCACCAAGCCCAGGAACAACTTGAGCAACGTCTACGACCCCACCGCCATCGAGGCCCGTTGGCAGGCCCGCTGGGAGGCCGAGCGCACCTTCGCCGCTCCCAATCCCGACGGGCCGGGCTTCGATGCCTCGCGCCCCAAGTACTACGTGCTCGACATGTTCCCCTACCCCTCGGGCTCGGGGCTGCACGTGGGCCACGCGGTGGGCTACATCGGCACCGACATCGTCGCGCGCAAAAAGCGCATGGAGGGCTGCAACGTCCTCCACCCGATGGGCTGGGACGCCTTCGGCCTGCCGGCCGAGCAGTACGCCATCCAGACCGGCGTGCATCCCTCCGCGTCGACCGCGACCAACACGGCCAATTTCCGCCGCCAGCTCAAGCGGATCGGCCTGTCCTACGACTGGAGCCGCGAGGTCAACACGTCGGAGCCGAGCTACTTCCGCTGGACGCAGTGGATCTTCAAGCGCCTGCACGCGCAGGGGCTCGCCTACCAGGCCGAAGTGCCGGTGTGGTGGTGCGAGGAGCTCAAGACCGTGCTCGCGAACGAAGAGGTCATCAACGGCCGCAGCGAGCGCGGCAACTATCCCTGCGTGCGCCGTCCGCTCCGACAGTGGATGCTGAAGATCACGGCCTACGCGGAGCGCCTGCTCGCGGACCTCGACGGGCTCGACTGGCCGGAGTCGATCAAGATCCAGCAGCGCGAGTGGATCGGCAAGAGCGAGGGAGCCGAGGTCGAGTTCGCCGTCGAAGGCGGTGCCGAAAAACTCGTCGTGTTCACGACCCGCCCCGACACGCTGTGGGGCGCGACCTTCATGGTCGTGGCGCCGGAGCACAAGCTGCTCGCGCGCGCGAGCGCGTCGCAGCGCGCCGCCGTCGACGCCTACGTCGCGAGCGCCGCCTCGAAGTCGGAACTCGAGCGCACCGAGCTCGCCAAGGACAAGACCGGCGTCTTCAGCGGCCTGTACGCGCACAACCCGGCCTTCGACGCCGGTGATCCGCGCGGTCGCATCCCGATCTGGGTGGCCGACTACGTGCTGATCTCCTACGGCACCGGCGCGATCATGGCCGTGCCCGGACACGACGAGCGCGACTGCGCCTTCGCGCGCAAGTTCGGCCTCGAGGTGCGCGAGGTCGTGCGGCCGCCGCAGGGCGAGCGCGGCCTCTCCGAGGGCGTGTGCTTCACCGGCGACGGCACGGCGGTGAGCTCCGGTCCGATCGACGGACTCGCCACGAGCGCGGCGAAGGCGAAGGCGATCGAGCTGCTCTGCGCGCGCGGCGTCGGCGTGGCGCGCACGACCTACAAGCTGCGCGACTGGCTCTTCTCGCGCCAGCGCTACTGGGGCGAGCCGTTCCCGCTCGTGCACCTCGCCGACGGCAGCACGGTCGCGGTCGACGACGACGCGCTCCCGATCGAGCTCCCGCCGATGGACGACTTCAAGCCGTCCAGCGACGGCTCCGCGCCGCTCGCGCGCGCGAGCGCGTGGCTGCGCACCACGCACCGGGGCGCGAGCGCGCGCCGCGACACCGACACCATGCCGGGCTGGGCCGGTTCGTGCTGGTACTGGCTGCGCTTCATGGATCCGCACAACGCGAGCGAGCCGTGGTCGAAGGCCGCGGAACGCTACTGGGGGCCCGTCGACCTCTACGTCGGCGGCGCGGCCCACGCGGTGATGCACCTGCTCTACGCGCGCTTCTGGCACAAGGTGCTGTTCGACCTCGGCCTCGTGCACACCAAGGAGCCGTTCCAAAAGCTCTTCAATCAAGGCCTGATCACGGCCTTCGCGTATCAGGACAAGTCCGGCCGACTCGTCGCGAGCGACGAGGTGGAGACGCGCGGCAACGAGTTCGTGCGCACGTCGAGTGGCGAGCCGCTCGAGCAGATCGTCACGAAGATGGCGAAATCGCTGAAGAACGTCGTCAACCCCGACGACGTGATCGCCGAGTATGGCGCGGACACGCTGCGGCTCTACGAGAGCTTCATGGGCCCGCTGGCCGACTCCAAGCCGTGGAATCCGCGCGACATCACGGGCTGCGCGCGCTTCGTCGAGCGCGCGTGGAAGCTGATCGTCGACCCCGACGGTCGAGATCCGGTGCGACCGCAGTTCCGCGTCGATCAGGGCGAGCGCGCGCTCGAGGGCGACACGCTCGAACTCGAACGCGCGCTGCACCGCGCGATCGCGCGCATCGACGACTCCTTCAAGGCGTTCAACTTCAACACCTCGATCGCGGCGCTCATGACGTTCGTGAACGAGGCCTACAAGCGCCAATCCGCGCTCTCGCGCAGCCAAGCCGAGCGCTTCGTGCTCTCGCTCGCGCCCTTCGCTCCGCACCTCGCCGAGGAGCTGTGGTCGCGGCTTGGCTACGCGCAGTCGCTCGCCCACGTTGCGTGGCCCAAGGTTCGGCCCGAGTTCCTCGAGGACGACACGGTGGAGATCGTCGTGCAGGTCGCGGGCAAGCTGCGCGGCCGCGTGAGCGTGGCGAAGACCGCGTCCCAGGCCGAGATCGAGGCCGCGGCGCGTCCGTCGGTCGCGAGCTGGGTCGAGGGCAAGGAACTGGCGAAGGTCGTGCTCGTCCCCGGACGCCTGATCAACTTCATCGTCAAGTGAGCCCGTGAACACGCCGCAAACCGCGCACCGTCGGATGCTCCTGACGCTGTTCGGCGCGGCGTTCGCGCTGCGCATCGCGGCGACCGTCGGGCTGCACGCGACCTTCCTCGCTCCCGGCACGACGAGTTGGCAGTGGGGGCACGAACCAGCCTGCATCGCGCAGGCGTTGCTCGACGGCCGCGGCTTCGCGGACCCGTGGGGCCATGGCACCGGAGCGACGGCGTGGCTCACTCCGCCCTACCCGTTCTTGCTCGCGCTCGCGATGGCGCTCGGCGGTGGCGTGAGCTGCGCCACGGCCTGGATCGTGGCGCTCGTGCACGCGCTCGCCTCGGCCCTCACCGCCGTCGCGCTCGTGCGACTGGGCAGTGACATCGGCCACGCGCGCGCCGGTCGCCTCGCCGGCTGGCTCTTCGCGTTCTACCCGATCGCGCTCGCCAACTCGGCGCAGGTGATCTGGGACACGACGCTGGTCGCGCTCGCGCTCACGCTCGTGTTCTCGCTCGTCCTGCGCTCGAGCGCGTCGGCGAAGTCCGCGGCGGCCGTCGGACTGGGCTTCGGCGGCCTGTTGTTCTTGAACCCTGCTCCCGTGAGCCTCGCGCCCGTCTTCGCGTGGTTCATCGGACGTCGCTCCGGCCTGCGCGGCGCGGCGGCGTTCCTCGCCTGCGCGAGCGCCGTCACGTTGCCGTGGATGCTGCGCAACGCGCTCACGGTCGGGAACTTCAGCCTGCGCCCCAACCTCGGCGTCGAACTGCGCATCGGCAATCACGACCGCGCGACGGGACGCCCCGAGCCGTTCCGCTACCACCCCTCGCACGTCCCAGCCGAGCGGGAGCGCTACCTGCAACTCGGCGAAGCCGAGTACTGCGTCGAGAACTCTCGGCGCGCACTGGAGTGGATTCGCGCGCACCCAGCGCGATTCGTCGAGCTCTCCAGCCTGCGCGCGGCGCAGTTTTGGATCGGAGAGCCTCCGTCGCTCGATCCGCGCACGAGTGCCGGCAAGGGCGCCGCGCGCGATCCCTCGAGTTGGCTCAAGTTCGTGTGTTACGCGCTGCTCGGAGCCCTCGGGATCGTCGCTCTCGGCGGCCTGCGACTCGTGCGCGAAGTGCGCATCCTGCTGGTCGTCTCGCTGCTGTGCTTCGGCGCGCCGTACTATGTGACGCACGTCTCCGAACGCTATCGCTTTCCGCTCGATCCGCTGCTCGTGACTCTCGCGGCTGCGCTGTGGGTCCAGTGGCGAGAGCGGCGGACCGCGCGTCCCTGAGTGGCGTCCCTGAGCGGCCTCCCTGAGTGGCATCCATGAGTGATGAGAAAAAGAAGCTGACGAGTTTCAAGGACCTCGCGAAGTTGCGCGGGAGCCCGCCGCCGCAGCCCGCGGAGCCCCAGCCCAAGTTCAAGTTCATCAGCGATTTCGGCCCCGAGCGCAAGATCGACGACATCGCCGAGGCGCAGGCGCGCGAGCGCATCGCGCGCCGCCCGCTGGCCTTCGAAGCCATGGCGCACGGTCCGAAGGTGTATGCCGACGTGGAGTCCGAGGAGATGCAGATCCTCGGGTCGTTCCGCGTGCGCACGGTCTTCCCAGAAGACGTGCGGCGCGAAGTCGAGCACCTGCCGCAGGATCCCACCGAGGAGGACAAGCGCGGACGCCTCGACCTGCGCGAGCGCTGCATCTTCACGATCGACGGCGACGACGCGAAGGACTACGACGACGCGATCTCGATCGAGGCGCTCGAGCACGGCGCCTACGAGGTCGGCGTGCACATCGCCGATGTCGCGCACTACGTGCGACCCGAGACTGCGCTCGACGCCGAGGCGCTCGCGCGCGCCACGAGCATCTACCTGCCCGACCAAGTGGTTCCGATGCTCCCCGAGGAGCTCTCCAACCACCTGTGCTCGCTCGTCGAGGCGCGCGACCGGCTCGCGTACTCCGTGTTCATGGTGTTCGACGCCGCCGGCGTGCGCACTTCCTCGCGGATCGCCAAGAGCGTGATCCGCAGCGTGAAGCGCAACACCTACCGCGTCGTTCAGGAGCTGCTCGACGGCAAGGACACCGACGAAACGCGCGCCATCGCGCACCTGCGCGAGCCGCTCGAGCACTTCCGCAAGTGGACCGTGCGCCAGCAGCAATTGCGCGACGCCAAGGGCTCGATGCGCATGCAGTCGCGCGAGCGCAAATTCCAGTTCGACGCTCAGGGCGAGGTTGCGGCGGTGGTCGATTACCCGCGCTACTTCTCGATGGCGCTGATCGAGGAGACCGCGCTGGCCGCGAACCAAGCCGTGGGGGACCTGTTCCGCGAGCGCGGACTTCCGACGATCTACCGCGTGCACAAGGAGAAGAGTGCGGAGGAGATCGAGGCCGTCGCCCAGCAACTCGAGGAGCACGGCCTGCGCGTCCCGACCAAGGAGCGGCTCACCGGCCGCGACATCGGGCGCCTGATCCGCGCCGCGCGCAAGAAGGCCAACGCCGAGGCGCTCATCCAGCGCATCATGGGACTGATCGAGCGCGCCGTGTACGAGGTGCACGACCACGAGGACGTCGCCGGGCACTTCGGCCTCGCGCGCAAGGCGTACCTGCACTTCACGTCGCCGATTCGCCGCTACCCGGACCTGATGGTGCACCGCTGGCTGTGGTCGCTCGAGAGCCGACCCGAGGAGGCCTCGCGGGAGCTCAAGACGGTCGAGCTGCTCGACGACCTCAATTCGATCGCCGCGCACAGCTCCGCGCAGGCCGACATCGCGGAGATGTGCTCCAACGCCGTCGGCGACCTCAAGGTCTGCCAACTGATGCACCCGCACATCGGCGAGAAGCTCAAGGCGCGCGTGCACCGCGTCTCGCCTCCGGGCATCGAGGTGTTCCTCGCCGACTTCAACGTCACGGGGTTCCTGCCCGCGCGCACGATCGGCGAGCGCGTCGAGGTCAAGGGACCGACGATCAACATCAAGCGCGGCCGCACGTTCCTGTCGTTCACCGAAGGGCATCCGATCGCGGTGCGGCTCAAGGACGTCGATTTCCTGCGCCTGCAGATCCTGCTGGAGCTCTCGTGAAGCCGCTCGTTGCGCTCGCGCTGGGCCTTGGCCTGACTGCCTGCGGAAGCGAGCGCGCGCGCGACGCGACGCCCGGTTCTGCGCCCGCGCCAAAGATCGTCGTCGCGCCGTCGGACACACTGAGGGCGGGAACGCTGCGCGGCTACGTCCACCTGATCGGCGAAGCTCCGACTCTTCCGCCCATGGCGCTGGGCGCGAGCGACGGCTGCGGAACCCTGCGAGCCTCGGCGCCCTCCGAGCGCCTGCTCGTCGCGGACACGCGCATCGCCAACGTCCTGCTGCGCGTGAAGTCCGGTCCCGCGGCGTCGAACGATCCCGCGCCCTCCGAGCCGGTCGTGCTCGACCAGCGGGGCTGCGTGTTCGTGCCGCACGTGGTCGTCGTGCGAGTCGGTCAGCCGCTCGCCCTGCGCAACTCCGACGAGTTCGTCCACAACGTCAACGTGCGCTCCATCCGCAACCAAAGCTCGAATCGTTCGATCGCTCCCCGTGATCCAGACGTGCATCTGCGCTTCGAGCGCGAGGAGCGATCCATCGCGGTGCGCTGCGATCTCCACCCGTGGATGCAGGCCATCGTGCACGTGGTCGACACTCCGCACGTCGCGCTCACCGGTTCGGACGGCACGTTCGAGCTCACGGGCCTCGCGCCCGGCGACTACGAATTCGAGCTCCTGCATGAGTGGCTCGGCCGCGTCAGCCTCCGCGCGACCATCGGTTCCGATCACGGAGTCGAGGCGCGGATCGGCCTGCGCGTTCCGACGCGCTGAAGTGAGCGGGCGATTGACGCCTCGGCACGGGGGCGAGATAGTCCCGCGCTAGTCTCCATGGACTCCAACACCGCTCAGGACCTGCTGCACGCGGCGCTGCGCTGGCTGCACGTCGGCGCCGCCGCGCTGTGGATCGGCTCGGCCTTCGCTTTCGGCACCGTGCGACGCGCGCTCGAGCGCTCCAGCGACGCCGCGGCTCGTCGGCGCACGGCCCTCGCGACCTATCCCGCGCTGCTCGGCTGGCTGCGCTGGGGCGCGGCCTACGCGTGGATGCTCGGCTTCGTGCTGCTGTTCCTCGTCTACTACCGCGCGGCGCTCCTGCTCGACGCGCCCGAGCTCGACCCCAGCCACGTGCAGCGACTGCTCCAGATCGACGGGCGACCGACTTCGCGCGCGTGGATTCCCGGCTTTCTCGCGCTGCTCGCCGCGTTCCCCCTCTACGAGCTGTGCGTGCGTTTCCTGCGCGGAACGCTCGCGCTCTGGCTGGGCCTCCCGCTGTGGTTCGCCCTCGCCATCGGACTTTCGTGCGTGTTGGAGAGCGAGTCGGGCTTCTCGAACCGCGCGGTGTTCGTGCACATCGCGGCCTACCTCGCGACGGCCATGGCCGCGAACGTCTGGATCCGAATCTGGCCCGCCGAGCGCGCGGCCTTGCTCGCGCTCGCCGCGGGCGAGCAGCCCGACGCAGCCGCGCTGGCCGTCTCACGCCAGCGTCAACGCCACAACGCCGCCATGGCGCTCTCCGTGTTGCTGTTGATGCTGAGCCCGCACCACACGTCGCTCTACAGCGACACTCCGTGGCCGTGGCCGTGGGTCGCGGCCGTGGCGCTGTGCCTGGGCTTCGCGCTCGCCGAGTTGCTCTCCAAGCTCTCCGATCGCTTCAGCGCGCAGTGACGCGCGCCGACCAGCGCTCGCCGGCGCGCCGCAATTCGACGCGCCCCGCCGCGAGCGGACGCTCGAGCGCGACGCGGCTCGCGCGCTCGCCCGCGGGACGCACGATCAGCTCGACGAGCTCCGTGAAGGGCAGCGCGGTGAGGATCTCGCGCCCGCAGGCGCCGAAGTAGGAGGGCTGCGGCCCCGCCGCGCGCAGCTGTCGGCGAGTGTCGCGAGCGATGAGCTCCACGCGCGCGTGCTCCGGCAAGCCCGCGATCACCAGCGCGCGCGAGGCATCTCCGCGCACGTTGCGGTAGACGCGCGTGCGTCCGCCGCACTGGGTCAGCACGAGGTCCGCGTCGCCGTCGCCATCGAGATCGCCGCTGTACAGGCCGCGACCGACGACCGGCGTCGCGCCGAACGCTCCCGCCTCCGCCTCGAGCTCGCGGTAGTTCCCGCGCCCGTCGTTCTCGAACAACTGCGAGCGCTGCGCGTGCGTCTTGCCGTCGTGGTAGAGCTGGATGTTGTCGATGATGTGACCGTTGGTCACCGCGAGGTCGAGGTCGCCATCGAGGTCGAAGTCCTCCGCCACCGTGCCGAATCCCACCGGCATGCGACTGGGTCCCTCGAGCCCGATGAGCAAGGTCACGTCCTCGAACAGCCCGCTGCCGTCGTTTCTGTACAGCGTGTTGGACTCGTCGTCGAAGTTGGTGACGAACAGATCGAAGTCACCATCCTCATCCAAGTCTCCGCTCGCCAGCCCCATGCCGGCCTCGGTCATGCCACGCCCGTCGACTCCGACTCCAGAGAGCAGCGTGCCGTCCTCGAACGTGCCGTCCCCGCGGTTGAGCCACAGGAAGTTCTCCGTGCTGTCGTTCGCGACGTACAGGTCGAGGTCGCCGTCCGCGTCGACGTCGCAGGGGACGATGCCGAGCCCCTTGCCGAAGGACTGCTCGATGCCGTGGGTGAGCGTGGCGTCGCGGAACTTCCCCCGTCCGTCGTTGATCCACAGCCGATCCTGCAAGGCCGGATACGCGTCCGGATGGCACGCCGAGCGCCAGCCTTCCTTGCGTTCACCGCACCACAGAGCTCGCGCGAGATCCACCTGCACGTAGCCCGCCACGTACAGATCGAGATCGTGGTCGCCATCGGCGTCGAAGAGCATCGCGGCGCTCGTCCAGCGTTCGTCGCGCAGGCCAGAGTCGGCGGTCCCATCGACGAACGCGCCATTCCCATCGCCGAGCAGGAGCACGTCGGCGCCGAGGTTGGTCACGTACAGGTCAAGGTGGCCGTCGCCGTTCACATCGCCGACCGTCGCGCCCATCGCATAGCCGGTGTGCGCCGCGGCCGCGCTGTGCGCCGTCGCATCCTCGAAGCGCCCGCGCCCGTCGTTTCGAAACAGCCGATTGCTCGGCAAGTTCCCGTCGGGCTCCATGAACGTGCCCGGCTCCGCACCCCCGCGCCGCATGGGTCCGCCCTGCAACAAGTACAAATCGAGGTCGCCATCCGCGTCGACATCGAACAACACGCCGCCCGCGCCCATCGTCTCCGGCAGGTGTTTTTCCGGCGAGAGCCCCGCATCGTGAACGAAGTCGACGCCGCACTCCGCGGTCACGTCGACGAACCACGCGCCGCCAGCGGAGGAGCGCTCCGCCTGCGGCCGCGCGGCACCGCCGTCGCAGCTCGCGGCGAACGCGAGCGCGCAGACGCTCGCCCATCGTCGCCACTCGCCCCAGCGGAGCTCGCCCCAGCAGCTCTCGACGCAGGCGTGCTCGACCGTCACAGCTTGCCTCCAGCGCGCTCGAGTCGCGCTCGCAGCTCCGCATCCTGCGGACGCAGCGCGAGCGCGCGCGTCCAGCGTTCGCGCGCCGCGGCGCGCTCGCCCGCATCCGCGAGCACATCGCCCGCGCGCACGAGCAACTTCGCGTTGCCGCAGCGCTCGAACGCGCTCTCGAGCACGCGCACCGCACTCGCCACGTCCTTGCGATCCTCGGCGAGCACTCGCGCGTGCCGCAGCGCGACGGGCACGAGCGCGTCGCCGCTCGCCAGTCGATCCGCCGTGCGATAGGCCTCCAGCGCCGCGTCGATGCGCCCGAGCGCGCGCTGCGCGTCGCCCACTGCGGCGTGGTTCGCCGCGTGCATCGGCCCGAGGTCCACTCCGCGCCGCGCGAACTCGAGCTGGTCGAGCAGGGGAGTCACCTCGCGATGTCGCTGCAACAGCGCGAGTCCCTCCGATTTGCGCTCGCCGCCGCGCAGCAACATGCCGAGCCCGTGGAGCGCCCCGGGATCGACTGGATCGAGCTCCAGCGCGCGCCGAAAGTGCCGTTCACCCGCCGCGGCGTCACCGCGCCGCACCGCGCTGCGCGCGAGCATCGCCTCGACGCTCGCGCTCTTCCCCTCGGTTCGCCGCGCCAGTTCCGCCAGCTCCCGATCGGCCTCGCCGAAGCGCTGGAGCAGCTCGTACGCATCCACGCGCATCGCCAGCTCCGCCGCGCTCTCGCGCCCGAGCTCGCCGAGCGCCTCCGCCGCTCGCCCGAGCCGATACAGCGCCGTCCCGCGCACCCTCGCACCCTCCGCGCCGAGCCCGCGCGCGTGCTCGAGCGCCGCCGCATACCGATGCACCGCCAGCTCCGCCTCCACGATCCGCAGCAGCGCCGAGCGATCTCCCGGCGCGCGCTCCTGCTCGCGCCACCAAGCTTCGATCGCCTCCTCGCGCCGTCCTGCGTTCCACAGCTCCTGCGCCGCAGGTCCCTGCGTCGCGAGCGTCAAGATCGCAGTCACAGCCAGCTCGAACAGCCCGCTCACGCCAACATGGTAGCGCGGCGCTCGCGTCGGTCACGCTGGCCCATCATCGGATGCGCGCGGTGCTGCGCCTAGTTCGGATAGCAGGCGCGCGCGCAGAGTGCTAGCTTCGCGGCCGCACGGCGGTTCGCGGTGTTCGCACGGGAGGCGTGATCCATGGCCAATCTGAGCGTCGAGATGAACGGGATGCGCTTCCCGAACCCCTTCGTCCTGGGTTCGGGGCCTCCGGGGACCAACGCGCGCGTGATCGCCAAGAGCTTCGAGCTCGGGTGGGGCGGATGCGTCATCAAGACCATCAGCCTCGACGCGAGCAAGGTGGTCAACACCGCTCCGCGCTACGGCAAGCTCCTCAGCCGAGAGAGCGGCGAGGTGATCGGCTTCGAGAACATCGAGCTGATCAGCGATCGGCCGTTCAACGTGTGGCTCGACGAGCTGAAGGAGCTCAAGCAGCGCTACCCCGATCGCATGCTGATCGCGTCGATCATGGAAGAATATCGGCGCGCTGCTTGGCACGAGATCGTCGAGCGCGTGCAGCTCACAGGCGTCGACGGTTTCGAGCTGAACCTCAGCTGCCCGCACGGGCTGCCCGAGCGCCGCATGGGCATGGCGATGGGGGAGAACCCCGAGATCGTCGGCGAGGTCGTGGGTTGGGTGAAGGAAGTTTCGCGCATCCCCGTGTGGGCCAAGATGACGCCCAACGTCGGCAGTCCGGTCGCGTCCGCGTCCGCGGCCTTGCGCGCGGGCGCCGACGGCATCGCGGCGATCAACACGGTGCTCTCCGTGATCGGTGTCGATCTCGACACGCTGCGCCCCAAGCCCAACGTCGAAGGCTACACCGTGCCGGGCGGCTACTCGGGTCAGGCGATTCGCCCCATCGCGCTGCGCCACGTGATGGAGATCGCGCGCGCCCACCCCGGCGTGGCGCTGTCGGGGATCGGCGGAATCGAGACGGGCGCGGACGCGGCGCAGTTCCTGCTGCTCGGCTGCCGAACCGTGCAGCTGTGCACGGGGCCGATGCTGCGCGGCTACAAGATCATCGACGAGCTGTGCCAAGACCTCTCGGCCTTCATGGACCGCCACGGCTTCGCCTCCCTCGAGAGCTTCGTGGGCCAGAGCCTCGCGTCCTTCACGACCCACGCGGACCTCGTCGCGCGTCAGGCCGCGGCCAAGGCGGGCCATCGCGGCCAGACCAATCGCGACGCCGAGACTTGGCGCGGCGACATCCAGAGCGAAACGGCCTCGCTCGGTGGCTAGGCCGGCGCGCTCGAGCGAACGGCGCCCGTCGTTGCCCGCGCGTGCCAGCGCGGCATCGAAACCCGCCCTCGGCCGTCGCGCCGCTCCCACGCCCGCGCTACAACCGCCCAACCCGCCGAGAACCCCATGACTGACCAGCCTTCGCAGATCGTTCGTTGCGGCCTGATCCAGCTCTCCAACCCGCTGAACGACGAGTCCATGCCGGTGGCGGACATCGCGGAAGCGATGTTCCAAAAGCACCTGCCGTACATCGACGAGGCCGGGCGCAAGGGCGTGCAGATCCTCGGCCTGCAGGAGATCTTCAGCGGCCCGTATTTCTGCCCGAGCCAAGACCGGCGCTGGTACGCGGCGGCCGAGCCCGTGCCGGGTCCGACCGTCGAACGCCTCGCGCCGATCGCGCGCCAATACCAGATGGCGATGGTCGTGCCGGTGTACGAGCGCGCGATGCGCGGCCTGTACTACAACACCGCGGCCGTGATCGACGCCGACGGCGCCTACCTCGGCAAGTACCGCAAGCAGCACATCCCGCAGGTCGCGGGGTTCTGGGAGAAATTCTTCTTCACTCCGGGCGATGGCGGCTACCCCGTCTTCCGGACCAAGTACGCGACCATCGGCGTGTACATCTGCTACGACCGCCACTTCCCCGAAGGCTGGCGCGCGCTCGGGCTCAACGGCGCGGAGATCGTCTTCAATCCCAGCGCGACCGTGGCCGGCCTCTCCCAGTACATCTGGAAGGTCGAGCAGCCGGCGGCCGCCGTGGCCAACGGCTACTTCGTCGCCGCGAGCAATCGCGTCGGGACCGAAGGCCCCTGGGGCATCGGCAAGTTCTACGGCACGAGCTACTTCGCGAACCCGCGCGGCGAGCTCGAAGCCGTGGCGAGCGAGGACCGCGACGAGCTCTTGATCGCGGACCTCGACCTCTCGAAGATCGA
>VGZD01000045.1 GCA_016872715.1 Planctomycetota bacterium
GACCGCACACGACGACGAGCGGAGTGCCGACCGCCGAGGCGATGTGGCGCGGTCCGCTGTCGGCGGTGAGCGCGAGCGACGCGCGCTCGCACAGCGCCACGAGCTCCGGCAAGCCCGCGACGTCCCCCACGCAAGCGTGCGCGTTGGGCAGCGCAGCGGCGATCTCGCGCACGGGCTCTTCCTCGCCGGGACCGCAGACGAGCACGAGCGGCTCGCGACGCGAGCGCAGCGCCTCGATCCAGTGCGAGGCGGGAAACGCCTTCGCGGATCCGGGGCGTCCGCCGCAATTCACAATTGTGAAGTGTCCGTCGGTCGCCATGCCAAAGCTCGCGAGCCGGCGCGCCGCGCGCTCGCGAGCCGCAGGCGTGGCAACGAGTCGCGGCCGCGGGTCGCTCACGCGCGCGCCGAGCCAGTGCACCAACTCGACGCACGTTCCGCCAAAGGGCCGCGGCAGGTAGCGCGCGCCGCGCCCCAGCGTTCCGATGCCGACGGGCGCTCCGCCGCGCTCGAGCGCGGGAACAAAGGCGTGCGTGAGCAGCCAGCCGCGGGCGTCGCGCGACCAGCCGACGACGCTGCGAATGCCCGCGCGGCGCGCCATCCAAGCGCTGCGGAACGAATTGACGAACAGCACGGCGACATCGTGCCCGCGCCAGTTGCGAAGCTCGCTCGCATCGACGCGCGCGCAGCCCGGCAGCGCGTCTCCGAGCACTTCGAGCAGGCGCGGCTGGCCGGCGAGCGTGAGAACGCCGCAGCGCTCGTGCAGCGCGCGCAGCGCGGGCTCGGCCATCACGAGGTCGCCCAGCCAGTCGGGCACTCGCACGAGCACGCGCTCGTCCCCGCGCAGCCGCGCGCTCACGCCGACGCTCCCGCGCGCGCTTGCGCGAGCACGCGATGCGCCGCGGCGACCACGCGCGCGGGCTCGATGCCGCTCATGCAGCGGTGATGCCCGAGCGGACAGACGCGTTCCATGCACGGCGAACACTCGAGATCGATGCGCACGACGTGCGCGAGCTCGAGCGACGTGGCGGTGAGCTCGGGGAGGGTCGGTCCCATGATGGTCACGCAGGGCACGTCGAACGCGGCCGCGACCCAGCGCGGTCCAGAATCGCCGACGACGAGCAGGCGTGCCTGTGCTACGAGCGCCTTCAACTGCTCGAGGTTGCGCTCCGTCTTGCCGAGCGAGATCGCGCCTCGCCGCGACGCCGCGCACACCGCGCCGATCAGCGGTTCCTCGCCCGGTGCGCCGCTGACGACGCCCCGCAGGCCGAGCTCGTCGTGGAGGCGGTCGAGCACGGCCGCGAAGCGATCCGCGGGCCAGAGTTTCGCGGAGCCGACCACGGCGCCGGGACAACACACGACGTAGCCGCGCGCGAGGTCGACGCCGAGCTCGCGCAGCGTCGCACGCTGGCGCTCGCGCAACTCAGCGCGCACGTGAAGGCGCGGATGGAGCGAATCGAGCGTGATTCCCGCGAGTCCGGCGACATCGCGCAAGAGGTGCGCGGTCGGGATCGGAGCGCGGCGTCCCTCGCGCGCGGGCGGAACGACGGCGTGCGTGAGCAGCCAGCGCCGCTGCGACAGCGCGCTGCCCATGCGCAGCGGAACGCCGGCTCGCCACGCTCGCCACGCACTCGCGAAGGAGTTCGAGAGCAGCAGCACGGCGTCCGGCGCGAGCTCGCGCAGGAGCTGCGTTTCTTCGCGCGCTCCGTGCGCTCGCACGTGCGCGGCGAGCGGTCCGTCGGCCATCAGCGGGGCGAGGTGATCGCGCACGAGGATGCTCGTGCGACCGATGTGCGCAGCCGCGAGCGCGGCCTCGAGCACCGGCGTCGCCAGCGCTAGGTCCCCCACGCGGTCGGGCGCGCAGATCGCGAGATGCTCGAGGCGTTCGATCATTGGCCGGTGAGGGGGTCGCGCCAGCGCGGCTCATGCGCGGCGATGCGGGCGGCTTTCGCGAGCACGGCGCGCGCGAAGCTGCGGCGCTCATCGTGCGCCGCGATGCCGCGCGCGTCGAGATAGAGCGCGAGGAACCGCAGGCGCGCGTGGACGCCGACGGCGGCGGGGCAGGAATGCTGCAGGGCTGCGATGTCCTTCACGAACCAGCGGCGGCGCGGGGCGCGCTCGCGGCGGGCGCGGCCGACGTCGACCAGCGCGAGGCCCGCGCGAGTCAACAGCCAGTGCGAGAGGTACAGATCCCGGTGGTACCAGCCTTGCGCGTGCAGGCGCGCGACGGCGCGAGCGAGCTCGGGCACGTGGAGCGCGGCGGCGCGCGGATCGCGCGCGCCGAGCTCGAGCAACGACCCCGCATGCTCGAGATGCTCCATCCACATGGCGCTGCGAGCGCCGAGCGGGCCGTCGTCGCACCAGCCGAGTGGGCGCGGCACGGCCAAGCCCGCGGCCGCGAGCTCGCGCAGGTTGTCGGCCTCGCGCCGCGCCACGGAGCGCGGTCGAGCGCGCAGCAGGTCGTGGAGCAGGTCGGCCCACTCCCGCCGCGAGTAGCGCTTCACGACGACGGTCGGGTCGCTCGGCCAGCGAAAGGTCGCGCGGCCCGCGAGGGCGCGCAGAGGCAGCGACGGACGGGCGAGGAAGATGTCCCGCAACAAGTCGCCCGCCGTCGTGGCCGCGCCGCGCAGCTCGCGCCCGACCCACGCGCGGCCCCCGGCCGGGGTCGCGGCGGCGCTGTCGGCCGCGCGCGGACGCGAGGTGGAGCCCATGGGAGCGCCATGGCACCAGCCGCGGAGCCTCCCTGCAACCGTCGAGGCTCCCGCACGCGTCAGGAAGGGCCGCGGAGGCCTGAAATCCACTCGGGGATTCTCAAGTGGCCCCGCGGAGGCTTCAATCTTTGGCCCGTGAGTGCGCGCAACCCGCCTGTGGGCCGACGCGCAACGCACGGACGTTTTCTCCGAGCCCCCAACGAAACCGCCCGCGGCGCGACCCGCGGCGGACCAAGACCATGTCGACCGCTCCCCACGTCAAAGCCCCGATGGACGAGTTCAACCCTTTCCAAGCCATGGCCCAGCGCTTCGACGTCGCGGCCGACCGGCTCGGACTCGACGAGGGCCTGCGCGAAGTGCTGCGCACTCCGGACAAGGAGCTCACGGTCTCCATCCCGATCACGATGGACAACGGCAAGTTGAAGGTCTTCACGGGCTACCGCGTGCAGCACAACTTCTCGCGCGGCCCGTGCAAGGGCGGCATCCGCTATGCGCCGGACGTGCACCTCGATGAAGTGCGCGCGCTGGCCGCGTGGATGACGTGGAAGTGCTCGGTCGTCGACGTGCCGTTCGGCGGCGGCAAGGGCGGCGTGATCTGCGATCCGCGCCAGCTCTCCAAGGGCGAGCTCGAGCGCATCACGCGCCGCTACACCACCGGCATCATGGACCTGCTCGGTCCCGATCGCGACGTGCCCGCGCCGGACGTCAACACCAACGAGCAGACGATGGCGTGGCTGATGGACACCTGGTCGATGCACGTGCGCCGCACGGACACCGCGATCGTCACGGGCAAGCCGCTGGCGCTCGGTGGCTCGAAGGGCCGCACGGAAGCGACCGGGCGCGGCGTGATGATCGTGACGCGTGAGGCGCTCAAGAAACTCGGCCTGCGCCCCGAGAATGCGCGCGTCGTCGTGCAGGGCTCGGGCAACGTGGGCGGCATCGGAGCGATGCTGCTCGCGCGCGAAGGCATGAAGGTCGTGTCGATCAGCGACATCTACGGCGCGATCCACAACGACAAGGGCCTCGACGTGCCCGATGTCCTCGCCTACCTCAAGCAGCACAAGAAGCTCGAGGGCTACTCGAAGGCCGAGCACATTCCGAGCGCCGCGCAGCTCGAGCTCGACTGCGACGTGCTCGTTCCGGCCGCGACCGAGAACCAACTCACCAGCAAGAACGCCGAGCGCATCAAGGCCAAGCTCGTCGTGGAGGGCGCCAACGGCCCGACGACCGTGCTCGCCGACCAGATCCTCGAGCGCCGCGGCGTGATGGTCGTGCCCGACATCCTCGCCAACGCGGGCGGCGTGACGGTCTCCTACTTCGAGTGGGTGCAGGACCGCGCCGGCTACTTCTGGACCGAGGAAGTCGTCAACTCCCGTCTGGAACACGTCATCACGTCGTCCTTCGCCTCGGTCGAGGAGACCGCGCGCAAGTACAACACGTCGCTGCGCATCGGCGCCTACATCCTCGCCGTGGGCCGCGTCGCGACCGTGTACCAAATGCGCGGCACCTACGCCTGAAGCTCATGCCGCACGGAACGCACGCGATGGAGTTCTCGCAGGTCAGTTCGACGACGCCGCAACTCGACGCGGAGCATCCGTTCGCGACGATGATGGCTAGCTTCGACGAGGCCGCGCGACTGGCCTCGATCGCGCCGGACGAGTACCGCATCCTGCGGCAGCCCGACCGCGAGCTCACCGTCTCCGTGCCCGTCACGCTCGACGACGGCTCGGTCGACGTGCTCGAGGGCTGGCGCGTCCAGCACAACGCCGGCCTCGGCCCCTACTTCGGGCCGCTGCGGCTCGACCCGGACATCAAGCTCGACGACCTGCGTGCGCTGGCGGGCTGGATGACGTGGAAGTGCGCCCTGTTGGGCGTGCCGTTCGGTGGCGCGGCCGGTGGACTGCGCATCGACCGCGACGACGTGAGCCCCGCCGTGCTCGAGCGCGCGGTGCGGCGCTACATCGCGAACCTGCACGACGTGATCGGTCCCGATCGCGACGTGTTCACGCCGGAGAAGGCGCGCGACGAGCGCGTCATGGCGTGGATCATGGACACGGTCTCGATGCACCAGCGCCACACGACCAACGCCGTGGTCGCGGGCAAGCCCGCGGTGCTCGGCGGCACGCGCCACGGCCACGATGCGACGGCGCAGGGGCTGCGCGTCGTCGCGACGCGCGCCGCGGAGCGCGCGAAGCTCGGTCACGAGCGCGGCGGTCCGTCGGTGATCATCCAGGGCGCTGGCTTGGTCGGCGGCAACCTCGCGCGCATCCTGCACGACTGCGACTGGCGCGTGGTCGGCATCTCGGACGTCACCGGCGGCGTGTACAACGAGAACGGCATCGACGTCCGACATCTGCTCGCAAGGCGCGGACACAGCGGCACCATCGCGCAGATGCACGGCGACTTCGAACACCTGAGCGACGCCGACCTCCTGCTGCGTCCCTGCGACGTGCTGATCCCCTGCGCGGTCGCGAATGCGATCACGACGCGCAACGTCGATGCGGTCTTGGCGAAGATGGTGATCGAAGGCGCGCACAGCGCCGTGTCCGCGGTCGCCGACCGGCGGCTGCGCGAGCGCGGCATCACGGTCGTGCCCGACATCCTCGCGCGCGGCGGCGACACGGTCGTCGCGTACTTCGAGTGGGTGCAGAACCGGATGGGCTACGCGTGGCTCGAAGGCGACGTGCTCAAGCGCATCGAGCGCTTCGTCGGCGATGCGTGGGAGAGCGTCGTGTCCCAAGCGCAGACGCGCAACGTCCCGCTGAGGACGGCGGCACACATCGTGGCCGTGACGCGCGTCGCGGGCGCCGACTGCCTGCGCGGCTTGTACGCCTAGCACAAGGGAGCAGTGAGCCGCGCGCGGCGGGGCCTGCCGCGGGGCGGGCCCGGCGCACGTTTTTCGTCCCGCTGTCGGGATCGGCCGCGGTCCGGCGCCGTGCGCAGCAGTCCGTGGCAAGATCCGACGCGAACCGCCCGATAGAGTGCGGGCCATGGTGCCGCCATGACTTGGGAAAGCTGGTTCACGCTCGCCGTGCTGGCCGTGATGGTCGTCGCGCTCGCGCGCAACTACGCCACCGACCTCGCCATGGTCGCCGCGGTCGGCGTGTTCATGACCGCGGGGCTGGTCTCGGACAAGTTCCCCAGCCCCAGCAAGCTCGTCGCCGGACTCGGCAACGAGGCGCTGGTGACGGTGCTCGTGCTGTACGTCGTCGTCGCCGGCCTCTCGCGCACGGGAGCGATGAGCCTCGTCACTCGGCCGCTGCTCGGTCGGCCGAAGAACGTCACGGCCGCGCAGCTGCGCCTGATGATCCCGTGCGCGAGTCTGTCGGCGTTTCTGAACAACACGCCGATCGTGGCGATGTTCCTGCCGGTCGTCAGCGACCTCGCCAAGCGCACGGGCATCGCGCCCTCCAAGCTCTTCATCCCGCTCTCCTACGCGACCATCTTGGGCGGCGTCTGCACGCTGATCGGCACGAGCACCAACATGGTCGTGTACGGGTTGGCCGTGCAGGAGTGCGGACGCCGCGACGTGTTCAACATGTTCGACCTCGCGTGGGTCGGCGTGCCGTGCGCGATCGTCGGCATCGCGTTCCTCGTGATGACGGGGCGCTGGTTGCTACCCGAGCGCAAGCCATCGATCTCCGCGGCGAGTGACCCGCGCGAGTACACGGTCGAGATGGAAGTCGAGCCGGGCAGCGGGCTCGTCGGCCAGACGATCGAGGCCGCGGGGCTGCGCGGCCTGCCGGGCATGTACGTGCACGAGATCGAGCGCGAGGGCCGCGTGCTTCCGGCCGTCTCGTCGAACGAAGTGCTGCGCGCCAACGACCGACTCGTGTTCGTCGGAGTCGTCGATTCGGTGCTCGACCTGCAGAGGCTGCGCGGCCTGCGCCCCGCCACGAACCAAGTGTTCAAGCTCGACGCGCCGCGCTCGGAGCGCTGCATGATCGAGGCCGTGGTCTCGCCGCAATGTCCGCTGGTCGGACAGACCATCCGCGACGGCAAGTTCCGCTCGGTCTACAACGCGGCGGTGATCGCCGTGGCGCGTCAGGGCGAGCGCGTGCGCCAGAAGATCGGCGACATCGAGCTCAAGGCCGGCGACACGCTGCTCCTCGAGGCGCACCCGAACTTCGCCGACCAACAGCGCAACTCGCACGACTTCTTCCTCGTCTCGCGGATCGAAGACTCGACGCCTCCGGGGCACGACAAGGCCTGGCTCGCCATCGGCATCCTCGTGGCGATGGTGGTCGTCGCGGGCCTCGAATGGCTCTCGATGGTGCACGCGGGCCTGCTCGCTGCGGGCGCGATGCTCGTCACCGGCTGCTGCAACGCGTCCGCGGCGCGCCGCAGCATCGACTGGGAAGTGCTCGTCACGATCGCGGCCGCGCTCGGGATCGGCGAGACGATGCGCTCGACAGGGCTCGCGGCGGAGGTCGCGAACAGCGCCGTAGGAGCGATCGGGGAGCACCCCTTCGCTGTCCTCGCGGGCATCTACGCAGTCACCATGTTGCTGACCGAGATCCTGTCCAACAACGCGACGGCCGCGCTCATGTACCCGATCGCCATGGCGACATCGACGCGGCTGGGAGTGGACTTCCATCCGTTCCTGATCGCGATCATGTTCGCCGCGTCCTGCGGCTTCGCGACTCCGATCGGCTACCAGACACACCTGATGGTCTACGGACCCGGCGGCTATCGATTCTCCGACTTCCTGCGCGTGGGCGCGGCGCTCGACCTCGTCGTGATGACCGTCGCCCTCGTCGCGATTCCGATCGCGTTCCCGCTCACTCCGCGGTAGCGCGCAGATCGAGCGCGAAGCGCGCGGCGACGAAGAGCAGCACGCACACCAGCGCGATGCGCGCCACCTCGCCCCATCCGGGCAGGTGCACGAGCCACGTGCCCGCGAGCGCGCCGATGACCGCGACGAGCGCGTAGGGCGCCGCGGCGCGGAAGTCGATGCGGCCGTCGCGCATGTGCAGCCAGACCGACTGCGACGCGTTGACGACGCTCATCGCCAAGCTGCACGCGCGCGCCTCGAGGTAGGTGAGTTCCGGAATCAGCAGGAACAGCAGCGGAATCACGAGGATGCCGCCGCCGACGCCGAGCAGCGGGGCGAGGAACCCGCCGCCGAAACCGATCGCGACTGCGAAGACGTGATCCCAAAGCGCGCGCTCGACAGCGAGTGCGTCGATCGGATTGCCCTGCGAGCCCAGCGTGGCCGTGCGCAGCGCGCCGACGAGCATCAGCAGCACGAAGCCGATCTTCAGCGTGCGCACGCTCGCGCGAGTGCCGACCGCGTAGCCGACTCGCGCGCCAGGAATGCTGCCGACGAGCAGCAGCGCGACGATCGTCCAGTCGATCGCGCCGTCGGAGCGCAGCGACTCACCTAGCGTCGCGACGACCGTCATCACGAGCACGAGCACGAGCGAAACGCTGATCGCGCGCGGCAGCGGCACCCTGCAGACATAGTGTTGGATCGGTGTCGCGAAGATCCCGCCGCCGATGCCGCAGATCGTGCCGAGCGTGGAAGCGCCAAGCCACGCCGCCAGCGCGAGGCCGCGGCGAGCGCTCGAGACCGCGGGGAGTTCGCTCACGCGCTCGCCCCGCCGAGCTGCGCGGCGAATCCCGTCGAGGAGCGCGTCTTGGCGTCCCCGCAGATCGCGATTTCGATGCCGAGCTCGCGATCGACGGCGCGCTCGGGCACCGTGTCGACGGTGTAGTCGGTGCCCTTGGCGTGCACGTCGGGCCGCAGCGCGCGCAACGTGGCCTCCAGGTCGCGCTCGCCGAACGCGAGCACGTAGTCCACGGCGCGCAACGCGCCGACGAGCTCCGCGCGCTCCTCGAGCGGCATCAGCGGTCGGCTCGGTCCCTTCAGCCCGCGCACGGAGTCGTCGGTGTTGAGGGCGACGATGAGCACGGCGCCGCGCGAGCGGGCATCTTCGAGGTAGCGCACGTGACCGACGTGCAGCAGATCGAAGCAGCCGTTGGCGAGCACGACGCGCGTCGCGGGTCGCTCGCGCCGCACTCGCTCGAGCTCGCGCGCGAGCTCCTCGCGCTGCCAAATCCGCGTGACGCTCATGCGGACCGCACCGGGACCGGCGCCAGCGGGAACGCCGCGCGCAACTGCTCGGGCGTGCACACGGAAGTGCCGTGCTCCATCACGACCACGCCGGACGCCGCGTTCGCGAGCGCCATCGCGCGCGGCCCGTCGCAGCCCGCGGCGAGCGAGAGCGTGAACACCGCTGCGGCCGTGTCGCCCGCGCCGGTGACGTCCGTGACGTTGCCCGAGCCCGACGCCTCGACGGCGACGCCGCGCTGCGGACAGCCTTCGCCGAACAGCGCCATGCCCTTGTTGCCGCGCGTGACGAGCAGCCAGCGCATCGGCACGCGCGCGAGCAGCTCGTGCGCGGCCGCGGCGACCGCGCGCAGCTCGTCGAGATCGTCGGCGTTGCGCCCCGTGAAGCGCGCGAGCTCGCCGATGTTGGGCGTCAGCGCGGTGATGCCCTCGAAGCCCTCGGGCCCGCAGCGCGGATCGAGCACGACCGTCACGCCCTTAGCGGCCAGCGTCGCGCAGAGCGCGCCGAGCTCCGCATCGACCGCTCCGTAGCCATAGTCCGAGACGAGCAGCGCGTCGGTCGATCCGGCGAGCGAGAGCAGGCGCTCGCGCAACCGCGCGCGCACGTCCGCGGGCGGCGGCACGGCGGGCTCGCGATCGACGCGCAGCACCTGCTGCAAGCTGCGCCGTGGCTCGGCCGCGACGATGCGCATCTTGGTCGGCGTGGTCCAGGCCGGCACGCTCTCGAGGCCGAGGCAGTCGATGCGCTGCGCATCGAGCAGCTCGGCGAGCTCGCGCCCACGCGCATCGCGGCCGATGACTCCGTGCAGTCGCGTCGCGCACTGCAGCGCGCGCACGTTGCGCGCGACGTTGGCCGCGCCGCCCGCCTGCACGTGCTCACTCGCGTAGCGCAGCACCATCACCGGCGCCTCGCGCGACAGCGAGCGCGGCTCCGTCACGAGGTAGTGATCCGCGATCAGGTCGCCGACCACACCCACCTGCAACCGCGCGTAGTCGGGGACCGTCATGTCAGCACAGCTCGCTGGCGGCGGCGGCGAGGGCGAGCTCGGCGAGGCGCTCGGGGACGGGTCGGGCGGCGGCGGTGTGCCACTCCAAGCCCGCTTCCTCCGCGAGGTAGTAGTCGGAGCGCACGCCCATGAAGGCGTTGTACTTGATCGCGTAGTGCAGTTCGCCCGCGGCGACGGCGGCGGCGGAGAGCTCGCCGTCGAGCTTGCGCACGTCGGGCTTGAAGGCCTCCCACTGCGCGAGATCCATCGCGAGCACGCGCTCGACGATGCCGCGGTAACGCGCGCTCGCGGGAGCATCGCGGTAGCGGTCGAGGCGCGAGTTCACGAACCACGGCATGCAGGTCGCGAGCTTGTCGATGAACAGGTTCTCTGCCGCGCCGAAGTCCATGCACGAGGACTCCGTGAAGTCGGTGAGCTTCACCTCTCGCGAGGGGTCGATGTAGCCGCCCTCGAGCGCGAGCGCGTAGCTTTCCGTGCCGGGGAACGGGAAGAACAGCGAGGTGCGGAAGCGGCCGATGCCGGATTGCGCGAGCACGTCGACGGTTTCCCAGCGCTCCTCGCGCGTCTCGTAGGGCAGGCCGACCATCAGGAAGCCGGAGGTGTGCAGACCGAACATCTCCGCCGCTTCGACGGTGTTGAAGATGTCGTCGTTCGACATGAAGCGCTGCAGCACTTCCTTGCGCACGCGCGGGGAACCCGACTCGATGCCGAGCTTCAGGATGCGGCAGCCAGCCTTCGCGAGCGCCTCCGCGACGCGCGGGTCGAGCTGCTTCACGTGGCTGTTCACCACGAACGGCACCTTGATTCCGGCCGCGTGGTAGGCCTCGCACACCGCCAGCGCGTGTGGCACGTTCTGCGTGAACAGGTCGTCGTCGAAGATGAACGTGCCGATGTTCTCATAGCGCGCGAGCACCCACTCGATCTCCTCGATCAGCAGCTGCGGCGGGCGGAAGCGGAAGAAGCCGATCTGCGTGGTCGAGCGGCCGAGCTCGTCGCGGTAGCGGTCGACGATCTTGTGGTTCAAGCAATACGTGCAGCGGTACGGGCAACCGCGCGAGGAGAGCAGGCCGAACCAGCCGTGCTTCTGGTCGGTGATGCGCTGCGTGTCGAACAGCTCGTAGTCCGGCATCGGCAGCTTGCGCATGTCCGGGAACTCGCCGACCGGGTTGTGGTGCCAGTGCTCGCTCGACACCGGCGCGAACGCCGCCGCCGCGGGTCGCACGCCGCCCTTCCACGTGAGGAAGTTGCGCACGTCGTCGGGGCGCTCGCCGCGCTCGAGGCGCGTGACGAGCTCGAGCAGCGCGTCCTCGCACTCGCCGACGCCCACGTGGTCCCACACGCCATCCGACATGACTTCGCTCGGCACCATCGTCGGATGGATGCCGCCGACGAGCAGCGGGGGCAGCGCGAACCCGCGCTCGTCCGCCGCACGCCGCAGCCACGTCGCGAGCTCCTTCGCCGCGCGATATTGCTGCGTCAGGCACGAAAACGCGATCAGCCCCGGTTGCCAATCGCGCACCAGCGCCAGCACATCCTCCTCGGTCGGCACCGGCGGGAGGTTCTCGTTCTGATTCACGAGCCGCGTCTGGTGCCCCGCGCGCTTGAGCACCGCCGACAACGTCGCCAGCCCATGGTTGAACCCCATCTGCGTGTAGAGGTTCGGATAGACGAAGAGCACCCGCATCGGAGGGCGGAAATCCTACCGGACTCCGCGCTCCCGGGCTCGCTCGCGTCCCCCCAGCAACCTCGAGCGAGCGGACGCTCGCGTTCCAAGCGCTGTTCAGCGCTCTTCGAGCAGGCCGGCGTCGCGAATGGAGGCCTGCTGCGACGGCGTCCAACTGGAGTTGGGGAGCAGACGGATCGAAGTGCCTTGGAGGCGCAGCCAGGGGTTGTCGGCGTTGCTCGCTCGCGTGGCGAGCTCGTCGACCTGCGCGCGCGTGAGGACGCAGCCGACGCTGAAGCGGTCGAGCAACGCCTCGAGTTCGGCCTCGGAGGGCACGGCCTCGGTTCCGACGAGCGAGTGCAGACGCGCGACCCACTCCAAGCGCGGAAACACGCTCTCGTGCTGGATGCTCTCGAGGAAGTAGCCCTTCGAGACGCGCTCGCACACGCGCTTGGGCGTGCGGCCCGGCCAGCGCTCGTCGAGCCCGACGACGACGCGCAACGCCTCGGTGCTCCAAAACGGACAGCCGACGTACTTGCCGCTCAGCTCCGACCACTTCCACGACACCTGTCCGATCGGCTCGCGACGCTCGTCGACGCGCAGCTGCTTGTGCGACGTGTGCAGCTGCGGCGGCTCCCGCACGATGCCGCTCGCGAGGTAGTCGCGCAGGTAGCGCACGAGAGTGCGGCGATCCTCGGGCAGCGCGGAGGCGACTTGCGGATCGGGGAGCAGCACGTCGAGCGAGAGCATTCCCCCATGTTCGCGCACGGCGGGCTCGGCGCGCAACGACGGAGTGCGCACGACGCTAGGCTCTGGCCGACGATGACGGTCGATCCGCTGCTCGCGCTCGCGCTCCTGTGCGTGGTGAATCTGGTCGCCTTCGCGGCGCAGGGCGTCGACAAGGTGCTCGCGGAGCGCGGCCTGCGGCGCATCAGCGAGGGCACGCTGGCGATGCTCGCGCTGCCGCTCGCCAGTCCCGGCATGTGGCTGGGCATGCGCACCTTCCGCCACAAGACGCGCAAGCTCTCGTTCCTCGCGCTCGCGATCGGCATCACGATCGTGAACGCCTCGATGCTCTCCGCGCTGATCTGGGCCTTCCAACGCGGTTGGCTGACGTTGGAAAGGGCCGGTTAGGGCCGCGCGGCTTGCGCGCGCCGCGGCGCGGGAACTACGCTGCGCGAACGATGAGCACCGCGAAGACCCCTCTCGGCCCGCGCGTGGGCGTGATCATGGGCTCCAAGAGCGACTGGGAGACGATGCAGCACGTGAGCACGACGCTCAACGAGCTCGGCGTCGAGCACGAGTGCTCGGTCGTGAGCGCGCACCGCACGCCCGACTGGATGGCCGAGTACGCGCGCACGGCGGAGAGCCGCGGGCTCGACGTGATCATCGCGGGCGCGGGCGGCGCGGCCCACCTGCCGGGCATGGTGGCGGCGCAGACCGTGCTGCCGGTGCTCGGCGTGCCGGTCGAGAGCCACGCGCTCAAGGGCATGGACAGCCTGCTTTCGATCGTGCAGATGCCCGGCGGCATTCCGGTCGGCACGCTCGCGATCGGCAAGGCCGGTGCGATCAACGCTGGCCTGCTCGCCTGCGCGATCCTCGCGCGGAGCGATGCCGCGCTGCGCGAGCGCCTCGGAGCATGGCGCGCGCGCCAGACCGAAGCCGTGCGAGCCGCGAAGCTGCCGTGAGCGCGCCGCTCCTCCCGGGCGCGACGATCGGCGTCCTCGGCTCGGGCCAGCTCGGCCGCATGCTCGCGCTCGAAGCGCGCAGGCTCGGCTACCGCATCCACGTGTTCTCTCCCGATCGCGACTCCCCCACGGGGCAAGTGGCGGACCTCGAGCTCAGCGCGAGCTACATGGACTTGGCGCGCGTCGAGGAGTTCGCGCGCGGCGTCGATGTGGTCACGTTCGAGTTCGAGAACGTGCCGTTCGAGTGCACGCAGGTCGCTGCGAAGCACGCGCCCGTTCGGCCGCGCGGCGAGGTGCTCCACACGACGCAGCAGCGCAATCGCGAGAAGACCTTCCTCGCCTCGAAGGGCATTCCGGTGGCACCTTTCGCGGTCGTCCGCACGGCGGCGGAGTTCGAGGCCGCGCTCGCGCGCATCGGCACGCCCGCGATCCTGAAAAGCGCGGATTTTGGCTACGACGGCAAGGGCCAGCGCAAGCTGCGCACGAGCGCGGATGCCGCGGCGGCGTGGGCCGAGCTCGGGCAGTCCGAGTGCGTCCTCGAGGGCTTCGTCGACTTCGAGCTCGAGTGCTCGGTCGTCGCCGCGCGCGGCCTCGATGGCTCGTTTGCTCACTGGGGCGTGTTCGAGAACCAACACGCGAACCACATCCTCGATGTGACCCTCTCGCCGGGCCGCGTCCCGCCGCAGGTCGCCGCGCGCGCCATCGAGCTCGCGCGCACGATCCTCGACGAGCTCGACGTGGTCGGCGTGCTGTGCGTCGAGATGTTCCTCACGCGCAAGGGCGAGCTCGTCGTCAACGAGCTCGCTCCGCGCACGCACAACTCCGGCCACCTGACGTTCGACGCCTCGGTCACGAGCCAATTCGAGCAGCAAGTGCGCGCGGTCTGCGGCCTTGCACTGGGTTCGACCGAGCTGCTGCGCCCCGCCGCGATGGCGAACCTGCTCGGCGACCTGTGGTTCCCCCACGAGCCGAACTGGGCGGCGGCGCTCGCGCTGCCGGACGTGAAGCTGCACCTCTACGGCAAGGCCAAGGCCGCGCCCGGCCGCAAGATGGGCCACCTCACGGCGCTCGCTCCCACGCCGGACGCCGCGGCCGCGCTCGTGCGCGAGGCCCGCGCGCGACTTGCTTCCCGCGGCTAGTCGCCGCCGGGTGCGAGCACGCCCGTGCGCACGGCGTGGATGAAGTCCGTGGGCGGCGGCACGGCGCCCGCGGCGCGCAACGCCGCTGCGACCTGACCGCGATGGTGCGCGCCATGGAAGAGCACGTGGCTGATCACGTCGCCGACGGTGCTCGTGTAGTACGAACCCTTGGTGTTGACGTAGCGAATCGTCGTGTCGAGCGCGGCGGCGTCGAGGCCGCGCAGGAAGTTGCGCCAGCCCGCGCGCGCGAGGTCGAGGCGCACCGCGCACTCCTCGACGTCCCACTCCGGCCAAAACGGCGTCGAGAGCGGGCGGTGCGCGACGCGGTCCTGCCACAGAAATTGGGCCGAGAGCAGATGCGCGAACGCGCGCACGGCCGCGGGGTCGGGGCAAGCCGCCAGCGCCGCGAGGAGCTCGCGGTTGGCCCAGTCGTCGAACGAGAGCAGGCGCGCCAGATGTTCGTAGCGGTTCATCGAGAGTTCCTTGGGGCGGCGAACGGTGCGTAGCCTGTGCCCGCTGCGCGCGCGGATCCTAGCCCGCGTTTCTCCGCCGAATCCAGCGCGCACGCGCACAAGCCTGCGCCGACGCGTCGGCGAGCGCGCCTAGCAGCCCTTTTGGCCGCCCTCGATGCGCTCGATCGTGCGGGTCGTCGAGCGACCGGGGACCAGCGGCGCCAGCACGACCTTGCCGCCGTGGGCCTCGACCCACTCGCGGCCGACGACGCCCTTGTCGCGCCAATCCTCGCCCTTCACGAGCACGGACGGCGAGACGCGCTCGACGATCTGCGCGGGTGTGTCCTCAGGGAAGCTCGTGACTCCGTCGACCATTTCGAGCGCCGCGAGCACCGCCATGCGATCCTCGAGCGAGTTCACGGGCCGCGACGGGCCCTTGAGGCGCCGCACGCTCGCGTCGTCGTTCACGCCGACGATCAGCACATCCCCCTGCATGCGAGCGAAGCGCAGGTAGTCGACGTGGCCGACGTGCAGGATGTCGAAGCAGCCGTTGGTGAAGACGATGCGCTTGTTCTGGCTGCGCCAGAGCTTGAGCTGGGCGTCGAGGCGCTCGCCGTGCACGACCTTGGCGTTGGAGCGCCAGCCGCGCTCGTGCTGGTCGAGGCGCTCGAACAGCTCGCCGCGCGTGACGCTCGCGGCACCGGGCTTGGCGACGACGATGCCGGCAGCGTGGTTGGCGAGGTGCACCGCGGTCGGCAGGTCGAGCCCCGAGGCGATGTAGAGCGCGAGGTGGCTGATCACCGTGTCGCCGGCGCCCGTCACGTCGAACACTTCGCGCGCGAAGGTCGGCACGTGCACGGACTCGCCGGAACGATGCATCAGGAACATGCCCTGCGCGCCGAGCGTCACCACCGCGGCCTGCAGGTCCGCGATCGCGATCAGGTCCTGCGCCGCGCGCGGCCACTCGCCGCGGTCGGTGAGCTTGCGGCCGAGCGCCTCTTCGGCTTCCTTGCGGTTGGGCGTGATCAGCGTCGCGCCGCGGTAGCGCGAGTAGTCGTTGCCCTTGGGATCGACGAGCACGCTCACGCCGTGGCGGCGCGAGAGCTCGATCACCCCCGCGAGCACCTTGGGAGTGAGCAGACCCTTGCCGTAGTCCGAGAGGATCACGGCGCCAGCCTGCGCGATGCGCGCCGAGAGCGCCGCGAGAATGCGCGCCTCGAGCTCGTCGGAAATCGGCCGCGAAACCTCGAAGTCGACGCGCAACACCTGCTGCACGCCGCTGATCATGCGCGTCTTCTCGGTCGTGGGGCGCGACGGATCCGCGAGCACGCCGCTCGTCGCGACGCCGGCCTGCGAGAGCATCTCGGAGAGCACGCGACCGCGGCCATCCTGCCCGACGACGCCGACCACCTCGACCTCGGCTTCCATCGAGCGCAGGTTCACGGCGACGTTGCCGGCGCCCCCGAGCTTCTCGGTGGTCGCGCGCGCGTTGAGCACCGGGATCGGAGCTTCCGGCGAGATGCGTTCGACGTCGCCCGACACGTAGCGGTCGAGGATCAGGTCGCCGATCACGAGCACGCGCGGACGCGCGAGGCGCTCGAGCACGGCTTGGAGCTCTGCTGCTCTCATGTCTTGGTCGCGTCCTGCTCGCGATGGTAGCCGCCCGAGTGCTTGAGGATCGCGACGTAGTCCGCGATGCCCTGCTCGAGCGTCTTGAACTCCGCGCGGTAGCCGCCCGTGCTCCGCAGGAGCGTGAGATCGGCCTGCGTGAAGGCCTGATACTTGCCCGCGAGGTCCGCGGGGAACGGCATGTACTCGACACGCGCGAGCGCGTAGTGGCTCGCGGTGCAGCGCGCGAGCTTCTCGAAGCTCTCCGCGCGGCCCGAGCCGCAGTTGAAGATGCCGCGGCGCGCGGGCTGGTCGAGGAAGTGCAGGTTGACCGCGACGCAGTCGTCGACGTGCACGAAGTCGCGCACGAAGCGGTCGCTGCCCTCGAACACCTTGAGCGGCTCGCCGCGCGTCGCCTGGCCGTGCAGCTTGAAGATCACCGACGCCATGCGCTCCTTGTGATTCTCCTGCGGCCCGTAGACGTTGAAGTAGCGCAGGCCGACCACTTGGCTGCGCGACGACGCGAGGCGCGGGCGCATCCAGCGATCGAAGAGCAGCTTGGAGAAGCCGTACACGTTGAGCGGCCACTCGCAGGCGGGCTCCTCGCGAAAGCCGTGCTGTCCGTCGCCGTAGGTCGCGGCCGAGGAGGCGTAGAGGAACGGCGCGCCGTGGCGCTCGCTCCAGCAGAACAGCTTCTTGGAGTATTCGAAGTTGACGGCGAGCATGTAGCGGCCGTTGCGCTCGGTGGTGTCCGAGCAGGCGCCCTGGTGCAGCACGGCCGTGGGCGGCGCAAAGCGCTCGAGGTCGCGCTCGAAGTCGCGGTAATCGACGAAATCCGCGAAGCGCAGTCCGTTCAAGTTGAGGTGCTTGTCGCCGCGCTCGAGGTCATCGACGACGAGAACGTCGTCGATCCCGCGCCGGTTGAGCCCGCGCACGAGGTTCGAGCCGATGAAGCCGGCGCCTCCGGTGACGATGTACATGGGTCGGTGCTTTCGACGAGGGGACGAGCGGGAGTGTAGACGGCGCGGGGGCTCTCACGCGCGCCCGACGCTCGGGGCGTGGCGATAGCGGTCATGGAGCCAGAAGTACTGCTCGGGAGCGCGCCGGATGAGGTGCTCCATCTCGCGGTTCAGCGCGCTGGCAATCCCTTCCGCATCGAGGGTGGAAAGCTCTTCCACCGCGAGCGGGGCGTCGAGCACGACCTTGAAGCGACGGGGCCCCTGCTGCGCGTAGCAGGCCGCGAGCACGACGGGTCGGCGCACTCGACGCACGAGCACCGCGATCGAGCGCTCGCAGTGCGCGGGACGACCGAAGAACGGCGCGATCACCGTCTTGCCGTGCGCGCGCTGGTCGAGCATCAGGCCGACCCACGCGCCGCCCCCGACGGCCGCGAGCAGGTGGTCGATCGCGCCGTGCCGCGGAATCAGGCGGTAGCCGCGCGCTTCGCGCACCGCCTGCGCGTAGCTCGCGAGGTAGCGGTTCTTGGGCGGGCGAGACACCGCGTAGAGCGGATCGAGCCCGAGCCGCGGCAGGATCGCGGGCAGCGCCTCCCACATCCCCACGTGCGGCGTGATCACCAGCCCACCCTGCCCGCGCCCGATCGCCTCCCGCGCGCGCGGCGTGAGCTCGACCTCGAAGTGTTCCGCGAGCCGCGGTCCGACGACGCGCTCGTTGAAGCGCGCATCCTCGAGCACCAGCTCGATCAGGTGGCGCCAGGCGCACAGCAAGAGCGCGCGCCGCTCGCGCTCGCTCGTGTTCGGGTAGGCCTGTGCGATGAACTCGGTCGTGGCGCGCGCGCGCTCGCGGTCGAGCACGCTCAAGAGCGAGCCGAGCGTCCACGACATCGCACGGCGCCCCGCGCGCGGGAGCCGCGAGCCGAGGCCCACCGCTGCGCGGTACAGCAGGTACTGCACGTACTGCCACGCGCCGCCGCGACGTCCGGCGACTTCGAGCCACGGGAGCGGCCACGCGCGCTCAGCCATGGAGGCCCTCGTGCAGGGCGGCGCGCTCGCGCTCGCGGTGCGACGCGCTCAGCGCATCGAGCAGCGCTTCGAGCGCCGCGCTGCCTTCGAGCAGCCTGAGCTCGACGTCGAGCACGCGCACGCTTTCGAGCGCGCTCGTGGCGAGCGCGCGCAACTTGACGGCGTCCTTGGCCGTGACGAGCAGCGGGCGCGCGCCGAGTCCCGCGAGGTCGTCGTCCGTGAAGGCATGGTGATCGGGAAAGCGGCGGCGAACGACCACGCGCGCACCGAGCGTCGCGAGCGTGCGCTCGAAGGCGGCGGGATTTCCGATGCCGCTGGCGACGTCGATCTCGCGCCCGCGCAGCAGGGCGAGCTCCGCGCGCGAGCCATCGAGCGCGCGCAGCGCGACGGGAGCGTGCGTGGCGAGCGCGAGCGGGCGGCCGGGCGCGTGGCGCTCGATCGCGCGACGCACTTCGAGCAACTCCGCGCTGCTCGCCTGATCGGCGCGCGTCACGATGACCGCGTCGGCCCGCGCGAGCGCGCACGGCGGCTCGCGCAGCAAGCCGCGCGGCAACAGCGGCGCGTCACGATCGCCGCGACCCGCGAGCCCCCACGGTCGCGTGGCGTCGAGCAGCACGAGGTCGAGCGCGCGCGCGAGCTTGCGATGCTGGAAGCCGTCGTCGAGCACGAGCACGTCACAGCCGTGGCGTGCGACGAGCTCGCGTCCGAGCGCGACGCGATCGGCGCCCTGCAGGTGCGGCACCAGCGGCAAGAGCTCGCGCAGGAGCTCCGCTTCGTCGTTGAGGGCGCCGGCGCGCGCGCCGTAGCCGCGCGAGAGCAGCCCCACGCGCCGCCCGCGCCGCGCGAGCTCGCGCGCGACCCACGCGACCAACGGCGTCTTGCCCGTTCCACCGGCGCTCAGGTTGCCGACCGACACCACGGGCGCGTCGAGTCGCGCCGAGGGAATCAGGCCGCGGTCGTAGCCCGCTCGCCGCAGCGACGAGAGCGCACGAAACACCAGCTCCGGCGCTCGCAGCAGCTCGACGGCGAACCCGCCGCGCTCGAGCCGCGCCTCGATTCGCTCGCGCTCCGAAACCGGGGCGGCCATGGCTGAAGGCCGTGAACGAACGGCCGGAACGCGACGCTCGCTCAGAGCGTCGGCGGCGGCGTCTCTTCCTCGGGGATCAGCTCGATCAGGCCGCGCTCCATCTCTTGGAAGGCGATCTTGATCGGGTGCTTCTCGCGAGTCTCGAACAGCGGCGAGGCTCCGCGAATCAGCTCGCGGACGCGCTTTTGCAGCAGCGCGGTCTTGTGGAAGGAGCCGGAGACGGACTTCTGAAGGCGCTGGGGGAGGGTCAGATCCATCGTGCGGAGCTCGCGAGGTACAGGGGGCCGGCATCGAGCGGCGGACGTGCGCGCGTCGAGGGGCCCGGTGCCCGTGGAGGGGGGAAAGAGAATAGCGAGCGGGCGGCGGCGCATCAACCCACCGGCGCTGCGCGCGGACGGCGCGCCGCCCGCGCCCCGTCAGGAGGGCGTTTCTCCGAGCGGATTGGCGGCGCAAAGACGCAGGTCGCCGGGGAGCGCGGGATGGCGTGCGTCGAAGGCGCGCTGGACCGGCAGGTCGTGGTTCAAGAGGCGCTCCCGCCGGGCCGGAACGGGCTCTCGCGCGCGCAGGCGCACGCGCGCGAGCGCCTCGGGAACCTCGAGCCGCACGAGCGCGTCGAGTGCTCCCCGCGGGCGCGGATCGGCGAGAAACAGGCCTTCGAGCAGCAGGGTGGCACCGGCGGGGATGGGCGGGCCGGAGGGTCGGGGCAGGGTGAGCTCGCCGCGGCGACGGGGCGCGAGCAGTGCGGTTTCGAGGGCCGCGAGGTCGAAGGCGTGCGCGAGCGGGTCGGCGTGCGCGAGCGGGTCGGCGTGCGCGAGCAGGTCGGCGTGCGCGAGCGGGGGATCCGCGCGCTGCGCCTGCGGCCGCGAGAACGCGTCGAGCGCCACCACCGCGGCGGGTTGACCCTGCGCGGCGCACACGCGCGCGAGGTCGCGGGCGAAGAGCGTCTTGCCGCTGCCCGACAGGCCCGTGATGCCGAGCGTCGCGGCGCCGCCGCCGAGCCACGGAGCGAGCGCGCGCTCGATCCACGCGGCGCGGCGCTCGAGGCACGGCACGAGTTCCGCGAGACACGCGATGCGCGCGTGCGCCTCGGGGTGCTCATCCGCGAGGGCGTACCCGCACGAGAGATGAACGTGCGCAATGCCGTTGGCCTGCGCGGCCTGCGCATCCGTCGCTCGGTCCCCCACCATCACGGCGGAGCGCGTGCCGAACGCCGCGAGCAAGTCGGCGATCATGTCGGCCTTGTCGCCGACGCCGGGCGACTGCAGGCAGCGAGCCTCGCGCACGAACTCTCCCAACCGCAGCTCGCGCAACAGCGCGTCGAGGTACGCCTGCGCGCAGTTGGAGGCGATGCCCAGCGCGATCCCGCGCGCGGCGAGATCGGCGAGCACGTCGCGCGCGCCGGTCATCTCGACCGCGCCGCCGGTGCGCAGCGCCACGTGCGACTCCTCGACGCAACGCTCCATGACGAGCGCGCGCGTCCGCGGTTCGAGGTCGGGAAAAACCGCGGCAAAACCCTGTGCGAGCGGGAGGCCCACCATCGACAGCCACTCGCGCGGACTCGGCATCTCGCGCGCGAGGCCCAGTTGCGCGAAGGCAGAGCGCGCGCCGCGCTCGGCCGCCACCGCCCAGAAGGCCTCCGTGGCGACCAGCGTGCCGTCGAGATCGAACAGCACCGCGTCGAAGAGCACCTGTCCCATGCACGGGGAACCTAGCACGCGCGTGCCCTCGTGCGTCACAATGGCGCCATGACGAGGTTGGTGCTCGAACTCGCGGACGTGCGCAAGGGTTACGCCGCGCCGGACGGCGCGCGCATCGAGGTGCTCGACGTGCCGGAGCTCGCGCTCGCACCGGGCGAGCAAGTGGCGCTGCGCGGCCCCAGCGGCACGGGCAAGACGACGTTGCTGCACGTGATCGCCGGGATCGTGCGGCCCGATGCGGGCAGCGTGCGCGTCGCGGGCGAGGACGTCGCGCGGCTCGACGAGGCCGCGCGCGACGCGTGGCGCGCGCGGCACGTCGGCTACGTGTTCCAGACCTTCAACCTGCTGCACGGTTTCAGCGCGCTCGAGAACGTCGCGCTCGCGTCGATGTTCGCGGGTCCGGCGAAGGTCGGGCGAGCGAGAGAGCTGCTCGAGCGCGTCGGACTCCTCGGTCGGCTCGACTACTTGCCGCACAAGCTCTCGATCGGCCAGCAGCAACGCGTCGCCGTCGCGCGCGCGCTCGTGAATGCGCCGCAGCTCGTGCTCGCCGATGAGCCGACCGGCAACCTCGACCGCGACAACGCCAACGCCGCACTCGCGCTGCTGCGCGACACGTGCCGCGAGAACGACGCCGCGCTGCTCGTCGTGTCGCACGACGAGCGCGTCGTCGAGCGCTTCGAGCGCGTGCTCGACCTTGCCACGCTCAACCGCGCCGCCGCGCTGGGGGCGAAGGCATGAGCGCGCGCAGCTACTCGCTGTGGCTCCTCGCGCGCCGCAGCCTGCGCCAGCACGCGCTCTCGACCAGCGTGACCGCGCTCTCGCTCGCCCTCGCGAGCGGGCTCGTCATGGCGGTGCTCGCCATCGGCGCGCAGAGCCGCACGGCCTTCACGATCGAGAGCACGCCCTTCGACGCGGTGCTCGGCGCGCGCGGCAGCCAGCTGCAGCTCGTGCTGAACAGCGTGTTCCACCTCGAGACGTCGCCGGGCAACCTGCCGTGGAGCACCTACGAGGAGGTCCGCGCGCGGCCGGGAGTGCGCGCCGCGATTCCCTACGCCGTCGGCGACAACTGGCGCGGATTCCGCGTGGTCGGCACCGACGCGCGCATGTTCGATGCGCAACTGCTCGGCACGCGGACGCCGCGCATCGCACGGGGACGCATCTTCGACGAGACGCTGCGCGAGGCGGTTCTGGGGAGTTTCGTCGCCGCGCGCACCCTCGCGCGCGTGGGCTCGGCGATCCACCCCTCGCACGGCGTCGACGAGGGCCATGAGCACGACGAGGACTACGTGGTCGTCGGAGTGCTCGCCCCCACCAACACGCCGCTCGATCGCTGCGTGTGGATCCCGATCGAAGGCATGTTCCGCATGGGCGGGCACGTGCTGCGCGGCGGCGGCGAGGAGTACCACGCCGAGCACGACGAGGAGATTCCCGACGCGGTGAAGGAAGTGAGCGCGGTGCTGCTGGCCTTCGATTCGCCGCAGCTGGGACTCGAGCTCGATCGCGAGTTCAACAAGAACGGCAAGGACGCGACGCTCGCGTGGCCGATCGCACGGGTGATGGCGGAGCTGTTCGACAAGCTCGGATGGATGGATCGCGTGCTGACGCTCGTGGCGGCGCTGACGATGCTCGTCGGCGCAGCGTCGATCGTCGCCAGCCTGTACGACGCGATGCACCAGCGCCGACGCGAGCTCGCGATCCTGCGCGCGCTCGGCGCGCGCCGCGGCCAACTCTCGACGGTGATCGTGCTCGAAGCCGCGGCCATCGCCACGTTCGGCGCCCTCGGCGGATTTGCCGTGTACGCCTCGATCCTGCTCGTCGCCCGCGACATCCTGCGCGCGGAGACCGGCATCGTGCTCGATCCCGCGGCGGGGCACGCCTCGCTCGCGCTCGTGCCGCTGTGCCTCGTGGCGCTCGGAGCGGCGTGCGGCGTCATTCCGGCGTGGAAGGCCTACCGAGTCGAGGTCGCACGCGATCTCGGCCCCACCAGCTAGCCATGCGGAAGGTGTTCCTCAGCGCGGCGCTCGCGTTGCTCGGCGGCTGCTCCGACGAGCGCGCGGGCGACGTCGAGCCCTCGAGCGACGTGCGCGGTCAGCCGATCGCCAGCGCGCCCACGACGAAGGCCAAGTTGCCGCCCGAGGTCGTCACGCTCACCGGCGCCAACGGCATCAACCTCGCTGCCGACGCGCCGCCCGTCGATCCGCCGCGGGAAAAGGACGGCTATCGCGAGGTCAAGTTCGAGCTGCTCACCAGCTACGACTACGAGTGGTCGCAGACGACCGGCATCGTCGCCCCCGGCGCCGCCGGCGGCGCGCAAATCCCGCCCGAGGTGCGCGCGCTCGACCGAGCCAAGGTCTTCATCGTCGGCTACATGCAGCCGATCGACTTCGACAACGAAGGCGTGCGCACGTTCCTCCTGACGAACTATCCCGGCGGCTGCTGCTTCGGGATGGTGCCGCGCTTGAACGAGTGGGTCGAAGTGAGCCTCGCGGGCGACGAGCGCGTCGAGTACTCGTACTTCGATGCCATCGAGATCCGCGGCAAGCTCGAAGTGGGCGAAGCGAAGAGCGGCGAGGTTGTGACGAGCCTGTACCGCATGACGCCCGACAAGGTCGAGATCGCCGACGCGCGCTGAGCGCGGGAAGTCCCTAGACTTCGGGGCCACGCCATGGCTCTCGCCCACCTCTTGGCCCTCGCGCTGGCTTCGAGCGCACCGCAGGAGAGTGCTCCCCCGCGCTCGCGTCAGTTGATGCTCGAGCTCGCGGCCGAGCCGCGTCTGGCGGGCACGAGCGGCGGGCTGCAGGGCGCCAAGGTCGCCGCGCGGCAGCTGCGCGCCGCGGGCTGGCAGGTCGAGCTCGACGAGCGCGTGGTCCTGCTCTCGCTCCCGCGCCGCATCGGCGTGCGCGCGTTCGAGAACGCGGCCGCGAAGGAGCCGTTCGAGTCGCGCATCGAGCGCTACGACGCCGACGCGCTGCCGCCGGGCGACGTGCCGCTCTACAACGCATGGACGGCGAGCGGCAAGGTGCGCGCCAAGGTCGTCGATGTCGGCTTCGGCCTGCGCGCGGATTACGAGGCGCTCGCGCAGCGCAAGATCGACGTGCGCGGGGCGATCGCGCTCGCGCGCTACGGTCGCGCCTATCGCGGCGTGAAGGTCGATCTCGCCTCGGAACACGGCTGCGTCGGACTGCTGCTGTTCAGCGAGTCGTCCGGGGACGGTGGCGAGCGCGGCGCGGTCTGGCCCGACGGCCCGTGGAAGCCGGACTGGGATGGGCAGCGCGGGTCGATCCTGCCGCTCGCGAGCGCGGCGGGCGATCCGAGCACGCCTGGCTGGGCCTCGCCGCGGCCGGGCGAGGAAGCGCCGCGCCTGACGCAGGGCGAGCTCGACGCGCGATTGCCGCGCATTCCGTGCACGCCGCTGGGCGCGCGCGAGGCGCGCGCGCTGCTCGCGCGACTCGACGCCGCCGTCGGCCCCGGACCGGTCGAGGTCGAGCTCGAGCTCGACGTGCCGCGCGAGCGGCGCACCATCCGCAACGTGATCGCGCGACTGCCGAGCGAGGACAAGGACCCCGAGCTCGTCATCGCCGGCGGCCACCGAGACGCGTGGGTGCGCGGAGCCAACGACAACGCCAGCGGCTGCGTCGCGCTCGTGCGCGCGGCGGAGCGACTCGCGGCGCGGCGCGAGCAGGGCTGGAAGCCCCACCGCACGCTCGTGATCGGCCTGTGGGACGCGGAGGAATTCGGCCTGATCGGCAGCACGGAGTGGGGCGAGGCCAACGCCGAGGCGCTGCGGCGTCGCTGTGTCGCCTACGTCAATTGCGACGCATCCATCGCCGGAACCCAGTTCTCCGGCGGCGGCTCGCCGGGCGTGTTGCGCCTGCTGCGCGCGGCAGCCGAGCGCGTGTCCGTCGCCGGAGCGAGCACGAATCTGTGGCAGGACTGGTGCGCGCGCACGAACGATCTCACGCCCAAGCTCGGCCTGCCGGGCGCTGGCTCCGACCACGCCGTGTTCGCTCACCATCTCGGCATCCCCGTGCTCGAGCCCGGCTTCGGAGGCCACTCCGGGGGCCAGTATCACGCCAGCTTCGACGACTACTCGATGGTGCGCGACCACCTCGACCCGGGCTGGGTCGGCCACGAGCTCGCGGGCGAATTCCTCGCCGAGCTGCTCGGCCAACTCGCGGACGCGAGCGTGTCGTTCGACGCCGCGGAGGCGGCGCGCTCGTTCGCCGTGCGCGCGCGCGCCCTCGGAGACGAGACGTGGTTCGGTCGGGAGCGAGCGGACCGCCTCGCGCGCGAGTTCGAGCTCGTCGTGGCCGCCGTCGCGACCGACCCGCTGCGCAGCGCCGAGCCGGACCTCTACCGCGTGCTCAACCGCCCGACGCTCGCGGGTCGCGAGTGGTTCCGCAACGTGCTGTGGGCGCCCAACGTCGAGGACGGCTACAGCTCGTTGGCCTTCCCCACGCTGCGCGCCGCCGCGCGCGAGGGCAGCGCGGCACTCGACGCGGAGCTCGCGCGCATCGCTCGCGAGCTCGCCATCGTCCGCGGCGAGGCGCGCTAGCGGTGCGCGAGCTCGCGGCGCTGTTCCGGCGCTTCCTGCGCCACAAGTGGACGCTGCTCGCGGGATTCGCGTGCATTCCACTCGCGTCGCTCGGCGACGTGTGGATCACGCGACTCATCGGCCAGGCGCTCGACCGGCTGCGCACGGGCTCGGACTCCGACTTCCTGCTCGGACTGGTCGGGCTGCTCTTGGGCGTGTCGGCGCTGCGCGGCACGTTCCGCTTCCTGCAGCGGTGGTGGCTGGTGTGCGTGTCGCGCTGGGTCGAAGTGCGCCTCAAGCAGGACCTGTTCGACAAGCTCGTTTCCTTGCCGACGTCCTTCCATGTCCGCACTCGCTCCGGCGATCTCGTGTCGCGGCTCACCAGCGACGTCGAGAACGTGCGCATGTTCCTCGGCCCCGGCCTGATGTACGTCGCGGGCGCGCTGGTGATGGTGCCCTCGAGCTTGGGCTACCTGATGCTGCTCGACTGGACCGTCGCGCTGTGGATGGTGGTGCCGCTGGTGTGCATGGGAGCGGGCATGTGGTGGATGTCGGCGCGGCTCGAGCGCCACTCGCTCGCGGTGCAGGAGACGCTGGCGGAGATCGGGCATCGCGCGCAGGAGAGCTTCGCGGGAACGCGCGTCGTCAAGGGCTACAGCCGCGAGGAACAGCAGGCCAGGCGCTTCGACCAGAGCTCGCGGCGCAACCTGCACCACCAGATCGAGCTCGCGCGCGCGCGCGGCATCACGCACGCCATCACCTACACGAGCAAGGACCTCACCCTGCTGCCGATTCTGCTCGTCGGCGGCGCGGCGATGATCGACCGCTCGCTTCCCGCGGGCGAGCTGTTCGTGTTCATCGACCTCACCGCCAAGGTCTTCTGGCCGATCATCGCGCTCGGCTGGATGGTCGGCGTGTACCCGCGCAGCGTGGTGAGCGCGCGCCGCATTCAGGAGTTGCTCGCCACGCCGCGCGAAATCGACGAACCGGCGCAGCCGATCGAGCTCGGCGAGGTGCAGGGGCGCATCGAGCTGCGCGACGTGACCTTCACCTATCCCGGCGCGCGCACGCCCACGCTCTCGAACATCGACCTCGCCGTGGCGCCCGCCAGCGTGCTGGGCATCGTCGGTCCGACCGGTGCGGGGAAGACCACGCTGCTCAACTTGTTGGCGCGCATCTTCGACGCACGGGGCGAGGTCCTGCTCGACGGCGTCGATGTGCGGCGCCTGAGGCTCTCGACCTTGCGCGGCGCGCTCGGCTACGTGCCTCAGGACAGCTTCCTGTTCAGCGACACGTGGCGTAACAACGTCGCGTTCGGCGCCGAGCGCGAGCTCGACGACGCGGAGATCGACGAACTCGCGCGGCGCGCCTGCATGGCGGGCGAGCTCGAGCGCTTTCCCAAGGGACGCGACCAGCGTATTGGCGAGCGCGGCGTGACGCTCTCCGGCGGGCAGCGCCAGCGCACCGCCATCGCGCGCGCGCTCGCGCGCGATCCGCGCATCCTCGTGCTCGACGACGCACTCAGCGCGGTCGACACGGAGACCGAGTCGCAGTTGGTGCGCAACCTCAAGTCCGCGAGCCACGGGCGCACGGTGATCCTCGCGGCGCACCGGCTGTCCACGGTTCGCCACGCCGACCAGATCATCGTGCTCGACGAAGGCCGGATCGTGCAGCGCGGCACGCACGCCCAGTTGCTCGCACGAGAAGGCTGGTACGCGCAGACGTGGAAGCGCCAGCAGGTCCAAGCGGAGCTCGCGGGCCTGTGAGCAAGCCCGATCCCAAGGCCGAGCGGCCGCGCGTCTGGGAGGACGACGACGCACCCGAGGAGTTCGTCGCCGGCAAGGTCTGGGACGTCCGACTCGCGCTGCGCCTCGCGCGCGAGGCGCGCGGGCACTGGAAGCTGTTCGCGGGCACGTTCGGAGTGCTCGCGGTGCTCTTCGCGCTCGAACTCGCGGGGCCGTGGATCTTGCGCGAGGCGATCGACGGCCCCGTGATGGCCGCGGTGGCGGAGCGCGCGGCGAACCCGAACGCTCCGGCATCCCCCGAGCGCCTGCGCGAGCTGTGGCTGTGGGCGGCGGCCTATCTCGGCTGCGCGACGCTCACGGCGGGCTTTCGCTACCTCGAGGTCGCGCACCTCGGTCGCACCGGCCAGACCGTGATCGCGGACCTGCGCACCAAGGTCTTCCGCCACATCCAGCGGCTCGAGCTCGCGTGGTTCGACCAGCGACCGACCGGTTCGCTCGTCACGCGCGTCACCAGCGACATCGAGAACCTGAACGAGATGTTCACGTCGGGACTCGTCACGCTCGGCTTCGACTGCCTCCGCATCGCGGTCCTGCTCGTCGTCTTGTTCGTGCTCAACGCCAAGCTCGCGCTCGTCGTGACGCTCCTGATGCCCCTGCTCGTCGGAGTGAGCATCGTGTTCCGCGGCGGCGCCCGCAACGCGCACCGCGAAGTGCGCGGTCGACTCTCGCGCCTCAACGGCTACCTGCAGGAGGTGCTCTCGGGCGTGCGCGTGGTGCAGGTTTTCCGCCGCGAGCGGCGCGTGAGCGAGCGCTTCGCGAGTCTGCTCGATCGCTACCTCGACGCCAACGTGCGGACGATCCTGCTCTTCGCGCTGTTCTTTCCAGCACTCGACCTCGTCGTCAACGGCATTCAGGCCGCGACGGTCTGGGCCGGCGGAGTGGACATCGCCTCGGGCGCGCTGCAAGTCGGGCTGTTCTTCCAGTTCTGGCTGTACGTCAACAAGTTGCTCGACCCCGTGCGCGAGCTCGGCGAGCGCTACAACATCCTCCAATCCGCCTTCGCCTCGTCGGAACGCATCTTCCAAGTGCTCGACACCGAGCCCGCGATCGTGTCCCCGCCGCCCGAGCGCGCGCGGCGAGCGGCCCCGCGCGCGGGCCACGTGCGCTTCGAGAACGTGAGCTTCGAGTACCTGAGCGGAACGCCGGTGCTGCGGGATGTGAGCTTCGAGATTCCCAGCGGCGCGACGATCGCCGTCGTCGGCGCGACGGGCGCTGGCAAGAGCACGCTGGTCAACTTGCTGCTGCGCTTCTACGAACCGACGCGCGGTCGCATCACGATCGACGGCGTCGACCTGCGAGAGTTCGACCTCGCCGCGCTGCGCTCGCAGTTCGGCCTCGTGCTGCAAGAGGACTTCCTGTTCGCCGGAACGGTGCGGGAGAACCTCGTCATGGAGCGCGCCGAAGTGAGCGCCGCGTCGCTGCAGCTCGCGCTGGACGCGAGTCGCGCATCCGAGGTCATCGCGCGCCTCGAAGGCGGCCTCGACGCGCCGGTCGCCGAGCGCGGAGCGACGCTGTCGACCGGCGAGCGTCAACTGCTCGCCATCGCTCGCGCACTCGCGGGCGAGCCGCACTTCGTGGTGCTCGACGAAGCGACCGCCAGCGTCGACTCGGAGACCGAGCAGGCCATCGAGGAAGCCAAGGAAAACCTGCTCCAAGGCCGCTCCGCCCTCGTGATCGCGCACCGGCTCTCGACGGTGCGCCGCGCGGACGGCATCCTCGTGATGCACCGCGGCGAGCTGCGCGAGAGCGGCACGCACGAGGAACTCCTGCGCCGCGGTGGGATCTACGCGCGCCTCTTCACCCTGCAGTTCGAGCACGCCGATTCGGCCGCGAGCTAGCGGCTACTGCGCTTGCAGCGCGGTCGCAAAGCGCGAGCGCAAGTCGCGCAGCTCGGGCTCGTCTTGTTCGGCGAGCAGGGAGTCGACGAGCGCGAGAGCCTCTTGGAGACGCCGTGTGCGTTCCTTGGGAACGCTCGTCTTCAACGCCAGTTCCGCCGTCACGACCGCCATCCTCCGTCGCAGATCGCGGTCCTCCGCGTCGAAAGCCCGCGCGGCGCCGTACTCGGCTTCGGCGAGCGACCAGTGTCCGAGGTACTGGCGAATCGCACCGGCGAGCACATGCGCGCGATAGCGCTCTTCCGCATTGCCGCGCTTGACGACGCCTTCGAGCAGCCGCAGAGCACGCTCGATGCGCTCGCCCGCCTCGGCGGGTACGCGCGCTCGACCGGGCAGGGCATCGAGCGTGCGGCGGGCCAACCGATACGCGAAATCGGCGGCGAGCAGCTTCACGCGCACCGAGTCGCCGCGTCGTTCGAGCAGGCCATCGACGACACTCGCCGCCTGATCGAGATCCCCGGCCACGATCAGCGCGACAGCGAGGTTGTGGTCGCGCTCGTCCATGTCCTCCGCGCCCTCGGAGGCACTCATCACGGGGGTGAGCACCAGTCCCGCCGCGAGACCGAGCAGTCCGACTCGCGCGCACAGCGTCGCGAGCCCCGAACCCGCCCCGCTCCACGGCAACACGGACAGGGCAGCGAAGGGAGCGAGCAACGGCACGATCGGCAGACGGATGCGCTCCGACGTGACGGTCAGCACCACGGTCCCGATGTAGAGCAGGAGCAACAGCGCGACTTCCATGGCTCCGCCGAGATTGGAAAACGAGCTGATCCGTGCGCGCAAGAGCAGCATCGACAGCGCGCCGGCGATCCCGAGCACGCCCACGAGCGCGAAGCCCGGCAGCGGCCACGCGAGCACGGGCAGGTAGCGCGCGTCCCACTCGAGGAAGTGGTTGTCCGGCACTTCGTAGCTGCCCAGAGTCAGCCGCAGCTTGTTCCAGAAGATGCGCGCGTGGGCGCGCGGCGAGGCCGCGATCGAAGCGAGCGCCTCCCGCATCCAGAAGTCGCTCGACTCGGTCGCATCGAGGCTGCGGCCCGCGCGCCGACTCGCCTCGCGCCGCCAGTCCCCCGCCTCGTGCTCGGGGATTCCGCGCACCCAGTCGAACTCCTTCGCCAGCCCGTAGGGGTTGTCGAGGTTGTTGCCACCGTAGAAGTTGGTCCCCGCACCGCTCGTCGACAGCACGAATCGTCCGCCGACATGGTGGTTGCGGAGCACGACGGGCGTGAGCAGGAGCGCCGCGCCGAGCAGGAAGGCGAGCGTGTCGCCGAGCACACGCACCGTCCAGCGGCGCGCCACCAGCGCCCGTCCCGCGGGCCAGAGGGCGAGAGCGGGCAACAGCACGAGCAGGTTGCCGCGCAAGAGAGCGCCGATCGCGGCGAGGCACCCCAGACCGAACCAGCGCGCAGGGTCCAGCGCCTTCGCGCGCGTGGCGACGATTCCGAGCGCGAGGACGACGAGCACGAGCACGAACAGGTTTTCCTTCAGCAGTAGCGCGCAAAACCAGATCGACGGTCGATGCAGCGCGATGAGCAAGCCCGCCACGAGGCCCGCGCGCGCTCCGAAGAGCCGCGCCGAGAGCGCCGCCGCGCCCGCGGCCGCGAGCGCGCCGAGTCCGG
>VGZD01000046.1 GCA_016872715.1 Planctomycetota bacterium
GCGCGCACGGCGGCGGCGAAGGGCCGCGCGTTCGCCTCGCGCAGGACTTGCAGCGGCGGCGCGGCGTCGAGCCGCGCGCCCGCGCGCCGCAGCAGCGCGAGAGCCGTGGGCGTGGGACTCCAGGCGATGCCCTTCAGCCCTGCGGCGGCCTGCGGAGCGCGCGCGAGCAGCTCCGGCGTGACGAGCACGTCGCCCGGCCCGAGCAAGCTGCCGACGAGGCGCGCTCGCTCGCGCTCCACGATGGTTCGCACGTGCGCGGTCGGTGCATAGCGCGCCGATGCGGCGAGCTCGACCTCGGCGTCGAGGTTGAGCACCCACGCGAGCGGCTCGCGCTCGTTCACACTCGCGCCTCGCTCCCCGCGACGCCGCGTTCGAGCGGCTCCGACTCGAGGCGCGCGAGAAAGGCGTCGTCGAGGCCCGCCGTGCGGCGCGCGGCGCGGTTGAGCTCGCGCCCGCGCAGGATGGCCGGAGTGAGCGGCGAAGGCAGGGCGTCGCGCCATGCGTCGTAGTCCAGCGGCGCGCCACGGAAGCGGGCAAACCAACGGACGGCGAAGGCCACATGGGAGATCTCGTCGCGCTCGACCTGCTCGAGCACGCGCGCCCCTTCCTCGTCGCCCGCGGCGCGGAACGCCGCGGCGTAGCGCGCCGCGTGCTCCAAGTTGGCGCCTTCGAGGCCGATCCCTTGCAGCGCGACGAAGGACGCGGGCGTCGCGCAGGTCGGCACGCGCTGCCAAAACCAATCGCGCACGGGCTCGTCGCCGAAATCGCGTCCGTCGCGGCGCAGCAGCGCGCGGTAGAGCGCGAGGTGCGCGAGCTCCTCCTCGCACAGCCGCACGAGTCCGGCGCGAAACTCGCGCGGCGCGTCGGCGAACGCGAGCACCGCCCAGGCGAACAGCTCGGCCGCTTGCAGCTCGTGGTGCGCGAAGGTGTGCCAGAGCCGCGCGCGGGCGGCGGGATCGCGCAGGCTCTCGGGACGCGGCGCGGAGGGGCTGCGCGAGGTCACGCGCCAGGTGGGAGGCCGACTCGGAGCGGCGAGCCGCAGCGCGCGCGGGGCCACGGTCCAGTGCTCCGCGCGCCGCGGGTCGGGGGCCGAGCGGGGCGCGAGCTTCGCGGCGACGTCCGTGGCGAGCACGAAATCGGCGCACCAGCGCTCGATCGAGCCCGACGCGTAGTCGAGCGGCGCGGGAATCGCTGCGGAATTCGAAGGGGGACGCATCATCGTCGGGCGACGTTGCAAGGTAGCACGCTCGGGGCGGCCCCGAGGCCCGAACGCCGCACTTCCCGCGTGCGAGGCCGCGGTTCCATCGCGCGGGGCGCGTTCCTATAGTGGCGCGATGCAAATGGCCGTCAGCTCCCCCGCGACACCCCACTCCGAAGTCCGTCGAGCCGACCCGTGTCCCTCGGTCGGTGCCCCCGCGGCGCCCCTGCGCACCGGGCGGGAGCTCCTGCGCGCCACCGAACGCTATGCGTTCGACTCGCGCGGCCGCAGCTGGATGCACCTCTCGACGACCGTCTCCCTGCTCGTGGGCGCGCTCGTGGCGGCCGGCGCAGCGCCTTGGTGGCCCGTGCAGCTCGCCGCGTCGATCCTCGCGACGCTGGTCTTCGTGCGCGCGTTCATCCTGTTCCACGACTTCATGCACGGCGCGATCCTGAAGGGCTCCAAGGTCGCCGAGGGCATCTTCTTCGTGCTCGGGATGATCCTGATGACGCCCCCGAACGCGTGGCGCTACGGGCACAACTACCACCACAAGCACGTCGGCAAGCGTTCGGAGACGAGCACCGGCTCCTTTCCGCTGCTGACCACCGAGATGTGGCGCAAGGCCTCGAAGGGCGACCGGCTGTTCTACCGCGTGGCGCGCCACCCGCTGACGATGCTGTTCGCGATCCTGACGGTCTTCGCCTACTCGATCTGCTTCACCAACCTCAAGAACGACCCGCGCAAGTACTGGGACTCCGCCGCCGCGCTGCTGTGCCACCTGATCGGCGCCCCGCTGCTCGCGATCTACGGCGGCTTCGAGCCGCTGTTGTTCCTGTACCTGATCCCCGTGGTGAGCGCGGGGATGATCGGTGCGTACCTGTTCTACTCCCAGCACAACTTCGTCGGCATGCAGGTGCCCGACGAGGACGATTGGGACTACCACTCGGCGTCCGTGGCGACGTCGAGCTACCTCGAAACCGGCCCGGTGCTGCGCTTCTTCACGGGCAACATCGGCTTCCACCACGTCCACCACCTCAACGCGCAGATCCCCTTCTACCGCCTGCCGCAGGCGATGGCCGAGCTGCCCGAGCTGCAGCATCCGATTCGCACGACGCTCCGGCCGCGCGACGTGATCGGCAACCTGCGCCTCAAGCTGTGGGACGAGTCGCGCCGCGAGATGGTGACGTTCCGCGACGCCGCGATCTGAGAGCGCCGAGCCGCTCGGGTTCGCTCGGGTCCGATCTGGCGAGTGTTTCTGGCGAGCGTCTCTGGCGAATGTAACTGGCGAGCGTTCAGCGCCGCAGCGAGAGCGCGCTCGCCTCGATCTCCGCGGCGAGCGGCGCGAACAGCTCGCGCGGCCCCCACGCCTCGAAGCTGTACACATCGTCCTTCGTGCGAGCGATCACGAGCAGGTAGTCGTGGAGCACGCCGGCGACCTCGCGCGAACCCGCCACCAGCGCGCGATCCTCGCCGAGCTCGCGCTCCGCGGTGACGACCAGCGCGCGCGAGCGCACGAGTTCCGCCCGCGCGAGCTTCGCCCAAAAGGCGAGCGCGCCCTTGTCGTAGTTGTCCTCACGGTGGACCTTGATGCGCACGCCGTCCGCGTTCATCGCCTCGACCGTGTCGCGGTCGCTGTAGTAGCGCAAGAATGCGCTCGGCGGCTCGAAGCGCGGCCCGCCAGCGAACAGGCTGGGGCGCTTGGGGCGTCCCTCGACCGATCCGGCCACCAGAGCGTTGCCCAATCGCGCGATCCAGTCGAACGGCAGGAGCGGACCCTCGCCGCGCGGTGCGGACGGCGAGCGATCGAAGGCCACTCGAATCGTGCTCATCGCGACCTGCGAGCGCAGGTAACGCGCGCGGCCCTCGAGCGCCTCGAGCTCGACCGTCACGCGCGCGAGCTCGGCCTCGATGCGCAGCGTGTCCTCCATCTTCTCGCTCCTCTCGAGGTGCGCGAGCAAGCGTTCGCGCGCGCGCCGGGCGTTGTCGATGCGAAGGTCGAGCTCGACCAGCGTCTCGGTGATGTCCTCGGCGCGCACGGACCGATCGACGACTTCGCCGAGCTGGCCGATGCGCTCGAGCAGCGGCTCGAACTGCGCCGCGGGCACGCGCACCGTGATCGCGCGGGCGTCGCTCTCCGACATCCAGCCGCCGAGGGCCTCCGCGAAGGACTTGACCGAGGCCTGCGCCAGAGCGGGCGAGAGCACCACGATCGACAGCGTGGCGCTGTAGATCACCTGCCGCGCGTCCTTGGGCACAGCGGCCGCGGCCTCGCTCGGCGCCGGTTCGGGGTTGGGCGCCGGAGCATCCGCCGAGCGCCCGGCGTCCTTGTAGGCCACCAATCCGATCGTGCTGGCCGCTCCATCGGAGTCCCATGTCTCGAGCGTCGCGGGCACTTGTGCGCGCGTCGCCACGCCCATGCAGCCTGCGAGGGATGAGAACAGAGCGAGCGAGACGGCGACGAGCCACTTCATCGGGACCGAGTTCCTTTCGCGCGATCGGCGCGCTCCCCCACCCTACGGCCGCCGCGCGGATCCTGCGAGTGTGACTCCCAGCTTGCGGCGGGGCGCGAGCGAGTTCCTACAATCTCTCGGCCATGCGCCTCGCCTCCACGCTGCTGCCGATCGTCGCCCTCGCCTCCTGCGCGTCCACCGCGAGCCACACGTTCCCCGCGACCGGCGCCGCGGAGCAGTTCGAGCGTCTCAAGCGCCTCGAAGGCGACTGGGTCGCGCTCGCGGGCGAAGGTGATGCTCCCTCGCGCACGCGCGTGAGCTACCGCGTGACCAGCGGCGGCACCGCGCTCGTCGAGACGGTCTTCTGCGGCACCCCCCACGAGATGGCGACCGTCTACTACCTCGACGGCGGCGCCCTCGCGCTGGTGCACTACTGCCTCGGCAACCAGCCGCGCATGCTGGCCCGCGCGAGCGCCGAGCCCGACGTCATCCGCTTCGAGTTCGCCGGTGGAGCGAACATCGGCCCCGCGACGGCGCACATGCACGCCGCGGAGATCCGCTTCACGAGCGCGGCGCGCCTCGACACGCGCTGGACGCATTGGAAGGACGGGCGCGCGGAGGGCGAAGTGCGCCTCGCGCTCGTGCGCGCTTGGGACTGAGCTCCGCGCGCACGCTCCTCGCGCGCTCCCGCTGCTCGTCCGAGCGCTGCGGCCCGAGCACTCGCGTGCCGCGCGCATCGGCAGCGTGCATTTGGCAAGATCGGCGGCGATGACTCCCGCTCGAGCCGCTCCGCTCGCCGCGCGCGCCTTCGGCAGCGAGTTGCGCCACCACGTCCACGTCCTGTCCAACGGCCTGCGATTGGTCGTCTACCCCGACTCCAGCGCGCCGATCGCGGCCGTCTACGTCGCCTACCACGTCGGCAGCGCGCGCGAGGAAGCCGGACGCACTGGCTTCGCGCACCTGTTCGAGCACCTGCTGTTTCAGGGCTCGGGCCACGTCGCGTCCGACGGGCATTTCCGGCACGTGACGCAGGCGGGCGGCACGCTCAACGGCAACACGAGCTTCGATCGCACGCTGTATTTCGAGACCGTGCCCTCCAACCAGCTCGAGCTCGCCCTGTGGCTCGAGAGCGATCGCATGGGCTTCCTGCTCGACGCGATGACGCAGGCCAAGCTCGACAACCAGCGCGACGTCGTGCGCAACGAGAAGCGCCAGAACTACGAGCAGCGTCCGTACGCCAAGGCGAACGAGGCGCTTGCCGCGGCGCTGTTTCCCGCGGGGCATCCCTACGCGCACTTGCCGATCGGCTCGCACGAGGACCTGATCGCGGCGACGCTCGACGATGTCGCGGATTTCTTCCGTCGCTGGTACGGGCCCAACAACGCCACGCTCGGCTTGGGCGGCGACGTCTCGCTCGAGCGCGCGATCGAGCTCGCCCAGCGCTGGTTCGGCGAGCTGCCGCGCGGCCCCGAGCCGACGCCGCCGCGCGCGCGGCCCGTGCGGCTCGAGCGCGACGTCGCGCTCACGGTCGAGGACAAGGTCGCGCTGCCGCAGCTCACGCTCGCGTGGCCCACGCCACCAGCCGGTTCCGCCGACGAGGCCGCGCTCGAGATGCTGGCGATGGTGCTCTCCGCGAGCCGCGCGTCCGTGCTCGATCGCGCGTTCATGATCGACGAGTTGCTCGCCAAGGGCGTCACCTGCGGCTCGTTCTGCGGCGAGGTCGCGGGCCGCTTCACGATCACGATCACCGCGGCGGAGGGAGTCGGGCTCGAGCGAATCTGCGCGCGCACGTTCGAGCTCCTGCACGACGTGCGTCGCCAAGGCGTGGATCCCGCGCTCTTGCAGCGCATGCGCCATCGCCACGAAGCGGATTTCGTGCGCGCGCTCGACTCGATTTCCCACCGCACGCAGGCGCTGGTGCTCTCGGACGTCCTGCGCGGCGATCCCGCGGCCTTCGCCGCGCATGCACAGCGCGTCGTCGCCGCGACCGCCGAGGACGTGCGCGCCGTGCTCGCGCGCCACCTGCTCGACAGCCCCTGCGTGCTGCTGTCGGTCGTCCCCGCAGGCCAGCCCCAAGCCGCGGTGCGCGGGAGGCAGGCATGAAACTCGACCGGCGCACCGCGCCGCCGCGCTCGGGCCCGCTCGAAGCACGCCTGCCGCGCATCGTTCGCCGCACGCTCGACAACGGACTCGCGCTCGCCACGTGCCGCGCCAGCGCGACGCCGGAGACGCTGATCGAGATCAGCGTCGGGGGTGGTCGCTCGCGCGAGCGGCTCGACGAACTCGGGCTCGCGTCGCTGGTCGCCAAGCTGCTGCAGGAAGGCACGCGCAAGCACACGACCGTCGAGCTCGTCGACGCGCTCGACTACCTCGGCGCGAGCCTGCACGCCGCGGTCGACGAGGACTCCCTGACGCTCTCGCTGCGCGCGCTCGACCGCCACCTCGGTCCCTCGCTCGAGCTCCTGATCGATACGTTGCTCGAGCCGCGCTTCGACGCACTCGATTTCGAGCGCGTTCGAACGCTGAGACTGGCGGCGCTGCGCAGCCGCGGCGAGGAAGCCGCGCGTGTGGCGGACAGGGCTTGGGATCGGCTGCTCGAAGGACCGCTCACGAGCCTCGGCCACAGCGCGCTCGGCACGCAGGCCACGATCGCGGCGGCGAGCGTCGCGCGCGCGCGAGCCTTCCACGAGCGCTCGCTCGATCCGCGCGGCGCTCGCGTGGCACTCGTCGGCAACTGGAGCGCCGATGAGGCGGCCCACTGGCTCGATCCGCTCGTGCGCCGCTGGCCCAGCGCGCTCGCGGCGCCCTCCGGCTTCGAAGCCCTGCCTGCGAGCGCGGCGGCCGCGGGTCTGTACTGCGTCGATCGGCCGCTCGCCGCGCAGACCGAGCTGCGAATCGGCCACCGCGCGGTCGCCGCGAGCCATCCCGATTGGCTGCTGCTCGCGGCGATGAACTACCCCTTGGGCGGACAATTCTCGAGCCGACTCAACCTCAACCTGCGCGAGCAACGCGGCTTCACCTACGGCGTGCACTCGGGCTTCGAGGCACGCCGCGGCGGAGGGTCCTTCACGGTCGGACTCGCGGTGCAGTCGCGCCACACCGCGGAGTCGATCCGCGAAGTGCGGCGCGAGCTTGCGGAGTACCTCGCGGGCCCGACCGACGCCGAGCTGGCCTTCACTCGCGAAGCCCTCGAGCAGGGACTCGCGCGCCAATTCGAAACGGCTTCCGCGCGGCTGAGCTTCGTGCACACCGTCGAGCATTTCGGCTGGCCCGACGACTACCCGCTCGAGCGCCTGCGCCGACTCGCGGCGCTCGCGCCTGCCGACCTCGCCGAGCTCGCCCGCGCGCACCTGCACCCGAGCGACCTGCGCGTGCTCGCGGTGGGACCGCGCGCGGAGCTCGAGAGCCTCGCGCAGGCCGTGCGAGAGCTCGACCTCGACGGAGCACCGCTCGCGGACGCATCCGCATGCGGCGCGCGGGCGAGCGTCGGGCCGCCCGCGTAGCCCCGACCGCGTAGCCCCGACCGCGCGGCCCGGCGCCCCGCAACCCGCTCGACGCGCCGCCCATGGGCCCCCTCGGACCGCCTCGGACCGCCTCGGCCGCGCCCACTGCGCCCTGCCGCCACGAGAGCCCGTTCGCTATCCTGTTTGCCCCTCGGAACTCGGCTGGCCGCTGCTCAGGATGCCCTGCGCCGGCCCCGAACTCCGCCCCATGGACTCGAACCTGCAGAGCAGCCTGAATCTGGCCTTCGTCGAGGGCCTCTACAGCGAGTACCTCCGCGACCCCAACGGGATCTCGGCGGACTGGCGCGCCTACTTCGACGCCCAGAGCGGAAAGCTCGGCGCCGCGGCCAGCGAAGCCGCCGCGAGCGCGCCGCGGCCGCTGCACGAGCAGGGAGAAACGCCCCGCGAGCGCGCGGAGGCCAGCGTCGCCGACCTTCAGGACCGCGCCGACCAATTGATCCGCGGCTTCCGCGTGCGTGGCCACCTGATCGCGAACATCGACCCGCTCGGCCTGCCGCGCCCGCCGCACCCCGAGCTCGAGCCCGCCTACTACGGCTTCTTCCCCCAGGACCTCGACCGCAAGGTCAGCGCGCGCACGTTCCACGGCCGAGGCATCGAGACCCTGCGCTCGGTGCTCGACCGCATGCGCAACACCTACTGCCGCTCGATCGGCGTGCAGTACATGCACATCGACGACATCGGCGTGAAGCGCTGGCTCGAAGAGCGCATGGAGCGCTGCGAGAACCGGCTCGAAGTCTCGCGCGAGCGCCAGTTGCGCATCCTCGTCAAGCTGCAGGACGCCGTGCTGTTCGAGGAATTCGTGCAGAAGAAGTTCCTCGGCGCCAAGAGCTTCTCGCTCGAAGGCTGCGAGAGCTTGATCCCGCTGCTCGACCTCGCGCTCGAGCACTGCGGCGAGCAGAAGATCGACGAGGTCGTGATCGGCATGGCCCACCGCGGCCGCCTCAACGTGCTCGCCAACATCATGGGCAAGCCCGCGGCGGACATCTTCCGCGAGTTCGCCGACGCCGATCCGCAGCTCTACATGGGCCGCGGCGACGTGAAGTACCACAAGGGTTTCGCCTCGACCTACGCCACGCCGTCGGGGCACGGCATCCACCTGTCCCTGTGCTTCAACCCCAGCCACCTCGAGTTCGTGAACCCGGTGGCCCTCGGGCGCGTGCGCGCCGGGCAAGACCGCGGCGGCGACCGCGACGGCGTTCGCAGCCTCGCGCTCTTGATCCACGGCGATGCGGCCTTCGCCGGCGAGGGCATCGTGCAGGAGACGCTCAACCTCTCCGAGCTCGGCGCCTACCGCACGGGCGGCACGATCCACGTGATCGTCAACAACCAGATCGGCTTCACCACCGGCCCGCAGGACTCGCGCTCGTCGACCTACTGCACCGACGTCGCGAAGATGCTGCAGATCCCGATCTTCCACGTGAACGGCGAGGATCCCGAGGCCGTGGCACAGGTCGTGCGGCTCGCGCTCGACTTCCGCGCCAGCTTCAAGCGCGACGTCGTGATCGACATGTACGGCTACCGCCGCCGCGGTCACAACGAGGGCGATGAGCCCAGCTTCACCGACCCGCTGCTCTACCAGACCATCGCGCAGCGCGAACCCGTCGGCGAGGGCTACCTCGAACATCTGCTGCGGCTGGGCGAAGTCACGCGCGAGGAGGCGGAGACGATCGCGCGCGAGCGCCGCGCGCGGCTCGAGGAGGATCTCTCCAAGGCGCACGCCGCCGGATTCGTCGCGGCCAAGACCCACCAAGGTTCGCGCTGGAAGGACTACGTGGGCGGCCACGAGGCGAACGTGCCCGAGGCCGACACCGCGCTCGATCGGGCGCGCTGCTCGGAGTTGCTCGACGCACTCGCACGCGCGCCCGAGGGCTTCACGGTCCACCCCAAGCTCGCGCGCATGCTCGAGCAGCGCCGCGCCATGGCGAGCGGCGCCAAACCGCTCGACTGGGCCGCGGGCGAAGCGCTCGCGCTCGCGTCCGTCGCCGCGGCCGGACACCGCGTGCGCCTGACCGGTCAGGACGCGGAACGTGGCACCTTCAGCCATCGCCACGCCGTCCTGCACGACTATCGAAACGGCCGCCAGCACGAGATCTTCTCGTCGCTCGGCGGCGGCGCCGCTGCAGTCCACATCCGCAACTCGCCGCTGTCGGAGTCGGGCGTGCTCGGCTTCGAGTACGGCTACAGCCTCGAATCCCCCGACGCTCTCGTCGCCTGGGAAGCGCAGTTCGGCGACTTCGCCAACGTCGCACAGCCGGTGATCGACCAGTTCATCGTCAGCGCCGAGGACAAGTGGAATCGCCTCTCGGGCCTCGTGCTGCTGCTGCCGCACGGCTTCGAGGGTCAAGGGCCCGAGCACTCCAGCGCGCGCCTCGAGCGCTTCCTCGCCCTCGCGGCCGACGACAACATCCAAGTCGTGACGCCGACCACGCCCGCGCAGCTGTTCCACTGCCTGCGCCGTCAAGTGCTGCGCCCGTGGCGCAAGCCGCTGGTGGTGATGACGCCCAAGAGCCTGCTGCGCAACCCCGTGTGCGTCTCGCCGCTCGAGCGCTTCGTCGAAGGCCGCTTCGAGCGCATCCTCGCCGACGCGCGCGAGCTCGACCGAACCTGCGTGCGCCGGGTCGTGCTGTGCGGGGGCAAGATCGCCTTGGAACTCGAGGCGGAGCGCGAGCAGCGTCGGGCGTTCGACGTCGCGATCCTGCGCGTCGAGCAGCTCTACCCGCTGTCCGACGACGAGCTGGGCGCCGCCCTCGCGCCGTATGCCGAGCGCGCCGAAGTCGTCTGGGTGCAAGAAGAGCCCGAAAACGCCGGAGCGTGGCGCTTCCTGCGCGCGCGCTGGGGCGAGCAACTGTGCGGCCGACGCTTCCGCGGCCTCGCGCGTCGCGCCGCTGCGTCGCCCGCCACGGGCTCGCCCGCGAGCCACCGCCTCGAACAAGCCGCGCTCCTCGAGCGCGCCTTCGCCACCGCATGACCCCCGGCAGGCGGCGAGGGGCGAGTCCGCCCTCGCGCCGCCCGCTGGCTCCACGGCCCGACTCCAAGACAAGGACCAGCCCTCCATGCCCGTCGAACTCAAGGTGCCCTCCGTGGGCGAGTCGATCACCGAAGTGCTGCTCGGCGACTGGCTCAAGAAGCCGGGCGAGCTCGCGCGCGCCGACGAAGGTCTGGTGGTGATCGAAACCGACAAGGTCACGGTCGAGCTGCCCGCGCCCGGCGCTGGCGCCGTCGTGAAGACCCTCAAGCGCAAGGGTGACAGGGCGCTGGTGGGCGAGGTGATCGGCTACTTCGAGGTCGGTGCCCCGCCCGCGCCACCCCCGCCCAGCGCCAAGGCCTCGACGGCGGCGCCGGACAGCGCTCCCCCGTCGGCTCCCGCCGCCGCCAAGGGCGAGCAGGTCGTGATGCCCTCCGCCGCGCGCGAGCTCGCCCAGCGCGGGCTCTCCGCCTCCGAGGTCACCGCCAGCGGCCCGGGCGGGAGGCTGCTCAAGGAAGACGTCCAGCGCCACGCGAGCGCCGCGGCCAGCGCGCCGACGAACGCCGCACCCGCGCGTCTTGGCGGTGCTCGCAGCGAGGAGATCGTGCCGATGACGCCGATCCGCAAGCGCATCGCCGAGCGCCTCGTGCAGGCCCAGAGCACGGCCGCGATCCTGACCACGTTCAACGAGATCGACATGAGCGAGGTCATGGCGCTGCGCAAGGCGCACCAAGAGCGCTTCGTCGAGCGCCACAAGACCAAGCTCGGCTTCATGAGCTTCTTCGTGAAGGCCGCGGTCGAGGCGCTCAAGGAGATCCCGCAGGTCAACGCGGAAGTGCGCGGCACCGACATCGTCTACCGCCACTACTGCGACATCGGCATCGCGGTCGGCGGCGGCAAGGGACTCGTGGTGCCGATCCTGCGCAACGCCCAGACGCTCGGCCTCGCCGACATCGAGCGCGCCATCGGCGAGTTCGGCAAGCGCGCCCAAGACAACAAGCTCACCATCGACGAGCTCACCGGCGGCACGTTCACCATCTCCAACGGCGGCGTCTATGGCTCGCTGCTCTCGACGCCGATCCTCAATCCTCCGCAGTCGGGCATCCTCGGACTCCACGCGATCCAAGAGCGCCCCATGGCGATCCAAGGGCAAGTCGTGATCCGCCCGATGATGTACGTCGCCCTGAGTTACGACCACCGCATCGTCGACGGGCGCGAGGCGGTCACGTTCCTCAAGCGCATCAAGGAGCTCGTCGAAAGCCCGACGCGCCTGTTGCTCGAGGTCTGAGCGATGGCCGATCCGCGAGCACCCCAATCCAAGCGCCACGACCTCGTCGTCATCGGGGCCGGCCCCGGCGGCTACGTCGCCGCGATCCGCGCCGCCCAGCTCGGGCTCGATGTCGCGTGCATCGAGAAGGAGCCGCGACTCGGTGGCACCTGTCTGCGCATCGGCTGCATCCCGAGCAAGGCGCTGCTCGAGTCGAGCGAGCTGTTCCACGAGTCGCTGCATTCGTTCGCGAGCCACGGCATCGTCGCCAAGGACGTGCAGCTCGACTTGAAGGCCATGCTCGCGCGCAAGGACGGCGTGGTCGACACGCTCACCAAGGGCATCGCGGGCCTGTTCAAGAAGCACAAGATCACGCGCTACGAAGGCCTCGGCCGCCTCGCGGGCTCCACGCGCGTCGAGGTCCTCGACGCGCAGGGCCAGCCGAGCGAGCGTCTCGAGGCCCGGCACGTGCTGATCGCCACCGGCTCGACGAGCGCGACGCCCAAGGGCATCGAGCTCGACGGCGACCGCGTCGGCACGAGCACGGAGGCGCTCTCGTGGCCCGCCGTGCCGCGGCACCTCGTCGTGATCGGCGCCGGAGCCATCGGCCTCGAGCTCGGCTCGGTCTGGCGCCGCCTCGGCGCCAAGGTCACGGTGCTCGAATTCCTCGACCGCATCCTGCCCGCCAACGACGCCGAGATCGCCTTGCAAGCGCAGAAGATCCTCGCCAAGCAGGGCCTCGAGTTCCGCCTCGGCGCGCGGGTCACGCGCGCGCGCAAGGATGGCGACGGGGCGCTCGTCGAAATCGAGGGGCAGCCGTCGCTGCACTGCGACCGCGTGCTCGTCTGCGTGGGTCGCAAGCCGCACACCGACGGTCTGGGCCTCGACACGGTCGGCATCGCGCTCGATGCGCGCGGCCGCATTCCCGTCGATGCGCACTTCGCCACGAGCGCCGAGGGCATCTACGCCATCGGCGACGTGATCAGCGGTCCGATGCTCGCCCACAAGGCCGAGGAGGAGGGCGTGGCCTGCGTCGAGCGCATCGTCACCGGCTACGGCCACGTGAACTACGACGCGATCCCCAACGTCGTGTACACGCATCCCGAAGTCGCCGGCGTCGGCAAGACCGAAGAGGAGCTCGCCGCGGCGGGCATCCCCTACCGCAAGGGCGCCTTCCCGTTCCTCGCCAACGGTCGCGCCAAGGCCCTCGGCGCCACCGAAGGCAAGGTCAAGATCCTCGCCCACAGGGACACCGATCGCATCCTCGGCGTGCACATCGTCGGCCCCCGCGCTGGCGACCTGATCGCCGAGGCCGTGGCCGCGATGGAGTTCGGCGCCTCGTCCGAGGACCTCGCGCGCACCTGCCATGCGCACCCGACCCTCGCCGAAGCCGTCAAGGAAGCCGCGCTCGCGGTCGACGGCCGCGCGCTCCACCTCTAATCCAACGACGTCTAATCCAACGACGTCTAATCCAACGACGAACGAGCGCGCCCCCCTCGCGGCCTGAGCGAGCCACGTCGGCGCGCTCAGGCCGCGCCGGTGCCTCGCCGACCGCCGCGCTCACGGCCGCGCCAAGTCCACTTCGAGCAGGCGTCCGCCGGTGCGCTCGGAAAGCTCGCGCCAGCGGCGCACGGCGCCCGGCGGAGCGTCGACCAGAATCGAATCCACGATCACCGGCCGAATGCGCGCGAGCTCCACGAGCCGGGGGACGATCAGGTCCATGTCGCTGTGCAGTCCACCCGTCGGTGCACCGTCCGTGAGCACGACGATCGTGTCGACGTCCGGATCCAGCCACGCCAGTCGCGCCGCGTCGTAGAAGTTGCCGCGCCCCTTCTCGCGGCAGCGCGAGAACCACTCCAGCGCCTCGGCGATGTCCTTGCGCCGCGCGGGTCGCAGGGTGGGCGACCACGGGATCGCTACGTTGGTGTACGGAATCAAGTTGAAGGCGGTCGACTCCGGCAGTGCTTCGAGCGCGAGCTTGAGTTTCTCGGTCACGACGTCCTTGGGCACGCGGCCGTCCGCCATGGGCATCCACATCGAGCCGGAGAAATCGAACAGGAAGGTCACGCGATCGCTGACGAGCGCCAGCCCCGCGAAGCCGCTCGCGCGCGTCGTCTGCGCCGGCTCGGCGCGCTGCCCTGCGGACGCGAGCGCACCGCGGCGCGACACCGTGCCCTCCGGCAGGGCGTCGGCCCACAGCTGCCATGGACGCGGATCCAGCCGGTGCTTGAGTCCCGACGTGAGCTGCAGGAGATCGACCGCGCGCCACCGCAGGCGCAGGCGTGGCTCCTCCCCGATGCGCGCGACGATCGCAAGCATCGCCGCCCGCGTCCCCAGCGCGTCCAGACACTCGATTCCACGCAACCGCACCATGGGCTCGCGGTCGCGCGCCAACACCAAGCACCCCGACAGCGCGCTCGGCGACTTCAGCCGCGCGAGCACGTGCCCCGCGGCGCAGCGGCGCAGCGGCGAGGAATCGCGCAGCGCCTCCGTCGCACGCCGACAGGCCAGCTCTGGCGCGAGCTCGCCGAGCGTGCACAGCGCCGTCGCCGACACCCACGGATCGCAGCCCGAGCGTTCGAGTCGCTCGACCGCCTCGACGACGCGCTCCGCATGCCCGCAGATCCGGCGCTCGCGCGCGAGCCGCTCGATCGAGCCGAGCAACGCGCGCACGCGCTCGCCGTCTCGTGACGCGAGCTCTCGCGCGAGCTTCTCCCCCTCCAGCGGCAACGCCAGCGACCCGAGTGCCTCCGCCACGCGCAGAGCCACGCGCTCGTCCTTCGCGCCCAGCCCCTGCTTGCCGAACAACTCCAACGCGATGCGCGGATCGGCGAGCTTCACCAGCGCCTCTTGCGCTGCATCGCCCACCTTGGATTCCGAATCCGCGAGTGCACCGAGCACCAGCGTCCACGCTTCCTTCCCGCCGAACTCCGCCAACGCCCGCACCGCGCTGCGTCGCTTGTCCGGATCGCGATCCCGCGCCTGAGTCTCCAGCGCCTCGAACGCCTCACGCTGCTCGCGCTTGCCCACCTCGGGCGCACCCGCGAGCAAGCACAGCGCCAGTCCCCCTTCCAGCCACATGCATCGACCTCCGCGCACCCGTCGCTCGGCCCGTGCGCTGGTCGCGGGCGAAAGCGCAGGAAACTAGCGCAGCACGGTCAGTCGAAGCTCGCGGAAGCGCACCTCGGTCGCCGCCCCAGAGTGCAACTGCAAGGCGAGCACGCCCGCGCGCGCACCGGCGGGATCGTCGAGCTCCACGCACGCCACACCGTTGATGCGCGTGACGATGCGCGCTCCCCGCGCCTCGATCTCATAGCGGTTCCACTCCAGAGGATGCACCGGCGAGTGCGCCGCGGCGTCCGACAGAACGCCGCGCCCGTGCTCCTCGTAGAGCTTGCCCCACCAGCCCGGCCCGATGTCGGCCTGATAGCCCGCCACGTCGCCGTCGGCTCGCACGGCGGACCGAAACTGCACGCCCGAGTTGCCGACGTCGCCTACCAGCCGCACCGCGAATTCGAGTCGGAAGTCGCGCACTTCGAGCTCGCTCACGAGGAACGAGTTGCGCGCCAACGCCCCGCGTCCGACGATCTCGCCGTCCTCGACCGTCCAGACGCCGTCCGCGAAGCGCCAGCCCTCCAGCGTCCGGCCATCGAAGAGTCGCGCTGCGTTCAGCGGCGTCGCGAGCAGATTCGCCTGACTGGACCCCTGCACGTACGCGAACAGATCGACGACCTCGTCGGGCTTCAGAGTCTCGAGCAGCCCCTCCGGCATGGTCGAGAGCGCGCTCGTGCGGCGCGACTCGATCTCCGACTTCGGGATCACCACGCGCTCGCGCTCCGTGCGCAGCACGAGCGACGAGGCGGTCTCCTCGCGCACGATGCCGCTCACGAGCCGCTCGTCGCTCGTCCACACCAGCGTCGAGAGGTAGTCCTTTCCGACCACGGCGCTGGGATCGACGATGTTGGAGAGTAGGTACTCGAGATCCGTGCGATTCGCCCCGGTGAGCTCGGGCCCCACGTCGCCGCCCGCCCCAAACAGCACGTGACACTGCTGGCAGGTGCGCGAAAACACCTCGCGCCCGCGCGCGCGATCGCCCGCCGCCACGATCGCGGGACTCATGCGCTCGCGATGGCTCGCGATGCTGCGCTGCTTGTCCTCCGGCGTCGCGCGCACGCTCCCCCACAGCGCATTCAAGCGCGCCGTGAGCCCTGCGTCGCCGAAACTCTCGATCTGGCGTGCCGCGAACGCGCCGATCTCGCCGCGCTCGATCCTGCGCGCCTCGAGCGCGTCGAGCAGGATGCTCACAAGCTCCGCGCGCGTCGTGAGCGCGTCCACGAGCGTGCGACGTTCCTCGAGCGTCAGACTCTCGTGCAGCGAGAGCGCCACCTGCGCGGCCACGACGTCGCCGACGCTCCCCAAGGCGCGCAACGCCTCAGGCCGCGTCGCCGCATCGACCATGAGGTCCGGCAGCAGCGGACGAAGCTGCGGATCGCGGGCCTGAACCAACGTCGCGAGCGCACGCGAACGCTCCTCGGCTCGAGCACCCTTGTCGGCCACCACGCGTCGCAGTCCCTCCAGCGAGCGCGTATCGCCGAACGCAGTGGCGATCTTGGCGGCAGCGTCGAGAGCGCGCAGCTCGCCCCCCAATTCGATGCGCGCTCGCAACGCCGGCCAACCCGCGGGCATCGCGAGCCCGCGCTGGTCGCGCAGCGCGAGAGCGGCCACTTCGAGTTGCCACGCAACCGCCTCCTCCTGCTCGGGGAGCGAGAGATGACGCACGAGCGCTTCGTGCAGTGTCGGATCCGCCGCCGCACGGCGCACGACGTTGCGGCGCACGAGCGCGAGCTTGGACTTCGTGAAGAGCGACAGCGAGCGCGCCGGATTCGCCGCCACGAGTGGCTCGACGCCGTACCACACGAGGAACGGGATGTTCGGGTCGCCGTCATCCTCCGCGTGCGCCGCGAGGTGCTTCGCGATCTCCCAACGCTGCTCCAACGCAAGCCGCTGCAAGCCCGACGCGAGGTAGCGCCGCACGAGGGGTGATGGGTCCTTCTCCGAGGCCACCTCCATCGCGCGCTGAAGCTCGACGCTCGCATGCTTGTCTTCGAGTGCGAGTTGCACGCACCAGGCACGTTCGCGGGAGTGCGTCGACGTCGACAAGGTCGCGGCCGCGTCGCTGTCCCGACGGAGATCGAGCGACCACGCATCGCCGCTGAATTGCCTCAAGATCGCAGGGCCAGCGACACCCTCGGTTGCGCGAGCCTTCGGCTCAGGCCGCGTCGCGCGCGCCGATCCGACGCGGAGGTCGCCATACCGCAACCGATAGATGCGCCCGTTCGTGCGGTCCCAAATCCCGGGATCGGTCCAATGGCAGGCCTGCTTGTCGTACCAGTCGATGAAGTACACCGACCCGTCCGGCCCTTCCTTGAAGCTGATGCCGCGAAACCAGCGATCGTTGGCGAGCAGCAGATCTGGCGCATGCTTGCCGACGAAGCCCGAGCCCTGCGGCTCGACGACGTCGTGGTTGATCCGATTGCCGTGGATGTTTTCGAAGTACAGGCCGCCGCGATACTCACTGGGAAACTGCTCGCCCTTGTAGATCAAGAGCCCGCAGTGCGCGTGCCCACCACCCGCGTCCGAGGAGCGGTGATTGCCGTCGTGGGGACTCGCCCCCACGTAATGGCGGTGGTCGGCGATCGTCTTGATGTCGTCGAACGTGTACTCGTTGAAGTGCGCTCCCGACTGTCGCTCGTAGCGCCCTCCCTGAACGATGTGAAACAGGTGCGGGATCACGCAGGCCGTGACGAACGCCTCGCCGTGCTCGTCGAAATCGACGCCCCAGGGATTCGACGTGCCGTGTGCGAACACCTCGAACTCATGTCGCGTGGGGTGATACCGCCACACGCCCGCGTTGAGTGGCGTGCGCTCCTCCTTCGGCGTCCCGGGCCTGCCCACGAGCGAGTTCGTGAACACGCCGTGGCAACCGTAGAGCCAGCCGTCGGGCCCCCACGTGAACGCGTTGAGCGTCTCGTGCGTGTCCTCGAAACCCCAGCCGTCGAGCAGCACCTGCGGCTGGGCATCGCTCACGAGATCAGCGTTCGCGTCGGGGATGAACAGCAAGTACGGCGCCGCACCGACCCACACGCCGCCGAAGCCGATCTCGAGACCGCTCACGAGATTGAGCCCGCTCGCGAACACCGTGCGCTTCTCGAACGAACCATCGTGGTCCGCATCCTCGAACACGAGGATGTTGTCGCGGCCCTGCCCCTCGGGCGCGCGCACCGGATAGGTGTGCGCCTCCGCGACCCACAGGCGCCCCTGATCGTCGATCGCGAGCGCGATCGGCTGGTGCACATCGGGCTCCGCCGCGATCACGTCGACATGGAATCCCTCTGGCACCGTCATCGCTGCCGCCGCGGCCTCTGCGCCAAGCCCCGCATTCGCAACCGTGTCCCAGGGCCGAATCGACGGCACGCCCTTGGGAGCGTCGAAACTCGGCCGCTCGGCATGGAAGCGGAAGTCGTCGAAGTTGAGGTGCCCCCAGCCGCCTTTTTCCTCGTCGACCAACCGAATGCGCATCGAACGCGAGCGCCACTTCGACAGATCCGCGACGACCCGCTGCAGCGACTCGAAGTCGGCGCCGGAGCTCTTGAAGATCACCTCGCCCTGCTCGGCGAGCACCAGCTCGACGCGTGTGGCCGGACTGCCTCCGCCGCCGACGAGGAAGCTCGCGAACGGCTCCTCGATGCGAATCGGATTCGAGGTGAGCGTGCCCGTCGAGCCGTCGCCGAGCTTCTCGTAGCCGCCGATCCAGCAGTTGCCTTCGTGCAGGCTCGGCTCGCGGCCGCGCGCCTTCACCGTGTCGCCTTGGATCGGCTGCAGCGCGAACGCATCGCCGTCCGCTGTCCATCCGCGCACGTCCCCGCCCTCGAAATCGAGCGTTGGAGCTGCATTCTCGTGCTCGAGCCACTCTGCCTGCGTCCAGCGCCGCTGGCTCACGACGAACGTGCCGCGCTTGTTCGACACGACCATGTCGACCAGCCCGTCGCCGTCGACGTCGCCGGTCGTGACCTGCGTGCCGACGCCGCTTTGGTCATCGGCGAGGTGCGCGACGAACTGCGGCCCGTTCGCGCCACGCACGAGCCCGAACCAGTACAGCCCGGGCCGGATGTTCGGCTGCGGATCGCCCGCCTGCCCGTGCGACCACCAGCGCTTGCCCGTGACGACGTCGTCCAGCCCGTCGCCATCGACGTCGACGAGGTCGAGCGCGTGCAACTCGGAGCAGCACACGCCCTGCGCGTTGTCGCTCGGCTCGTCGTCCATGAAGCGGTGCTCGACGAACGTCAGCGCGCCGCCATCGTGGACCTGCTCGAACCATGACAGGCCAAATTCATGCGCCGCGAGGCTCGTGATCACGTCGCGGTCGCCGTCCCCATCGACGTCGTACACGAGCATCTGCGCGCCGCCATGTTGGGCGCTGAAGCTGAATTCGTGGTGCTTCCACGGCGGGTCGCCGACGAGCGACTCGGGCTGCTGGAACCAGCCGTTCTTCCACAGCACGTCCTTGCGCCCGTCGCCGTCGAGGTCACCGACACCCAGACCGTGCACGTAGGGCCCGAGCTTGTAGTTTGGGGAGAAGGAGTGCTCCTTCCACGGCGCGTCGCAGTCCCGCGGGTCGCGCTCGGCCCACGTGAAGCGCCCGCGCGTCATGTAGACGAGCTCGCGCGCTCCGTCGCCGGTCAGGTCGACGTAGTGCGGGGACTCATTGTCCACCGCGGGCGCAATCTCGTGCCGCTCCCAGTGTGCTTCGGCGCGCTTGTGATCACCGAGCGGGTTGCGCAGCCAGTAGGCCTGCTGGCCCGGAAACGTGACCACGATCACATCCAGCCAGCGGTCGCCGTCGAGATCATCCGTCCACGCGAAGAAGTTGTCCGAGTAGTGCGAGGGATCGAACGTCTGCGGCTCATGGAGCTCGAAGCGCTGATCGAAGCTCGGCCCCTTGTACCAGTACGGCCCCGCGATGACGTCGTTCGCGCCGTCGCCGTCGAGGTCGCCGAACGTCGCGCCTTCCGCGGTGAAGTCGCTCGAGAGTTGAGCGCGCTCGAAGTGGATCGAGCGCTGTGGCGCCGCGGTCAGGGCGACCGCCGCGCGCGGCTCGTCCGCACTCGACGCACACGCCCAGAGTGCCGCGAGCGCTGCCGTGGCGAGCTCAGGACGCATAGTCGAAGGCCACCACGCCGTCCACGCCGCCATCGAGCACGTTCAGCACGATCGCCTTGACCATTTCGTGATCGGGATGGGGCAGGTACGCGTCGCGCGAGGCGGCGTCCTCGAACGTCATCACGAAACCGTGCGTGAAGCCGCGGTTGAGCCCTTCGGGCGACGTGTAGGCGCCACCGGAGAACGAGAGCAGGCCCGGGATCCGCGTTCGCAAATCGGCGAGCGCGGCGAAGACCGCATCGACCTTGGCCTGAGAAACGTCACGGCGAATCCTCAACAACACGACGTGCGTGATCATCGACTCTCCTATGCTTGAGCCAGCCAGACGATAGACGGCGGGCGCCGATCCGCAACGCCCGTGCCTCAGCCGCCCGCGCGTTCCGCTCGCAGCGCGATCAAGACGCCGCCGATCACGAACGCCCCACCCGCGAGCGCGAGCGAGGTCGGCTGCTCGTCGAGACACGCCCACGCCATCAGGGTCGCCCCGACGACCTCTCCGAGCGCCACGACGGCGACCAGCGCGGCGCTGGTGTACCTGAGTGCGTAGTTGTAGCTCGAGTGTCCGATGATCTGCGGCACGAGCGCGACGAGCGCGAGCCAGCCGAGCGTCTCCCACGAGTGCCCGGTCAAGGGCGCGCCGCTGGCGAGCGCGAACACGAGCAGGAACACGGCCGCGGCGCCGTAGCACGCCGTGACGTAGGGCAGGAGGCTCAGATTCTCGCGCAGCCGACGCCCCGCGAGCATGTAGATGCCGCACAGCCACGCGCCCGCGAGCGCGAGCAGATCGCCCCACAGCGCGCTCCCCGTCAACTCGAAGTCCTCGCCCGAACCCTGAACGTCCGCCAGTCCGATCACGACGCAGCCGAGCACGCTGACCGCGATCCCGCCCCACGTCGCTGCGCGCACGCGACCCTGTGCGACGAACGGCGACATCAGCGCGACCCACAGGGGCGTCGTCGTCACGAGCACCAGACTCGACGCCACCGTGGTGTACGACAGCGACGAGATCCACGTCACGAAGTGCAGTGCGAGCGCGAGCCCCGCGACCGCCGCGAGCAGGCGCTCGCGCGTCGAGAGTCGGCGCAGCTCGCGTCGACACTCGCGCCAGCCGAGCGCGCCGAGCACGAGCGTCGCGAGCGTGCACCGATAGGCCGAAACGACCAGCGGCGGCGCCTCGGCCAGGCGAATGAAGATCGCGCTCGTCGAGACCGTCACGACGGCCACGAGGAGCGCGATGCGGGGCGAGAACGGCGCGGCTTGGCTCATGGCGAGTCCGATGTCGCGCGCGCGCCGCGAGCTACTTCGCTTCGGCGTAGTCGAGGTCCATGGCGGGCGGTGCGCCCTTGGCGCCGGTCAAGTAGTGCTCGATCCACTGCTGCATGCGCAGGTTGTAGTCGAGCCGCGCGGCGGCCTTGCGATTGCCGTGGCCTTCGCCGGGGTACAGCACGAGCCGCACGGGCGCGGTGCTGCGCAGCTTCAGGTGGCGGTACATCTCGCGCGACTGACCAGGATTCACGCGCGGGTCGTCCTTGCCGTGCAAGATGAGCAGCGGCGTCTTGCACTGGCCCGCGTAGAAGATCGGGCTGCGCTCGAGCATCTTGGTCCAGTTCTCCCACGGCCGGTGCAGCGCGTGCACGTAGAACTCCTCGTCGGGAATGTCGGTCGTGCCGACCTTCGAGATCTTGTCGGAGATTCCGACGAACATGACGCCCGCCGCCACGCGATCGGAGTAACGCGTCGAGAGCCACGCCGTCGCGTAGCCGCCGTAGGAACCGCCGGTGACCGCGACCTTGTCCTTGTCGACGAGTCCCGTCGCCACGAGGTGGTCGATCGCGTCGATCAGGTCGTCGAATTCCTTGCCGGCAGCGTCGCCCTGACTCGACTTCGCGAAGGCCATGCCGCGTCCCGTCGAGCCGCGGTAGTTGGTGTGCATGACCGCGAAGCCGCGCGCCGCCGCCGTCTGGGCCGGATCGCCATAGGCCGTGAGCCAGCCATTGCTGTGATGCGACTCGGGGCCGCCGTGCACGTACAGAATCAGCGGATAGCGCTCGCCCTTGTGCTCGTCGAGCGGACGGTTGAGCACGCCCTCGAGCTCGAGCCCGTCGCGCGCCTTGAAGCGCACGACTTCCTGCGGCGCGAGACGGAGCTTCGCGAGCATCGGGTTCGAGTCCGTCACGCGCCGCGGCCGCTCCTCTCCGTGCGCCATGGTGAACACTTCCGGCGGATGGGTCGGCGAGCTCGCGACGAACGCGGCGCGCAGTCCGTTCTCCGAGAGCGAGACGCTCGTGAGGATCGGGCCGCCTGGCGCCACGAGCACCTTCGGCCGCGCGTTCGCGAGGTCCGTGATCACGACCTTCTCGAACGAGGCCTCGACGCCGCGGTGCATGACGCACAGCAGCGAGTCGACGCCCTGCCACACGAAGGTCGCCGTGTCGCCCTCGATCAGGGGGAACACCTCGACCGGCGCGCCGCCGCTCGCCGGAGCGACCATCACTCGCGCGTCCGTCGGATCGTGGATGTCCCCTGCCGCGATCATCGCGATGCGCTCGCCGTTGGGGCTCCACGCGATTTCGCCGAGCTTGCCGGGGTTCTCCACGTTGGCGAGCCACGCACCGTCCACGGCGCTCACGACCTGCACGCGCTTGCGCATGTAGTCGTCGTCGACGAGCGGCGTCGGCGAGACCGTGAGCGCGAGCTTGTCACCCTTCGGATTCCACTGCGCGGTCGACACATGCCCCGCAACGGCGAGCTTCGCCGGCTTCGCCTCGTCGAACAACGTGCCGACCCACGGCTTCGAGGAACGCAGGTCTTCCTCGTAGATCTCCTGCGCGAAGCCCTTCTCGCGCAGCTTCTTGCGCTCGGCGCTCTCGGGCTCCGCGGCGACCACGACGACCCGCTGGCCGTCGGGGTGCAAGTGGTAGGCCGAGATCGACTCGTCCGCCGCCTCCGCCCGCCGAGCCTCGCCGCCGTCGAGCGCGATCATGTACAGCGCCGAGCCCTTGTCGTCCGCGCGCTTTTGCAGGAACGCGATGTGCTTGCCGTCCGCAGTCCAAGCCGGTGCCGACACGTTGACCTTGCCCGCGACGTAGGCGCGCGAGGCGCCGCTCGCGACGTCCGCGACATGCAGCTCGGTCCACGCGCCGCCATCCTCGTCCACGAGCGGCTTGCGCGGCACGGCGAGCACGTAGGCGATCTTCGCGCCGTCGGGCGAGATCTCCGCCGCGACGACCGAGCGCAGCTCGGCCAGCGTGTGGGCACTGAGCACGTCGGCCGACACTTCTACGGGGGCATGCAGCGCCCAAGGGGCCACAACGAGGAGCATCGAGAGCATCGCGGGAGTCTCCAGAAAGGACGGGCGCGGAGGATACCGAGGCCGACCCCGGCCGGAGGCGCGCGCACGACTTTCTCCAGCCAAGGGGGACGAAAAACACCCACGCCCGCGCCGATCGAGCTAGCCTTGAGTGCGGGACGCGGCCCCCCCCGACCGAACGGCCCTCCGGCCGCTGCGGGCACCGAGCGCAACCCACGATCCGGATTTGACCGAACAACACTCGAGAGTGGAACCAAGAGGAGCAGACCCCATGTCGCATTCGTTTCCGCGGCCTCTCACCGCGCTGTTGATCGTGCTCGGAAGTGTCGCCCACGCCCAGTCGTCGACGGTCTTCGTCGGCTCCTCGACGTCGGGCAGCACCGATCGCCACTACTTCGTCGATGCGGCGAACGGGACCGTCATCAGCGGTGGCGGCAGTTCGTTCACGGACAACGTGAGCGACGCTCTGTGGGCCGACTACGGCCAGACTCTGTATGTGACCTCCAGCATCCAGAACCGAATCAACCGGGCCGTGTGGAATGGTGCGACGGCGAGCTGGTCGCTGTTCTACAGCGCGCCGAGCGCCTGCTACGGGCTCGGCCACGATCGCACGAACCACCGCCTGTGGGTGCTCGTCGGCTCCGGCTCGAGCGAGCTCCACTGCATCGACATCGACCCCACCAGCCAGAACTACGCTCAGCGCATCGCCGAAACCACGGCGCTCTCCGGCCCGATCCGCGAGCGCTGGAGGCTCGCGCCCAACGCCCGCTTGGCCGCCGTCCCGCACTTGCTCTTGCAGGGCGGCTCGCTCGACATCGTCGACACCGATCCGACGAGCTCCAACTTCCTGCAGATCGTGCACTCCGCTCCCGTGCCCGGCGCGTCGGCGGCATTCTGCATGGCCACGGACGTCGAGTTCTCCCGCGACAGCCGCTGGCTGTGGTTGCTCTTCAGTGGCGCGGGCTTCGCCCGCCTCGCCGTGCTCGACATGTCCACGCTGAGCTGGATCGACTTCAATCCCAATCAAGCGGGCAACCAGTCGCTGCAAGTTCTCTCCAGCTCCGGCTCCTCGCTCTCACTCTCGCCCGACGGACTCGTCGGCATCGCCACGTCGAATACGACGGCGGGGAACGCCGTGCGCATCCAGATCGACCCCGCACATCCAACCAACAGCGTCGTGTCGGACTACACCGGCTCCGGCTTGACCGTTCCGCGCGCGGATGGCTCGTCCATGTCGCCGACCGGTGATCGCGCTTCGCTCGCTTCGACTCCGGGCAACCTCGTTGGGCCGAGCTACCTCGTGACGCTCAACACCACGACGGGCCAAGTGCTCTCCAACGTGGCGCTGGCCAACATCTGGAACGTCTACACGAGTCGTTGGCGCGAGGACTGCCCGCCTCCGGTCGCATTCTGCACGGCCGGTACGACCACGAACGGCTGCACGGCCACGCTCGAAGCGAGCGGCGTCCCGAGCGCGAGCTCCACATCCGGATTCACGCTCACCGCGCGCGGCGTCGAGGGAGCCAAGCAGGGCCTGATCTTCTACTCGATCACCGGCCGCACGGTGCTCGCGTGGGGCTCGAGCTCGAGCTTCCTGTGCGTGAAGGCCCCGACCCAGCGCACCCCCGCGCAACTCTCCGGCGGCACACTCGGCCAGTGCAACGGCTCGCTCTCGCTCGACTGGAGCAGCTACGTCGCGAGCGCCTCGTCCCCCCTCGGCGCGCCCTTCTCCGCTGGCGGGGTCGTGCAAGCGCAGGCGTGGTTCCGCGACCCACCCAGCCCCAAGACCACGATGCTCTCCAGCGCACTCGAGTTCACGCTCTGCCCCTAGCCGACGAGACAGTCGCGGAACCTGCTTCAGCCAGCGGGTTCGCCACGGCGAACCCTCGGGGGGTCCACTGCCGCAGAGCCCACTGGGCTCTGCGGCTTCGCTGCGGCTCCCGCCGCAGCGAACCGTGGCTTACCTTCCGCGACCCACCCAGCCCCAAGACCACGATGCTCTCCAGCGCACTCGAGTTCACGCTCTGCCCCTAGCCGACGAGACAGTCGCGGAACCTGCTTCAGCCAGCGGGTTCGCCACGGCGAACCCTCGGGGGGTCCACTGCCGCAGAGCCCACTGGGCTGTGCGACTTCGCTGCGGCTCCCGCCGTGGCAGACCGTGATGCCGCGGGCGACTAGCCGGCGGTGGTCTTGGTCATCGCGTTGCTCGAGCGCGAGGCGGAGTTGCCGGAGGTGCCGGTCTTGTGGCCGGGATCGACCCACGAGCGCGAGAGTTCGACGCGCGGGAAGAGCTTGCGTTCGATGCGGTTGTAGACGTCGAACGCGCGGGCCTCGAGCACGCCGAAGCGCCAGTTGTTGTCGCGCAGACGCGCTTCGGCGCGCTTCTCCCAGAAGCCGAACTTGCCGCGCGCGAGCCCGTAGCTCAGCGTCACGTAGTGCTGGTAGAGCTTGCGCCGCTCGGCCACTTCGGGCGGGATCTTGCCGGGCCACGTCTCCTCGAGGTGGTACTCGCCGATCGAACCCCACTCGTCGATTTTCTGCGGCGGCTGGTAGCCGAGCTCGATCGCTTCGTCCCACATGGCGGTGCCCGGAATCGGGCGATAGGGCCACACGGTCGGACGCGCGAGCGGCGCCGCGACGTGCAAGCGGCGGCACTGGTCGATCGTGGCGAGCATGGAGTCCGTTCCCTCGCCCGGATAGCCGATGATGTAGGTCACCGAAGCGCAGATGCCGCGCCGGTCCATCTCGACCGCGGCCGCGACGTTGTCGTCATCGACGATCGGCTTGCCGATGCGCTTCATCATCTCGTTGGTGCCGGCCTCGGCGCCAATCTCGGCGACATACATGCCCGACTTCGCCATCGCGTCGAGCACGTCCGGCTTGTAGTTCAAGATGGAATGCGTCTCGATGAACGAGTTCCACCACAGCTTCATCTCGCGCGCGAGCAAGCCTTCGGCAAACTCCTTGGTGCGCTTTTGCAGCACGCCGAAGTTCGCATCGTGGAAGCGCACCGTGTCGAACCCCCAGCGCTGCTGGAGGGCCTGCAAGTCGTCGAGCATCCGCGCGGCGGGCATCGCCTTCCAACGCCGGTCGGTGACGATCGGCGAGCAGCAAAAGGTGCACGGCTCGGGGCAGCCGTAGCTCGAGAAGTACGTGATGCCGAAGTACGGTCGGCGCGCGCCGATCGCGGGCGGCGTCGGCATGCGCAGGATGTGCTTGTGACTGCCCTGCTGGAGCTGGCGGTCGCGATAGGGCGCGATGTCGAGCAAGTGCCACGCGCAGTTCGCGACGTGGTCCCAGCCGACGACGGCGCGCTTCTCGGTCTTCACCACCTGACCGTCGCGCCACAGCGCCAGTCCGGGCACGCTCTCGAGCGACACGCCCGCGTCGATCGCCTTGACGACGTCGCGGAAGGCGAGTTCGCCCTGCCCGAGCACCACGGCGTCATACAGGCCGGTCGCGAGTTGCAGCTCGGGGCGCACGGAGGCGAACCATCCGCCGATGATCGAAGGCAAGCGGGGGAAGCGCGCCCTCACCTTGGTCGAGGCGCGAAACCCGTCGGTGACCATGAAGCCGAGGATGCCGGTGGTCGCGTAGAGGAAGGCTCCCTCGCAGGCCTCGAGCAGTCGGCGGTGGCTCTCCTGCGGCTCGTACAGGTTGGCGTCGACGATCACGATCTCGTAGCCGTCCTGATCGGGGAAGGCGGCGATCGTGAGCATCTCCAGCGGCAGCATGTCGCCCGAGACCGGCGGCCCGATCGTGGTGTCGACCTGCTGAGGCTGGTAGAGGACGATCTTCTTCTTCATGCGGCGCTCGAGTCTTGCGGAGCGAAGCTCGCACCCCTCGCGGACGGGCTGCTTCGGCACACCGGACGCGACCATTGTAGCCTTCCGTGTACGGAAGAGTCGGTGCCGCCCAGCGGCGGGAAGCGCCGCCCTCGCGAGTCCTGCGTGGCCCAACCCGACGCGGCGGCCGAGGTCGGCGCGTCGCGCAGCGCCCGCGCACGGAGAAGCGCGCGCCCTGCGTCGGAGTGCCAGCCACCTAGCGCCCCTGCGCCCGCCGGCGCGCACAGGGGCCCTGCGCGTGCGCACCGAACTACGACTCGACGACCGCGATCGGCGAGCCGCTCGCCCAAGCCGCGGCCTGCAGCAGCGCGACCACCAGATTGCGCGCTGAGGCGAGCCCCTTGCCGGCGATGTCGAAGGCCGTGCCGTGTGCCGGGCTCACGCGCAGGAAGCTCAATCCGGCGATCACCGTCAAGCCCTGCTCCGGCAGGTGCAGCTTGACGGGGATGAAGGCCTGATCGTGGTACAGCGCGAGCACGCCGTCGAAGCGCCCCTGCGCTGCCTGCAAGAACACGCTGTCCGGCGAGAGCGGGCCCGCGACATCGACGCCGCGCGCGCGCGCCTGTGTGACCGCCGGCTCGAGAACCTCCTGCTCCTCCGCGCCCAGCAGGCCGCGCTCGCCCGCGTGCGGGTTGAGCCCCGCGAGCGCGAGCTTCGGTCGCGCGAAGCCCCACCCGCGCAGCGTCTCGTCGAACAGAAGCAGGTGGTCGAGCACGCGCTCGGTCGTCACCAGCTCGAGCGCCGCACGCAGCGGCAAGTGCCGCGAGAGCTGCAGCACGCGCAGCTTGCCGGCGACCGCCATCATCTGGAAGCGCGTCGCGCCGTCCCAGCGACCGAGCAGCTCCGTCTGGCCTTCGACCTTCTCTCCAGCCGCGTGCAGCGCTTCCTTCGAAACGGGCCCGGTCACGAGCGCGTCGACGCGACCCGCGCGAGCGAGCGCGACTCCCGTGCGCAGCGCAGCGACCGCCGCGCGCCCGCAGTTCGCCTGCACGCGCCCCACCTCGAAGGCGCCCAGCTCGCCCGTGTCGATCCATGTGACTCCGGCCGCGGCATCGAGCTCACCTTCGAGCGCTGCGAGCGGCACATGGCTCGGACGGAAACGCGCGGGACCGATCACCACGAGCCGCGCGGCCGCGCGCACGCGCGCATCCGACATGGCCGCCAGCGCGATCTCGGGACCGACGCCGGCGGGGTCGCCCAGCGTCAACGCGAGTCTCGGCGTGTGCGTCAGATCGAGGCCCATCGACGGCGCAGTCTAGCAGCCGCGAGCCGCGCGGCCTGCTCGCGCTCAGCGCGCCGCGGCACGCCGCGTCGCCTCGATCCAGCCGAGCACAAAGGCCAGCGCGGCGCAGCTCTCGCGGTCGAGATCGTCGTCGAGATCGCAGCCCGAGAGCAGCGCCAGCGAGTCAGGATCACCGTCGAACGGCAGGTGGACTCGCTCCGCGAGCTCGCTGGCGGCTTCGAGCGCCGCGTCGACCGCGCGCACGACTTCCTCGGGCGCGCGCGATCCAAGCGGTGCATGCTCGTCGGCCTGCGTTTCCACGCTCACACCTCCAGATCGATCACATTGTGATCGACGAGCCAGGACAGTGCGCGCACGGGATCGAGCGCCTGCGGCGGATCGCCATCGAGCACGGCCACGCTCGTGCGCAGCGTTCGCGCACCTCCCGCCAGCTTGCGCTCGAGCTCGGGGAGTCGCGCGCGCAGTGCACTCGCGCTGGCCTCGGTCGGCGCGAGCACGCGCAACGCGAGATCTTCGCTGCCGACGAGCAGTTCCACCTGCACGATGCCGAGCTCGCCCGCATCGAGTGCGAGCGCCATGCGCCTTGCGGCCGACGCGCCCGTCGCGGCCAGCGTCGAGCGGAAGTACGAGCGATGCACGAACAGGTGCGCGGTCGACCAGCTCGCGCCGCTGCGCACAGGCAGGCTCCAGTGCGACGAGAGATGAGCGGCTTGACGCGCGACATTGATCCACTGCTCGGCTTCGATCGCCGAGAGCGTGCGCAACACGGCCGAGCGCAGCGGGCCGCTCGAGAGGCCGTCTCGCGCGAGCAGCAGTTGCTCCTTCAGGTCCTCGGCGAGGCTCGCAACACCCGGGGCCTCGCGCCGGGGCCCGGACACGCGCCCCAAGGCGCGCACGAGCGCCGTCCGGAGCGGGCGCGGAAGCGTGTCGAGCTCGAAGGCTCGCAGCGACTCGAGCAGGCAGTCGCGCAGCCGCGAGGAGCCGGTGTGCGCCAGAGCGCGCTCGAGCAGCACACCGACGCTGCGCGGCAGGTCGCCGACGCTCTCGCCGGCGAACCAGCGCTCGAGCGTCGCGCGCTCGCTCGCGTCGGGAGCCGCGGCTCGCAGTTCCGTGCGCAACCCGCGCTCGATCTCGGCCGCGAAGGCCTCGACATCATCCGATTCGATCCAGTCCGAGAGCAGCGCCTGCGCCAGCCTGTCCGCGCGCCGCGTGCCTTGTTCGCCCAGCTCATCGAAGCCCGCGGAGAGCCAGCGCGCTTCGCGCGCTTGCCCGCTCTCGCGCAGCGCGCGCGCGAGCGACTCGCCATCCTCGCCGGCAACGAATCCGCAGCGCTCGAGCGCTCGGCACAAGCGCTCGCTCACGGCGCGCTCGCTCGTCGCGCAGGCCTCCAGCGCGCGCGCCAGCTGCTCGAACGCCATGCCGAGCGGCTCCTCCGCGCCGAGCGCGGCCCGCAATGTCGCGAGCAGGCCCGCTTCGCTCGCACCCTCGCCGCCCGCCTGGCGGGCGAGGGAATGGGCACGCTTCGCGGCCAGCTCGATCAGGTGGCGAGGGCCCGTCTGCACGCCGATCGAGTCCACCTCGTGCACGCGTTCGGTCGCGTCCTGCGAGGTCGCTCCAATCGCCGTCTCGCTCGCGCTTCCGACCACGAAGGGCGCCCCGCGGCGCGCAGCCGCGGTGGGCCTCGTCGGCCGTCCGCCGGGACGCGGCAGCGGCCCCTGCATCGAAATCGGGTCCATCTCCGTAGGTTCTCGGACGAACTCGCGGCCGCGTGAGTCGCCCGCTGAACGAACCGCGCCGCCTGCGGCCGCGGCAGTAGGAAAGTCCTGCCGGGCAAGGCTCCACGAACGACGCGCGCCCAGCCGATTGGAGCGGCTGGGCGCGCAGAAACTCCCGTTCGGGCGGGCGGAACTAGTCGCGCTGCTCGACGCGCAGGATGGTGCCGACGGACTTGATGTAGATCACGCGGTGCTGGCCTTGGAGGCTCAGCGCATGCCAGCGGAAGATCTGATCGAGCACGCCAGCCGCGTCGAGTTGCTGGAGCTTGAGATCCTTGGGCCCGAGCGCGAGCGGCTCGCTGGCGCGCGGGATGTTGGCGACCGAAATCGTCGCCACGCCGCCGACGAACGGCAGCCCCACGACGGTCTGGGCGCGCACGCGGCCGGTCGACATGAACGCGCGGTCGAGCAGCACGTTCACGCGGCCGAGGAACTGGTAGCGCACGCGGCCGTCGGGGAGCACGACGCGCTCGAAGCAGCCGTCGGGGCCGGTCGCATAGGCGTCGACGATGGCGGCGAGCACCTCGGACTCGAGGCCGACGAGGGCGAAGGCCGGACGATCGGGGCCGATCGTGTCGGAGGGCGTCACCGCGCCTGCGTCGATGCCGCTGCCGGGCGGAGGCGCCATCATCGGCAAGCTGCCGACGGTGTCGCCGCCGGTGCCGCCTAGGCCCATCGGCGAGTCCGCGTACGTGAAGAACGCGAGCGCGCCGAGCGCCATGGCCATGGACAGCGCGAGGGCTCGCAGGCCTCGATTCGCCGTCGGTCGTTGGTTCGTGAACAGTTTCATGAGGAGCTTTCCATGCGTCGCGACGGCCCTAAGCCGCGCGATCCGTATCAAAGAGTTCGGGGCATGCGGCGACGAGTCGCTCGCCGAAGCCGGGTTGTTCGTCGATGGCCTGATGCAGGCCCTTGGCAGCGGTGAAGAGTTGCAGCACGGCGTCCCGCCGGTGCGGGTGGCGGTCGAGCAGCGTGCGGAAGTAGTCCACCGACCGGCGCGGGTCGCGCATCTGCGCATACATCACACCGATGTTGAACAGAACGAAG